>MHYD01000068.1:5929-6290 GCA_001824645.1 Planctomycetes bacterium RBG_13_46_10
GACTAACAGAATATCAACGTCATTTATATCGTTGACGTCTGTGGGTATCTCAGTGACTTCATATTTTCTGCGCAATTGTTCTACAATAGTCCATGAAGGTCTGGGCTGCTGGCCCTGCAACCGTAACATCTGGGCCATATAGCTGCTCGGGTCATCGCCCATTACCGGCAGGGAGCTCATTATACCCAGTCGCGTCTTCTGACGGGTAATCGCCGAATCAATCAGATTGCTGATGTCATATTCGATAAAGTCCTGCCTGTCCGGCGAGAAAAACGGTATGACCTTTTCAACTCCAAATTGTGTTTGAGCGACTAAGCCGAAGAAAAAGTTTTCATCTTCGGAGATAGAGAACCGCTGAAGC
>MHYD01000068.1:6396-8775 GCA_001824645.1 Planctomycetes bacterium RBG_13_46_10
CGAGAACGTAATCACAAAAACAAATATTGCGCCTATAATTGCCCTTGTTGTCCGGTTCGTACCGACATGAGATACTTTCCCGGCCGAAGTCTTCATAGTTTTTTCCGATGTTGATTCTTTCGGTTCCATTAGGCTGCCTTCCTTTCATCCAAAACAATAGTGCTGGCGGAAATCCAGCCGATTATTAATACCACGAAAAAGGCAATGTCCTTAAATTCCAGCACACCCTTTTGAATCGACTCAAAATGCTGTCTTATACTCATGCTCTCTATTGTTGAAACCAAACCGGCAGGCAAAAAGGACGAGAGATAGTTCAGCGTGGTCGGCATACCGGCGAAAACAAGCACCGCACAGGCAACTACCGACAGAACGAAACTAATCACCTGATTCTTGCTGATAGTAGAAAAGAAACAGCCGATTGCAAGAAATCCTCCTGCCGTCAGCCAGCTTCCGAGATAACCGGCAATTATCAGTCCCGTGTCGGGATTGCCGAGATAATATACAGTAATGACCATAGGGAAAGTCAAGGCTAATGCTATTCCCAGAAAAATCCAGGCAGCAAAGAATTTACCTAAAACAGCCTGTGTTATGGTAATGGGCAGAGTAAACAGCAGCTCGATTGAGCCGGTCTTGCGCTCCTCAGCCCAGAGACGCATGGCGGTCGAGGGTACCATGAAAACATATAGCAGCGGCAGATTCATAAAGAACACCCGCAAATCTGCCTGACGGGCCTCGAAAAAACCCTGCTTAAAGGCTAAATAGCCTGAGAAAAACAGAAAAATCACTAAAAATACGTATGCAAGAGGAGTTGTAAAGTAACTTTTAAGCTCCCTTTTGAATACCGCCCAAAAACTTTGCATTGTTAACTCCTGTATTCTTGATGCTCGATATTCGATTTTCGATACTCGACGAGCATCGAGCCTTTAGTTGCTTTTCTTCCGTGTTATTTTCCTGAATACTTCGTCCAGGCTGCATTGGTATTTCTCTTTCAGCTCGCTGGGTGTGGAATCCGCAAGTATTCGTCCTTCGGAGATTATTATGGTTCTGGAGCAAATGGCCTCGACCTCTTCGAGAATGTGAGTTGAAATAATAATACACTTATCTTTGCCCATCTGGTTGATTAGCAGCCTGACATCGTGTTTTTGATTAGGGTCCAGCCCGTCCGTTGGCTCATCAAGAATGAGCACCTCCGGGTCATGAATAAGTGCCTGTGCCAGCCCGACGCGCCGTTTGTATCCTTTTGAAAGTGTGTCGATTGTTTGATGATACACAGAATTGATTGAGCACATCGGCACAATCCTGTCTAACGCCTGTTTCCGTTTGGTGCCGTTAATTCCTCTGGCATCGCAGACGAAATTAAGAAAACCGCCGACTGTCATTTCACCATAAGCGGGCGAATTTTCTGCCAGATAGCCGAGCCTGCATCTAACTTCGACCGGATTTTGCAGGATATCGAAGCCTTCAACCGAAGCTGTGCCGCTGTCGGGTGTGATGAAGCAGGCCAGCATCCTCATCGCGGTGGTTTTACCGGCACCATTAGGCCCGAGAAGGCCCAGCACTTCACCTTTGTCGGCCTGAAAGGATATGCCATCAACGGCTGTAACCGGCCCGAAACTACGCCGAAGCTCCTTGACTTCTATCATACCTATCTCCAAAAAATGGAATAGACTAAACAGTTTAAATATTTATCCGCCGTAGGCGGGTTAATCTGCCATAGGCGGATTTGGCCTCTCGACCCACATAAAGTAAAGAAATTTACACAAAAACTCGTACTTGGTCAATATCCTGATAGAATTTTTTTGTTAATAAAATTACAAGTTTAAGGTTTGAGCCAGATTGCTCGGAATGTTTTTTTATTTGAATCTACAAGGAATTTGTTCGGACAGGTTCCATCGCTGTTACGTTTGCCTTCCATACACTCCGAGGAATTGCTAATCTTAATATCCAAACTGCCGTCATCACTCAGTAACAAAATTCTTTCCGTTTTTGGAAAAAACACCAATGCCTCAGGAGTCACATTTTTTTGAGCACTCAAATTCCGTACGAATTTTGGCTGCTCTTCATTTTTTCCCGACCAGCAATATAAAACGCATCCGGAACTTTCATTGAAAGGGCCTGCTATAATAAAGTAGGTCTGATGAATGTGAGAGTACTCCATGCTCCTTATGCCCAAATTATTTAAGTCCAATAAGTATGGCTTTCCCAATACTGGAATAGCAGATTTTTCAACAACTTCTTTAGGATTATAGAGAGGAACCAGCAAAGCTCTTGATTTTGGGCTTGCCCCGTTAGAAATTCCATCGCTTGGTGAGTTAATCATATTCCGCGTGTTGTTTCTAACGGGGCGAGGATTTCTAAAGCCAATGTAAAGAACTTTGC
>MHYD01000068.1:8816-8948 GCA_001824645.1 Planctomycetes bacterium RBG_13_46_10
GGGCGCATCTTGCCGTCTTCGTTTCTGCCATGCGAGGTAATCCAGTAGATGCGGTTGCCAATCATGGTTGCACCTTCGATGTCTGCCTCCGGAAAGTCTGGTTCAACATTCAAGAAATCGGTCAAATCGTAA
>MHYD01000068.1:8959-14151 GCA_001824645.1 Planctomycetes bacterium RBG_13_46_10
CAGGCCGGGTTTGTCTATACTGTAACCTCTTAAGATGTTGTTCTCATCATCGGCAACGATGAAAATATCCTCGGTGACAGCCACAGCAGTGGATGCATCGCTTGTTCCGCGGTAAACAAGTACTTCCTCTGACGTTTTTTGAGCAAAAGAGGAATATGTGATGCCGAGCATCAGTAACACAAACATTATGCGGACGTTGACCTTCATTTCGAGCAATATTATACAAAACAATCATGCCTGATGTATATAAAATCCGAATTTTCGTGTTAAAAATGCAGTAATTTGCAGGATTCACTGAATAGACCCCCATTTTTTCTCGATATTATTCCTGTCCGACTCGTCTGGGCTAAGCCGGACGTAGCACGACAGGCTTGTTATGGGTCCAATAATAAAGTTAGAGATATGCGTATAGATTACGTTGTTTCCACAATGGTATTTTGGTGGCGTGAGCATCCTCTGTCCTTGGAGCAGGAATGCCAGTTCCTCAAATCTCTGGGCTTCGGTGTGGAATTATGGCCTAATATAAAAGGCCAAAATGAATGCCGTTACGGGAGGCGAAACTGGTCGAGACTAACAGCCGCTACCGATGATATGCTGGTAGCGATGCGCTCCCGTAACGACCAGCCTACATTGGAGCAATGGGACGAGCAGATTGAGTGTGCCAAGCTGCTTAAAGCCAATATCGTGACAGAGCTGCAGAGCCTGCAAATTCCTGCCCATGAACATCTTGATGGCTGTGAATTTGCTTCTGAAGTCATAAAAATGGCAGAGGACAACGGTGTTAAGCTGTGTATTGAGACCGGCCCGCTGCCAATACTCAAAGAGCTTGGCGAAAAGTTTGAATCTATTCGGTATTGTCTTGATACTGGCCATGCCAACCTGGACCCGCAATTCTCATTTAAACAATTTATAAATGAGCTGGCACCGAGAATCGCACATCTGCATCTGACTGATAACTATGGCCAAATAGACGACCATGAGCCGCCCGGCCTGAATGGCGGCATACCGCGAGAAAACTGGGACTATTTGTTAAAAGTTTTAAGTAAATACAGCAACGATGTCATCGGCTCATTCGAGATGTGTCCCTGTATGCCGGACGTAATGATACGCCAGGGCAGCGAATTTATTTTTGATGTGCTGAAGTGGCCGAATCCGCCGGCCAAGAAGCCCGACTACACAGACCATCACTATAATCCGTTATAGTATAAACCATTTTGATAGAGCAGCTTTACGCTGCTCTGTGGAGGGTTAAATATAGAAAGGTCAAGGATTTGAGAAAATCCTTGGCCTTTCGTTTTTATAAACCTGCTATTGAGAAAGCGAAAAAAATATTGACAATCCTATATATTTCGTTTAGATGATTGATTGTTTTGGCTCTGTTCTGAAGTTTAATCTGCTTTTATAGGAGAAGTGTATTATGAGAATTGTATGTCTATGTATATTATTATTGTTGTCGGGTTTAATTATCGGTGGTTGTGCTTCTGGCAAGGGCGAAAGCTATCTCAGAGCCGATTATGATTTCAGCAAGGTGACTAAAATCGCCGTAGTCGAAGTATCCGGCGCGGTGCATGGTGAGGCGGCAAAGAACCAGATTGGTGATTTCTTCTCCATGGAGCTTTTAAAGAAAGGCTATACCCCTGTCGAGCGAGCACAGGTACAGGCTTTGCTTAAGGAGCAGAAGTTCCAGTCGTCGGACGTAACCACCGACGAGGATGCGGCTAAAGCCGGTAGAATACTGAACGTGCCGGTGGTGATGCTTATTAATATCCCGACTTACAAAGAAGAAATGAATATGACCGCAAAGATGATAGATGTCGAGGATGGCAGCATCTTGTGGATAGGAAACGGTTCGGGCAGCACAGGCAAGACCTTCACAACCGTACTCGGTGCAGCAGCCGGCGCGGCGGCAGGCGCAGTCGTAGCAGGCGGTGACACTCGCGATAAAGTGGCAGGCGGAGTCATAGGCGGCGTGCTGGGTGGAGTTGCAGGACAGGCCTTATCGCCTCAGCAGGCCAACCAGGTCAATAAGATAATAAAGAAGGTTTGCGCGGAGCTTCCGTACAGAACGCCCGTTGTAAAATCGAAAAAATAGATAATTCGAAAAATATCAAGTGCCTAAAAGAAGCTATAGTGCCTAACGTTATTTGTCACTCGTTGTTCGAGTTACGAGTCACAGGTGGCTTCCGAACCGATAATTGCCCGAGCCTATAGCAAAAACCGCACAGCCATCCTCCATGCGGAGGAATTTAATAAACTTATTCTTCCCTGCCGGTTTCCCGCCTTCGGTGACACTTTCAGCAGATTTGGCCGGTACATATACAGTGGCGGTAGTATTAGCAGGAATCGTGATGCTCAATGTTATGACATTATTTTCAATTTTCCAATCGCTGACAATCCTGCCATTGATGGACTTGTAGCTTGCCTTAGCATAAGTCAGCCCGCCGCCCGGCCTGGGATGAATAATAATATGTTTATAGCCGCTCTCCTCCGTATCAATGCCGGCAACGGTTCCGAAGAGCCATCTGCCGACCGCACCGAATGAGTAGTGATTAAACGAATTCATGCCCGGGTCCTGAAAACCCTTCTCTTCGGTCCAGCCGTCCCATCGCTCCCAGATTGTAGTGGCACCGTTTTTAATGCTGTAGCCCCAGCTTGGGAATGTATCGTTGTTGAGCAGGCGGTAAGCAATATCAAGCCCGTCTTGAGCCGGGTCGAAAGAGTTGCCGGTCTGGGTAAGTGTCGGCAGCAGATAGCTTAAACCTACGAATCCGGTAGTTAAGTGCCAGTTTCTTCTTTTGAGCGCCTCGACCAAATGCTCTATGGCGAGCCGGCGTTTGGATTCGACAGGCTCACCACACGTGTTTTCGGGCAGCAAATCAAAGTAAAGCCCCAGGCAATAGCAGGTCTGCGTGTCACCCTTGATTTTCCCATCGTCGGAGACGTATGCTTTATTGAAAGCGTCTTTGATTTGTTCGAAAAGTGCAGCATAATCTTTCGCATCCTGGTCTTTGCCGACAGCGGCAGCCATTTTCGACAGAAGATGTGTGCTATAGGCAAAATAAGCTGTAGCAATTACATCTTTAGGCGTCTCTTCGCCGATTGCGACCCAGTCACCATAACCGCTGGCCGGTCGCAGCAGGTCGTTGCTGTTGGCCTTTAGATATGCAATCCATCTTTTCATTGAGTCGTAGTGCCTCTCGATAACGCGCTTGTCACCATAGACATTGTAAATCGTCCAGGGACATATAACGCCGGCGTCACCCCAGGCGGCTGTGCCGTCGCCAACGGCAATCTTGCGCGGAGCAACATCCGGAAATGCACCTGCTTCGCTCTGGGCGTCTTCGAGGTCAAACAGCCATTTGGTGAAAAACGCAGCTACATCCATATTATAAGTTGCAGTTCGGACGAAGATTTGCGCATCACCGGTCCAGCCCAGACGCTCGTCACGCTGCGGACAATCGGTCGGCACCTCGAGGAAATTGCTCCGCTGGCTCCATACTATATTACTGTACAATTGATTGACCATCGGATTGGAGCACTCGAAGGAGCCCGTCCGCGGCGTATCAGAATGTACGACTATGCCGGTAATATTATCAAATCCCGGCTCGCCGGGGTAACCGGTTACCTCTACGTATCTAAAGCCGTGAAATGTAAATCGCGGCTCCCAAACCTCCCGGCCTTTGCCTTTTAGAACGTACGTGTCGGTGCAGCGGGCAGCGCGAAGGTTCTCAGTGTAGATAGTGCCGTCGGGATTGAGTATCTCGGCAAATCTCAATACAACTTTCGTGCCGGCCTGTCCGCTGACCTTCAAGCGGGCCCATCCGGCGAAATTCTGGCCCATATCGAAAACGTATGTACCATTCTTTGGCTCCGTACACTTTTTAGGCTTTATTTCCATTATTTTTTTCACCGGCACGCCCGGATAGGCCTGCAATTTGCCGTTAATCTTTTCTGTCACCGCCACTGTATTCCAGGTAGAATCATCCCCTGCTTGAGCAGGGGCAGGCTTGCCCCCGCGGATGCGGGGGTCGGATTTGCTCCAGCCGGGCATCTCTTTACGGCTGTCGTATGTTTCACCCATTAGAAAGTCCGCCTCGATGAGCGGACCGTGTGCGGCCTTCCAGGACTTGCCGGTAGAAACGACTTTTTTGCCGCCATCGGCATATTCGATTTCAAGCTGCGCGAGTAGTCGTGGCTTGCTGCCGTAGTTTTCACGCTTTCGCCCGAAGCCTATATACCCTGCATACCAGCCGTCGGCGAGGATTGCCCCCATTGCATTAGAGCCACGCTTCAACAGTTTAGTTACATCGTAACTCTGGTAATAGACACGTGTAGGATAGTCGGTCCAGCCGGGCGTGAAGTAATCCTCGCCTACACGTTTACCGTTGATGTGTAATTCGTAAAGACCAAGAGCGGAGATATAAACCATGGCACGTTTGACAGACTTTTCGACTGAAAAGTCATTTCTAAGATAAGACGGAGGAGGTAAAATCAGCTCATCGGCTGAAGGTTTGCCCCAAGGCTCATCACCGACATTGGCAATCTCCTGGGCATTTTGCCAGGACGCATCATTGAAATCGGTCATTTGCCAATTGTCCAGCCTGGCATCGGATGCCTTCCATGAGCCGTCGATTGAAATAGTCTCCCGGCCGGTTTCAAATTCGACCAACATCTTGCCGGCAAGCACGGCGTGATTAGCGGCATCATTTTCATTTGTGCTTTCTATTGCTAATGTATTGCCGCCCGCCGTCAGCTTATCGGTTACATCAAGCGTCTGAGTAGGTTTCAATCCCGGGATTCGGAGAATCTGCTGGCCGTTGAGGAAAAGTACTACCTCATTGTTCGCAGCCAGGCGGAGATGTGCTCGTTTTATTGTTTTATCCGGGCTTATTTCGATTGAACGCCGGAAAAACCGCCTGCCCTTCTGGTCGCTTTTTCGCGGGTCACCCTCGCCAAACCATACCCATTTGCAGTCATCAAGACTGATTGCTTTTATTTTTTCCATATCTGAATCAGATGGTTCTGCATCATAACCAATCCATTTCCCCTGCCAATCTGCCGTACTGAGCAAGCCCATCGTCCAAAGTGCCGGTTTACTCCATGCGGAAGCTTTTCCGGCCTGGCTCCAGACACGCACCTTCCAATAGCACCGCATTCGTGACATCAACGGCTTGCCTGAATACACAATTTGA
>MHYD01000068.1:14165-18445 GCA_001824645.1 Planctomycetes bacterium RBG_13_46_10
GTCAACCCTGCCGCTGTCCCAAAGGTCACCCATATCGAGGTTGAGAAGTTTGTCACTGCTTGCGATTAAAATCTGGTATGCGGTTTGTGCACAGCCCCGCTCGTGAGATTGTATTATCCAGCTTAGCCGGGGCTGGACAGAATCAATCCCAAGAGGATTAACGCGGTATTCGCAGCGTAATTCCTCCGCAGCAATGGCATGACCGATAGTAACACGATCGGCAGCATTGCGGACATTTTTTAGTTCGGCACATCCGGCAAAAGTCAGCATTGTCACTGCCGAGCCGATTACAAAAAGTGCGCTTTTCATTTATTCACCTCCGTATTTGTCTTCGGGCTCTTTATTCGAGCCGCCATAGATGAAACGCATTTGACCTACATTTGGAATCCACCTTAGCGAGGTGGCTCCATTTGCTATTCTCATTAACGAGTTCTGTCGGCTTCTGCTTAAAAGGTATGTTTTCACATTTTCAGGCCACGGAAATTCAAATCCGCTGGGCCAATAGACAAACAGGGCCTTGCCTACGAGGTAGTCACGCGGAACAATACCCGGACGGTAATACAGGCCGTTATTAGCTACGCCTCGTGTGCTCCACCATCTGCCGTCCTCGCTGTTGGGGCTATTGTCACCGAGCACGAAGAACTCATCTTTTGCGAGAGTAAAAGGATTGCCCTCGGTTGCCCTGCCCAGGTCCTTACCGCTGGCGGTTTTTTCCGAGGTATAATGAATATCTCTGAAAATCGCTATATGCGACAGTGTCAACCTGCCGGCCCCGAAAATTTTAACTCTCGGCTCTGTGCCCGTCTCTCGGGGTCCGATGTCATTCGGGCCGCTTCCAAGGTCATAAGTCAGTTTTTCTCGGCCGAATTCGAAAATCAGTTGATGGTCAATATTGGCAAATTTGACCAGCATAGGTTTGTTCACGTTCATCGAAAGAATTTGTTTGCGCTTCAGCTCTACGAGCTGCTTATCCTGCCCAACTTTTGCTATGACCATCTCGTTTTTCGAATTGACCCATGCGCTGTAGCTGGTTTGATACTTCCTGAGAGTTATACCGATACTCCTTTGGCTGTCCACAGGACGCCCGGCAGCGATGTCTGATTCAGCATAAAAACGTACCATAAGGTCGCTGCATTCCGGCATATCATCTTCTCTTCTGGGGTCAACATCGTTGTAGGAATAACCAGCTTTGAAATCTTTACCCCCCGGCGTTTGATAAACCAGAGTATTAATCTGTTCAGTATCGCCGGCAAGATGTGCCAGCGTAGGATTGTCCTGGTCATCGATTAGCCACATTGAATCTGAATCGTTGCTGAGCGGCCGCCACCATGGATGACCGGCGAATGTGCCTTCCATCGGCCGAATAGGCTGATAGTCATGGTCATAAACAACCGTCCAAAGCTCGTTCTGAACTTTGGGTGGTTTTCGCTGAATCCTGCCATCAACATAGATATCTCCGTCAATAATTTCGATCTTCTCTCCGGGCAGGCCGATTAAGCGTTTTATATAATTTTCTGTTGGGTCCAGCGGATTTTTAAACACTATTACATCCCATCGCTTTGGTTCAACAAACTGGTATATACATTTTAATACGAGTATTCGGTCTCCGTTTGCCACCGGCATTTTTCTGCGCGAGAACCTGTCATACCCCCGCTCATAACTGCAGCTTGGACAGCGGGTGTGAGGCAGATCTACGCTACGGGCGGGAATGGTATCCTGCTTTAACCTGTATCTTTCCGGATAGGTATAAATATTCATACATTGGGGGCAGCGCATGTTTTTTTCCCGCACGAGGTTAAATCCGCATATATATCCGCAGTGAGGACAGAATATATATGCTTCCGGCGTAAAGCCATGGCTATAGTTATATCCGCATTGTTCACAGCATAATCGAAAGTGGGCACCTTTGAGTGTATCAGCCATACTGCCTGTGGGTATGCGGAACGCCTCCATAATGAAAGCCCGGAAGACAAAGGCCAGGATAAAAGCGGTTATCAGCCACTCAAAGGTGTTTGCTATCTCAACGGCTATATCTTTTTTCTTTTGAGCAGCTTCGCCCGAACTGATTTTATTACTTCTGTCTACAGACATAAATATTATTCCTGCTGCATTACCGGTTTATGAGTCGTTTCCTAAACTTTTGACAATATATAGATTATTTGTATTAAAAAACAGCATCCAGCGACTATTTGCACTTAGTGCCCCTTAAATTGAGAGCATATAAGAGGTTCAATTATGCCGATAAGTATCCAAGCGGTCAATAGACTATCTGTTTGTTTCTTATTTAAACCCGGATATGTTTATTTCACATATCTATGTTCGGAAGAGAAAACCTGGTTTAAGTTTTATATCTAAAACAGCCGTATTTTTTTATTATATTAAAAATTTTTGTTTAAAAATTTCTTGCTGTCTCGAAGTCTTTGCTGTATAGTAGCTTGCAATAGTTTGAAATCTGCCTGATTAGCTGAATGTTTAGACACCAAATAAATTGATGGTATGATTTACTGTAGAAAAGTTTCTTATTAAACAGTGGTCTGGGCAGAGGAATGTAATTAGTTGTTAGATTATCAAAAAGGATAATTAATCATATAAAAGTTTTGTTAATGTAAACGGGTTATAATTTCTCAATCACTCTTTTCCTGAAATGAGGTAACTTATGGCAACAGTTACAAAGAAAGAACTTATCGATAGGATTTCGGAACGCACTCAAGCAAAGAGAGTGACAGTTAAGCGTATAATTCAAACGTTTCTTGACGAAGTAACAAAAGAGCTCTGCGAAAGAAACAATCGTCTGGAATTCCGGGACTTCGGTGTCTTCGAGACCAGGACAAGAGCGTCGAGAGTCGCGCAGAATCCTAAAACCCTCGAACGTGTTGATGTGCCTGCCAAGCGAACGGTAAAATTTAAGATGGGTCGGCTGATGAGGGAAAATCTTTGTACTTCTGCTGCTAAGTCATAGGATACGAGAAATTACCCTGTAAATTATACCATTCCGTCTTTAGGCCCCAAATCCGCTGGCTCCAGCGGATTTGTGTTGGATTTTATACTTTAATTATCTCCTGCGAAAAAACGCCGGCATATCTACTATCTAAAGAGCCGCCATTTCCGATAGAAAATCTTCTATGCCGATTATCTTTTTCCCGGTGCCGGTTTTAATGGTTTTCACTCTTTTTACTTGCAAATTGATAAACTTTCTGTTATTTGTTATAGTAGATTTGATAATATTTTGAGTCGTAGGTTATGTTTGCTTCTGAAGTCAAATCCGGGCTGGACTGTAGTGTTCTTGTGCTGAATAAGCATTATATGGCTATTCGCATAGTCGGAGCCAGGCGCGCATTTTCACTGCTCTTTCGTGACCTTGCCGAAGTTGTCTCCCTCGAGCAGGGCAGATATTCCAATTACGATTTCCAAAGCTGGTGCGAGGTGAGCCGGTTCAAGCGAGATTTCGAGCCGGACGGACACGACTGGATTTCCACTGTCAACTTTTATATTGCGGTGCCGCGGATTATTCGGCTGCTGTTTTACGACCGTCTGCCGCGGACCGATGTCAAGTTCAACCGACGGAACATCTTCGCACGCGACAAAAACCGCTGTCAATATTGCGGCAAACGCTATCGAACCAGCGAATTGTCACTCGACCACATCATCCCCCGAAGTCTGGGCGGCAAGGCCGCTTGGGGAAATATAGTTTGTGCCTGTCCCGAGTGCAACATCAGGAAAGGCGGCCGAACTCCAAAAGAGGCCGGCATGACGCTTATACAGAAGCCCGTTAAACCGGCACACAATCCCATTGTTCATATCCATCTCGGCGAACAACGCTACCATAGCTGGCAGCAGTTTCTCGACCACGCTTACTGGTCTGTAGAGTTGAAATAATCTGTGACTTGCTTGCCTCTGTGACTCGCGTCGCAAAACGTGGCAGCAGGTACTCAGGCCTAATCTCCAAAATATTTAGCCCTGCCATTCCTGTCCTGAGCAATGTCGAAGGATATGGCAGGGTTTCGTTTCTTCCCCATCAGGCACACAAAACACCCTCTTTGCTACAATTCCTTCAATCCGGTTCGAGAAAGATTTTTTGAAACGATAATGGATTCTTACTGTTACGGACAGAAAATCGTTTAAATGGCAAATTCGCGATTGATTTCCCTCCGGCCAGCGCTATATTATGCTCATAGTTTTAATTAATAAGAAGCGGATTACACCCGGGCCGAACCCATTCGACTCGTCCCGACTTGTCGGGACTCGCTCAGGGTGGGCGAAAGGGTATTTGGGATGTTATG
>MHYD01000068.1:18455-22468 GCA_001824645.1 Planctomycetes bacterium RBG_13_46_10
TAATTATTGTTGGGTGTAAAAATAAGAAGGGGCATGTATGTACAAAGACGATATCCTTAATCTAATTGAACAATCGCCGCTGGATATTGATACTGAAATACAAATGAGCGGACGCCCGCCGACGATGGCAAACTCTGAATTTCTGACAAACAAAGAGCAGGGCGACTGGGCAGAAAAAATTGTCTTTAAGGCAATCAATGAATATTCAGATGATTATTTTGCTGTTGAATATGGACGTTCTGAATCAATAGCCGCAGGTGATGATGGGTTTGCTGATTTCTATATGGAATATCAGAATGAGCTTAATGCTATAGGGAAAAGACCAGATATCCTCATATTTAAGGTCTGCGACTTTCCTGGTCGAATAATTGATATTGAAAATGACGAGCACATACGGCGAGCGGTTGCCGCACTTGAAGTAAGATCAAGCTCGTTTTTAGCCGATAAATATGCGGCATTCATGCGAGGTAGGCAACAGCAGGCCATTAATAAATGTACCGAAATTAGAAACGCAATCTTAAGTACTGCTCTTGGCAATTTATTAAAGCGTAAAAACGAGACAATCTACAATCTCATATCAAATGCTACGGATGATACATTTAGAGAATTAGACTTTCGGTGTCCCTCTTGGTCATTAACAAATGAATTGAGAGATTTAACAATATTATTGAAAGACATAAAAGAAAACATAAAGATATTGCACAAACGTGATTATTTAAGCATTACACCCAAAATGGAAGATATTGCGCTCGTCAACAGGTGGATACAACAATACAATGTCAAACATTTCTATCTACAGGTGTTTTTTGACAAAGCATATATAATAACCTTCAAGGATATTTTGACATTGGTCTCAAACGATAACAATGACGGCAATAATTTCTCGATTGAGCGAGATGTAAAAAATCAAGGAAAAACTACAATAAAGATAAACGTTCAAATTGGGAAAGAAGTGCTTGGAAAGATTGATATGCCTGAACATAAATCCGCTATGAAGGAGTTAGACAGAGGCCGCCTACTGTTTTATGTAACCTTTGAGGGTGGCAAAGGGTATCTTGATAACGAAATATTCACAAGGGATGTCATCAATGCGTGAACCAAAATACATAGATGAAACCCCGTTTAATCACAGGAAAGATTACGGCCAGTTTTTTACGCCTAACCCAGTTGCACGTCTTATGGCAGAATGGATTATGAAAGATGATCCGAAAACAATATTAGACCCGGCATTTGGTTTGGGTGTTTTTTTTGATGAAGTAACAAAGATTAATTCAGAAAATCAAGTAGTATTCACTGGATACGAGATTGACAATCATATTATAGCTTATCTTAATTATAATGGAAGAAATCCAAACCTTCGAATTATAAATAATGACTACCTCGAAGCTGAAGTTGGCTCTTTTGACGGTATAATTTGTAATCCTCCATATATGAGGTTTCAAAGATTTCTTAACCGCCATGATGTGTTACCTAAAATCGAAGAAAAATTAGGGAAAAAACTTATTGGTTACTCGAACATCTCTTCTGTATTCCTTGTAAAATCTCTAAATGAGCTTAACGTTAATGGGAATTTGGCATTTATTATGCCGTTTGAATTTTTTAACACAGGCTATGGGAAAGAAATTAAGAAAAGCCTCCTTGCGAATCATTTGTTAAAGCAAATAATAATCTTTTCAAATGAAAAAGAAATTTTCCCTGATGCAACAACAACTGTCTGTGTTCTTTTTTGTAAGAATGACGGGAAAGAAGAATCCATAAAAATCACACATATCAAATCCAGCGAAGAAATTGATAAAATATCTGATATTAGTAATTTCTACCAGCAGGAAATAATGCCTTCGGATTTACCATACGACAAAAAGTGGACACCTATTATATTATCATTATTCTCTGAACAAGAACGCCCAGATGGTTTCTGTAAGCTGTCTCTATATGGTTCGTTTACTAGAGGCATAGCTACCGGCGCAAATGAATTCTTTGCGTTAACAAAATCAAAAATCGAAGAGTATAAATTAGACAAAAACAATTATTGTAAATGTATTACAAAAAGCTCACAAATACGAAAATCAGTATTTACTGAGATTGATTTCAATAGACTTTTTAATGCAGATATGCCTGTTCATTGTTTAGATGTAAAAGATCACGGAAACCAAGAAATACAAAATTACATAAAAGAAGGCGAAAGATTAGAATATCACGAAAGGTATCTTACAAAAACAAGGACTATTTGGTATAAAATTGAAAACAGAAAACCTGCGCCAATTTTGATCGGTGTTTTTAATAGAGGTCGTTTAAAGGTAATACGAAATTTCACAACAGCAATAAACTTCACCTGCTTTCATTGTTTTTATCCAAATATGTTTGGTGAACAACTTATAAACAAGTTGTTCGTATATTTTCTAAGTGATCTGGGGCAAGAGATAATAAAAACTAATAAACGAAGTTATGGGGATGAATTAGATAAGTTTGAACCAGGTGATCTAAACGATAGTTTGTGTCCAAGCCAAAATCAATTTGAAATGATTGATGATAGAGATGCCGATAAAGTGGTTGATATTGCCAAAACTAATGAAGAAATGGCGATTCAAATGAGTAACAATTTGATAAGAAAAATTTTGAACGCTCAACAAAACCCTTCAATGGCTCAAAGAACAGACCAAAAACAATTGCTAACGATGTAAAAGAAAAATACAAGACAAGTCCCCCGCAGACCTGTGGGCAAAAAGGAATGTAACTTTTTATTGAAAGGAATTGTAAAATAGAAATCTAAATCTGGGGACACCATTTTTAGTTCTGAGTTTTTTGTTGATAGTCCTTCGACAAGCTCAGCCCTTCGACTCCGCTCAGGGCAGGGTCGAGCCGGTTAAACCTTGTTTTTTCCCTCTGTGACCTCTGCGGCGAAACAACAGTATTCATCCGTGTAACTTTTCATGTCTAATTTAATAGTTCCCTCGGCTGGATTCGACAGGCTCACCACAGGTGCGCTCGGGACGGCGTCTGCTAACTCTGTGGCTAAAATTGAGTTTATCCAGATAGCCCAATCTAACAAAATGTTAATCCGCCAAAAGGCGGATAAATTTGAAAAAAGTGCTATATTTTTGACAATTTCTGCTCAAAATGCGCGCGTTTTTGCAAATTTTAGCTCATTTTAGCTCACTTTTTGACCTATTTTTTCTTACCTATTTTACCTATATCTTACAGATTAGACTATGAACTGCATTTTTGAAACGATATTGATTATGCACTCTGAAAAATTGCTGAAAAATACCTATTTTTTAAATTTCCGGATAATTCAAGTTCAGAATCGTGTTAAAATGAGCAAAAAAATTTGAGCTAATTAATAGTTGTTTTTTGTGAAATACCAAATCCAATAAGTCTGCCTTTTGCTTGATGTCTCTAAATAAATTTGCTATAATCAAAATGAGGGGATTTGTGCTACATAGCACTTCGCAGAGTAGCATTTGAAGTAGCAGGTGGGTTTAAAATGACAAGTCGTGAAAATATCACCTGGCGGCGATGGTCTTGTTTTGCGCTGCTGCTAATATTACTAATAGGTTCCTCAAGCCAAGCTGCCGAGAATCTTTTGAGTAATCCCGGTTTCGAGCTTGGAAATACCTCCGGATGGAAAACCTGGGGCTGTAGTCTGACAGCCGTACGAAATCAAGCACATTCCGGTAACTATAGTGTACGGGTATATAACAGAAGCCAGTCATGGCAGGGGCCTGTCCACTCTGTTATCGGGAAAATGGAACATGGAAAGACATACACCATCTCTGCCTGGATTAAACTCGAAAATACTGAAAACGCACGGATCATGATAACCGTTATGCAAATGGACGGACGCGGTATCCGCTATATTAATGTGAGCACATCGAATGTCTCCGATGAACAATGGACCCAGGTCTGTGGTGAATTTACCCTGAATGTGACCGGAGCATTGCAGGATATGGACGTTTACTTTGAAGGTCCGGCGGCCGGGATTAACTTCTACCTTGACGATGCAGAGCTTGTGG
>MHYD01000068.1:22560-32051 GCA_001824645.1 Planctomycetes bacterium RBG_13_46_10
TACCTTAAAAGCAACGCAAGCACCGTCGGCGGAACTCTTAAAAAAGACGCCAGCGGCAATTTCATGTACGATGAGTTTGCACAATGGTGGGCGGACAGTCTGGTCGAGTATTCCAATTATAGCATAGATGTAAACTATGTGAGTATCCAGAATGAGCCGGATTGGCTGGCCGGTTGGGACACCTGCAAATTCACGCCGACAGAGACAGCACAGTGGGCGGGCTATAACTGGGCCTTCGAGGCAGTATATCAGGAGCTGAGCCTGCGGATGCCCGATATGCCCAGGCTGCTCGCGCCCGAGTCTTGCAACTGCGGCGGTTCCAATAGTTTCATTGATGCGCTTATCGACCCAAATCATGTTTACGGTTTCTCCCATCATCTCTACGGAGGCGGCAGCCACGATAAGCCGGATGCCTATATCTCTGCAATGACAAACTTCGCCGCTCGGTATGGTGACAAGCCGTTGTTTCAGACGGAATTCGCCAAAGGCGAATCGGAGCCGTTGACTTTTTCAGATGCAATGAATCTGGCGCTTTTGATGCACAACTCTCTGGTTGTTGAAGGAGTATCGGCATATCTTTACTGGGAGCTGTTCTGGACGAAACCAAAGGGCCTTGTAAGTCTCGACAATCCCTGGCAGGGGAATCCCGGCTATACAATCAATCCTACTTATTACGCCTTTAAGCAGTACTCTGCATTCACCGACCCCGGCTGGCATCGTGTCGAGGCCTCGACCGATTCGAGCTGCCTGCGTATCTCGGCTTTTAAAAATGAAGATGATACTAAACTTTCTGTTATTATCATCAACACCTCGGATACAGACATTGACTTATTGCTTTCATTGGGAGATTTTTTGCCGGATAGCTGCGAGGTATATCGAACCAGCGAAACCGAACACGCCGCCTACATCGGCACCTTCGAACAAACACAGCCGCTGTCACTTCCACCGCAGACAATTACTACCATCAGCCTGACGGGCATTTGTTTGATACAGAGTTAATCAATCTGATTTGCACTTTTGCGAAACACCGAACATGGATTTGAAATAGCCCTTTATCCAGCCAAAGTGCAGAATGATGTGAATAACTATCAAGGCAATAAATACAATAGATAATACAAAATGAATATCGCCCCATTGAAAGCGGGTCATTGACAAGAAATATTGGATTTCTTCTCTTCCACGGCCTCCGCTTAGCTCTCGGCCAAGCCCGCCGGTTCCCGGCGGCAGGATGTACCTGATTATAAAGCCGGTGAAAGCCAATCCAACGAAAACAATAAAGCTAACAAAATCGACTATAAAATTCAGCGTTATGCGTTTCATAGTATCAGTTCCTCTAAAAGATACTCTCAGGACACATTTTCTTTGACTTAATACCAAAATCCAACTGAAAAGACGAGCCTCGAACAGCTTTTGTTGCACATAAAAAAGTATTTAATCGGCGACAAATAAACTAAAATGTGATAATCTATAGTTTACAGATTTTAAGCGAGCTTGATTTTCCGCATCTATTTGAAGAGTGCAATGCGTGACGCGAAAAGACCACAATGAGAGGAAGAAATAAGTAAGATGTATTTAGATTTTCCAGAATTGTTTTGAGAGGCTGTATGGATTTTATTCAAATATTAGGATTAATAATTGCAGTTCCTTTGGGATTAGGGATTGGATTTTGTGTTATGCAAAGTTGGACAAGCTTAGTGTTGGCTATAATAAACCTTATTGGTTTTGTGAGAGGTAAAAGAGAGAGAAGTTATACAGCATTAGGTTTTGGTACTGCAATTATTCAGTCTATAGTTTTTAGTGGGATACTATTTTTGATCAATTATTTACTGCAACATACTTTTCTAATCTATACTTATAGTAAGCTAGGGCAAATACTACTTTTTATTTTTTTGGGAATACAAGTAATATTTATGATTTTACAAGTACCGCATAAATTAAGAATATTTTGGCTTAATGCAAATTATGATAAGTCAGAATTGTTTGAAATGGAGCTAAGAAACTCAGAAAAGATAATAATATAAAAAGCCGTTGGTTGATTATATATTCGGCTGGGTTCTGTAGGAAGCCCTGTTTGCCCATGCGGAATGAAAAGAATAAACTATGACAAATGGCAATGAGAAAAATCGAATCGGTTATCGTTATCTTTTTGATTCAAAAGGCTGTTCGCTATCCAGTCGTGAAGAGGCAAAAATCAACCTTATCGTTTCTGAGAAATATGATGTACAAATATATTTCGGCCCTAAACCTCAACACGGAATTCAGTCAGAATCTAATTGCTCAAAATATTTTATTCCAGGAGAACCAGCTTCGTTTGGAACGGTTGAATTCAAAAAGAATGCGGATCAATCTTCCAAGTATGGCCCATTCTTTCTAGAAATCGTTGTAAGCACAGAGGCAAACGAGATAGTATCTGATAATGGCGCAATACGCGACCTTTTATTAAAACAGTCAGAAGGTAGGAGAGGTGAGTTTAAAAATATCATCAATCTTGTTGCTGGGATTATCGGTCTTCGATTTCATAGACAATTCATATTAGAATTAATCGGTGAAAACGTTTTGGCTTGGGAAGGAGAAGTACCGGCCTTTGAATATGCAGGCACCGCACTGGAAATTCTTGAACGATTGCCTCTTAATGACAATGGCATTAAACATCTTGAAGTTATAGGGAAAAAGTTAAAAACTTTGCCTTATGAAGACATGCAGGAATATAGCCTAATATTTCATTGGCTTCTCAGAGCTTGGCACGAAAGGGATATTCTTTATAATTTCATCGATTTATTCATTCCACTTGAGTGCGTTTTAAATATGTTATCCAATGCGAAGATAAGCATTGAGGATAAGCACAAGGCAAAAACTATTCGGGCGTCAATCCGAAAACATACAGGAGAAAACTCGAAAGATCTTCTTCATTTTTTCAATAAACTATTCGAACGTTTAAGACCAACTTTGGAAGAAGCATTTATTGAATTAGCTCAAACAGCCAAATTTCCCGGATGGGAAAATGATATTGAGGCATTTCGAAATTTTAAGCGTATGCGAAATGACCTCTTTCACGGAAGAAGCAAGGATGTTCAGCATAAATTGTCTATTAGCAATAAAAAAGAATCGCGAGAATTTTCAGACCTTGTAGAACGTTATGTTAATTATTTCTTCTTCAAAGATAATAAAGTATATCGGAGTCGATGGCGGCCAGAGATACGTGAGAAAGATAACAATGAAAACAACTAATAAACAGCCAAAGTCGAACCGTACTAATGAGCGTCCGGTTAGCCTATCATTGGACATCACAAAATGATCAAGTTTAAAAAACAATTTCAAAAATATCAGTCGGTAGGGTGCGATGTGCTACTCTGTGAAGCAGTTTCCTACGAAGCACGAGAAATCGCACCATCTGTTTCTAATATTGAGCAAGTTCTGAAAAATCTTTAAGGTTCACTTTTGCATCGTCATTGAGGTCGGCATCTAGAATTGATGAGGTCTTCAATAACTCAATTCCGCTGCCGGAGCCTAAATTACGCGAGTACTGCTTATCGACAGGGTTGTTCCAGTGCTCATGCACACCAAGACTTTCCACCTGTATGCCGTCGTTTTCCGGGTCGTAGAATGTCCCCGAGGGCGGGTCATTTGCCTCTGCCGCTTCATGGAGATAGTCATCGGCTCCCGCATGTGCCGGAACATAAAAGGGGTCAGGAGCCTTTTCTGGGTCGGCCACGAGGTTGCAGACTCGAAGTCAGAAGCAAATGTTTTGCAGTCTGCTGGATCCATCTATCTTTTCCTAAAGGCGTCCCCCTACGAATGCATCGCTCAATTTTTTCGAGGTCATCTTCCCAAGGCAAGATATCAACCAGCTCTGCCCAGTTGTCCGGCAGCTCTACCGGACCGTCAGAAACTGCAACACCGTCCATAGAGAGACCCCTTCGCATTGTCAAGCTGCTCCAAAGCCAATCCGATGAGCTTTTGACAAGCCCGGCGCGAAAAGGATTGCTCTCGATATATCGTAATGCAGTCAAGTAATAACAATCACTTTGTATCGGAAAGCTTTTAAAACGGCCTTGATAGAGATGTCCCGTTCCGGTGGTATTATGAGCCGCATGCCATCGCTGCGTATGCGTCATTGTAATCCAATGCATAAAAGCCGAAAGGTCACCATCATTATAAGGCCACAACAGCAGATGCCAGTGGTTGGACATTATACAATATCCCGTCAGACGAATTGGAATTTTTGCAAGACCTTCAGCAAGAATCTTCTCGAACGCTTTGTAATCAGAAAATCTCTGGAAGATTGTTTGGCGAGCGTTGGCACGATTCAGGACATGATAAACAACATCTCCCGGAGATTGTCTTTTTGCCCTCGGCATAGCTGAATTGTATCTTGTTAGGTCATCGCCTGTCAAACCAAAAATGCTCCTGACCCCTTTTTTATTCGCTGGAAAAACTATGGTTGATAATGTATAAAAGGCAAAACCTCAAACAGGCAAAAAGGATTTTATTGATTGGGAGTTTAAGATGACAGCATCGGTATTAATTAAAATATTGGCTTCCGGTGATTGGTGGTCAGAAATCATCAATTACGAAATCATTCGAGGTAATGCAATATGGCGGTTCGGCCTCGTTTTGTTAGTGTTTGTGCTTACGTTGGCAGCAGGTCGAATTGGCCAGCATTTCATCAAGGGCTACGCCCAGCGGCTGGCGAAGAAAAAAGTTGACAGTCCTCTGGCAATCTTACTTGCAGCACTGGCAAATCCGATATATGTGGCGGTATTTGCAGCCGGCATATTCCTCGCGAAAGTCCCCCTATTCTTTAATGACGAAAGCGGGATTAGAACCTCACTCGGCGATGGATGGACAAAAATCGCTCGTGTAATAGCTGCCATTGCTGCAGCATACGCCCTTTATCGGCTTGTCGATGTCATCGAATTCTATTTGAATCGCCTGGTCGGCAAAACGGAAACCAAGCTCGACGATATGCTTGTGCCGGTGTTGCGTAAGGCCATGCGAGTGACAATAGCAATTGTCGCAGTTCTTCTGATTAGCGAGAATATCTTGGGGGCGAATGTAAAGTCACTTCTGCTTAGTGCCGGCGTCGGCGGCATTGCTATCGCTCTTGCAGCCAAAGAGACCATAGCTAATTTCTTCGGCTCAATTACGATTTTCGCGGACAGGCCTTTCCAAATAGGCGAGCTGGTAAAGATTGAGGGCCATTTCGGCCCCGTCGAAGAGGTAGGCTTTAGAAGCACGCGTGTCCGCACTATCGAGGGACATCTTGTCACTGTTCCCAACAGCGTGATTGCAAATTCCATTGTGGAAAACGTGAGCCGTCGTCCTTTTATTCGCAGGACATCGAATATCACCATAACTTACGACTCAGGCCATACGAAGGCACAAAGAGCCGTTGAAATCATCAAAGAGATTTTGGCGGATGTTCCGGAGATAAATATCGACCCTGAAAAGACGCCGAGGGTGTACTTCAATGATTTTAACGACTGCTCGCTGAACATATATATAAGCTACTGGGTCAAGCCCCCGGATTTTTGGGTATATCAGGAGGTCAATCAGCGGGTCAACCTGGAGATGATGAAGCGTTTTGCAGCCGAGGGCATCGAATTCGCCTTTCCCACTCAGACGCTTTATGTGAAGAAAGATTAAGGAAATGATATAGTATGGATGAGCTACGAAGAAAATTATTTTACTTGCGAGACTAATGATAAGAGACTTTGCTAATTATCTTCGGGGACACCTGCCTGTGTCTTGGATTCTATCCTTCGACTGGATTCGACAGGCTCACCACAGGTACGCTCAGGACAGGCAGGCTCACCACGGGTGCGTGACCGCCCGAGGCAGCTTTCGCAATGACAGGCACCGACCATTCTCAGATGGGTTGCCCCGGCAAGAGACTTTGTCTCGACCAGCCTGGCACCTTTTGCCTGCATCTTGCGAAGCGCCATTTGTGCATCCTTTTTATTATGAGCTCCTACCGCATCGACCACAACCGTCACCCTCTTGCCGCGCTGCAGAAGTCCCAGTGCCGTCGCTTTGATTGCATCTTCCGCACAGGCGCCTATCAGTATAAACTCGCCGGCACGCACCTCGCTCAGCAGCCTGTCTATTCGAGGCTCATCAAACGGATCCACACAGCGTTTGTGGAAGATGATTTGCTTGTACTGCCGCATCATGTCTCTCGGCAAATCGGTGTTCCCGTCCGCTGCAAAGGTCACTCTGTTATCCAGCAAAGTGTAGCGTATCTTTTTTTGTCCCTCTGTCCCGTCAAGACAATAGTGATTCTCGTCTCCGTTATTATTCGGATAGACGTCACAGGTCGAAATTATAGGGATATTTTTCCTTCTGGCCCATGCCATGACCCTTCGGATGTGCACAAGGACTCTTCTGTGGTTTCTAATGCAGGCTTTGCCCTCGGCCAACAGGAAATCCCGCTGCGTATTGATATCTATCAAAACCAGTTTACGCCGCATTTTGACCATCTGCAGAATCATCTTTATGGTCCTTTTGTTTCCCGCGAAGCGGGGACAATTGTCTTAACTTCTAAGTCGTCCTATAATTGCTACGCCATGGTCTATAGTAAGTTCACATCCTTCTATCGAATAGTGCCGGCAGACACTTTAAAAGCAACGGATATGAAAACTAAATTTTGATTCTTTACCTAAACACCCTTTTTTATTTAGAATAATCCAATAAAGGTGTGCTTAACTGATATTATTGCTTTATCCTATTTTTTGCAGGGGATTTTTTTGATGGCCCGAAAATTAAAAGAGTATCCTTCAGTTACGTTGAGGCTGGAAGATTTAAATGGCGAAATAAATTTGGTTCAAGTTATAGGACGTTCTGGCCCACTTCACGTGGAAATCGGTACGGGCAAAGCAACCTTTCTAATAAATCAAGCCAAAGCTCAGCCGAATATTAATTTTCTCGGTATCGAGCGGGCCAACAAATATTACCGGTTCGCTGTTGACCGAATCGGCCGATGGAAATTGAATAATGTGAAGTTAATCCGCACCGATGCCGCAGTTTTTTTAGCTGAATTCTTACCGGCTGAATCCGTGGATTGCTTTCATATCTATTTTCCAGACCCCTGGCCGAAGAGACGTCACTATAAAAGACGCTTTCTCTGTCCTGCAAACCTGGAACATCTTGTTCGCTGTTTAAAAACCGGGGGCACTTTAAGAATTGCCACAGACCATGCAGAATATTTTGAAGAGATACAGAGATTAATAACCGATAAAAAAGACTCCTCTCAGGGCAGGCTTGAGCAAATTGAGTTTCTCCCAGTTTCCGGTGCTATGGAAGGAGAGCTGACCGGCACAAATTACGAACGAAAATACATAAAAGATAAGAGGCAAATCTACACCATCGCAGCAGTGAAGAAATAAAGCTTGTTTACGCGTACACACAATAGCCGGCTGTTTCTAACGTGGTGTGCCGAAGATTTTGAGTGAATCTTCAACGACAGGAGCCAGTTTGGTTTCTACCTTCGGGTCCTTAAAGTTGCCTGTTACTTCCATCCGTACGACGGCTTTACCGAGACCTTCGGTCAGCGAACCCAGCAGAGAAGGTTCCGAACCGGCTATTCGCTGCCCACGAGCGGTAAGGCTCAGCTCTACATTTGCACTTTGCAGGTCCATACGACCGGAACCATGAAATGCCACAGCTTCACCTGCCAAATCAAATTTATCGAAAATAAGTGTGTCAGACTTGATATATGAATCGACAACCATCCGCTCAAAAGCGAAATTTTTTGGTTCCGTCAGTTTCAAAACGTATAATAGCTTTGCCAATGGGGAGAGTTTGCCCACCTGCATATCTTTAATATTCAGCATACATCTGCCGACACGTGAAGAGTTGTCTCCGATCTGTGCACGTAAGCTTAATGACCCGCTCATGGTTCCGCTTGTATGGTCGGTCTTTGCCCGATTCACACTGTTCGGCTCATCGTCCAAGAGAAACTGTCTCAAATCAATATTGTTAAAAGCTGTTTGTAACATATATTTCAAAGTATCTCCTGCCGGTTCTTGCCCGCCTGAGGCGGGTGAAATTTCCAGTTGTCCGGCCAATTTACCATTATAACAGTCTGCTATCAGATTTTCGGCTGACCACCGCCGCTGATTCTGGTCGTAGTTTAGGTCCATCGTGAGGTTTTTTATGGATTTGCCTTTGATGTTGAAATTATCTGCAAGCACGGCAATTTGCCCATCGGAAAAACCGTCTCTGCTTTTGTATAAGCATCTTGATTTCAAAGCTGCATTCAATTCAGCGCGAGTGCCGGACAGATTAAAACTGCAATTTTTCAATCCGACTGATGCATTGAAATCTATTAGCTTTTCGCCGTCATTGAATTTGAAAATATTTACATTCTCCAGCTCCAGATCGAAACGGCCGGCCGGCGACAATGCCTGATAGGAAGAGCTTATATCTGCGGGCATAGCGCATGCTAAATTTTCACCCAAAAGGATGTTCCTTGCCGAGAGTTGAAATAAACCGTTGCTGAAGTTATTACCAGCCAAATTGATTTGGCCGCTTAATTGTATAAGTGAGCTGTCATCCGCTGATTGAAGGCCGTCATCCGGCACTGCGGTAATATTGTTAAATGTTATCTTCTTATTTTTTACCGTTAATCTGCCTGTGACATCTTTCAAAGGATAGGGAAACATTTTAGCATTTATGCCGTTGCCCAAACAGTCCACGGATATATTGGAATCAGCCTTGTCATCGTTATTCATCTTTCTCAAATTAGCACTTATGTTCACTTTTCCGGACGGCTGCAAATCCGAAACAATTTTTGCCAGCGGCAAAGGCAGTAAACCGATTAATTCATCGTTTAGCTGAGCCTGCGGCGCACTGGCTGCCAGAAAATAGCGCGGCAATTGTGTCTTTTCTGAGAGGGCACCCGCCTCGTGGGAACCAAGCCAAATTCCACCTATTAACGAAACGGTGCTCTGGCCGTAATGACCTGCGAAATTTTTTATATTCGTGGAATCAGGTGCCAGATGAATTTTTGCCGATATATCAGATATCGTCAGTCCTGTTTTTTTTGCTGTTAATGAAGCTTGTTTTAAGTTTACATCTGCAAAGAAATTTACTCGCCCCGAATTCGACAAGCTAAGAATGTAGGGTGAAATTTGCTTGTCCTTCGAGCTTGTCGGTGCTTTATCCTGCGTCGATGTAAAAATCTTTATATCTGCATCGACCAGACCGGTCACGTCACATTGATTGCTAAGAGCATCCTGCCTGGCCAGTAAATTTTTTACACTCGACGTATCTAACGGCATATCGCCTGCCTTGACTGAAAGATTATAAATCGGATTGTCAGTACCGTAATAGAGGACTTTGCCGTTAATAGTCACCATGCCTTTGTTTTCCTGTGAAACCACATTGTCAACTGTTATGCTGTCATAGTCGAAATACAGCTTGCCTTTAAGGTTTTTCAATGGGTAAGGAAAATTCCGATAAGCGGCTTCGCTGTCCCGAAGTTCGACGAC
>MHYD01000068.1:32085-32410 GCA_001824645.1 Planctomycetes bacterium RBG_13_46_10
CTGAATCTATAATCTATAGCTGCCGAGCCGCCGGGAGAGAAAGCTGTCCAAAACTCTTTTTGTTTTGGATTTAACGCTTCATAAAGGTCATCATCCAGGGCCATATTGTCACTTGTAATCTGTATTTGGTATCGTTGATTAAGCCCGAAATCTTTTATCCAGCCGCCTATAGTCACATTAACGTCGTCATGCTTTCCGGAGATATCATTCAGGATGGCGCTATTTTCTGTAAAGTCAACCTGGCCTGTCACATGCTTTAGAATATAAGGGAATTTTTGGTTGCAAATAGTTATATCTTTGCACAGGACATGACCGTTGATTGTGC
>MHYD01000068.1:32447-33153 GCA_001824645.1 Planctomycetes bacterium RBG_13_46_10
AGCTGCATCAATTTTTCCTGCAGGATTATACCGTTCAAAAAACCTTTGCATGGAGGTAAAAAGCACGGACTTGGTTGAAAACATCGGTATGCCGAAGGCGAGTATATCTTCTACGGATTCTTTAGGATACGATAAATTCCCGACTTTCAGGTTTAGCAGGAAGTTTTTCTTGCTGTCGTAATTTAATGAGGCATCAATTGTATCTATAACCAAAGCATTTTCAAGCTCGGGAATGCCGGCTGATGAAATGCCGCCTGAAACTGTAATTCTGCCCGGCAGCCAGTTTCCTATCAATCTGCTTCTGCCCGGCTTGCGTGAAACGGTGTGTGTAGATGTACCGACCGCTTTTTCCGCCGTTGTTATATTGAAGCTGTAACCACCAGCAATTTTCTCAAAAGGCCGAAATTTCACATCAATTGGTACCTCGGTTAAAACAGTGGTTTGTTCCTTGGAAACCCTGCTGTGCTGCAGCATCCCGCCATTAAGGATAATAAGGGGTATTTTGCCTGCTTTACGCTGCATGGTATTTAATTTAAAAGCAGCTAAATTCCAGCGGTCTGTATCTAAATTGTATTGGGCGTTGAAAACGAAATCACTAATATATATTTCTTTCAGCCGCGGACCCGATAAAAATAAGCTGCCGATACCGAATCGGGCGTAAACAGTTTTTGCTTTTAGAAGTGTATTGTCATATTGTTGCGCCTGG
>MHYD01000068.1:33168-46104 GCA_001824645.1 Planctomycetes bacterium RBG_13_46_10
TGAGACGCGTAGGGTTTTATTACAAGATTTTTGATAAAGACAGTGCCGTTTAATTTGAAATCAATCGACTCGGTATATACTTCGCATCCGGTTAGTTCGCTGATTTCAGCTATGGCAAGGCGGGGCATAGAGCGCCATAGCCTGCCCAAAAAAAGCAGTAAAATAACCAAAAGGAGCGGAATTAATAAAAGCCATCGCAGCAGAACTTTACCTCTTTTGTCAGGTCTGTTTGCTGCTGGTTTTGGATTTTGATTTTTAAACCTGTTCATGAAAAACATATAGTGTCTTGTCCGTCAAGATTCGGCTTATTTGAAAGCGGCATCACTTCCGGAACGTGCCTTGCCGAGACTGAAGTTTAATTAATCAATTACTGTTCTTTATTGCCTTGTCTGCGATATCACGGCGCCAATATGCGCCGTCGAATTTTATTTTTTCTACCGCCTCGTATGCCCTTTTCTTCGCATCTATGATTTGCTCACCCAGAGCAGTCACACCAAGCACTCTGCCCCCGTTTGTAACGATGTCTCCGTTTTCCTTTTTAGTCCCTGCGTGGAACACAATCACATCCTTGAGCCGGCCTGCTTCTTTAAGACCTGTTATCTTTTTGCCCTTTTCATAATCGCCGGGATAGCCGCCTGAAGCCATGACGACGCAGACCGCCGGTCGCTGGTCCCAGTTAAGCGTTATTTCATCCAGTTTACTGTCACATACCGCCAGAAAAACCTCCAAGAGGTCGCTTTTCAGCCGCATAAGAATCGGCTGCGTTTCGGGGTCGCCGAACCGAACGTTAAATTCCAGCACTCTTGGTCCGCCGCTGGTAATCATAAGACCCGCGTAGAGCACGCCCTTGTATGGTGTGCCGTTGCGATTCATGCCATCCACTATCGGCACTAAAATCTCGCGTGTAATTCTATCCATCATTTCATCGGTAACGACCGGTGCCGGGCTGTAAGCACCCATTCCTCCTGTGTTAGGGCCTGTGTCACCATCACCGACGGCCTTATGGTCCTGCGATGATTCCATAACATAGATATTATGCCCATCGACAAAAGCCAATATCGAGGCTTCTTCTCCCAGCAGCTTTTCTTCAACAATGATTTTGTCTCCCGCTGAGCCGAATATCTTATCACACATTATCTTTTCCGCAACCAGAATACCATCTGAAGGCTCATCGCAGATAATGACTCCCTTGCCCTGTGCAAGACCTGCTGCTTTTACCACAACCGCTTCATCTCTGCTTGCAATATATTTTTTTGCGTCACTGAATCTGTCGAAGATTCTGCCTTCAGCAGTCGAGACGGCGCTTGCACGCATCAATTGCTTGGCGAATGCCTTGTCGGCTTCGAGCGCAGCGGCGCCGCCGCTCGGGCCGAACGCCTTTATGCCAGCTTTTTCCATAGCATCAACTACCCCTGCTGCAAGCGGGTCCTCCGGGCCGACAACCACCAGACCTACATCGTTCTGACGGGCAAAGCTCACTAACTTATCAACATCGTTAGCTGCGATGGGAATATTTTCCCCACATTCGCTGGTGCCGGCATTGCCGGGTGCGATGTATAGCTTGCTTAGGTTTTTAGACTGAGCTAATTTCCATGCTATAGCGTGCTCGCGGCCGCCACTGCCAATTAAAAGTACATTCATTTGCGAACCTCTATATATCAAAGTTAAACGGTTGCGATGGGTGGCAGCCACTGAGCAAAGCGAAGTGGATGGACCATCAACCTCATTATATTCGGTCGCTGCCACGCCTGTCCCGCAATAAACCTGTCCTGAGCCAGGTCGAAGGATTGCAGGGCTAAATATTTAGCCCCCAAATTTATTTGGGGGTTTTACCTCCCTTGTTTGGCCAATTATTCTATCTTAATCCGTGGATAAAGGATTGGCAACCGGTAATTTGGAAATTCGTATGCCGCTATTGCAGTAAATTACTCAATCCTTTATTCTGTCGCCTATGGTTAAGACAGAAAAGATTAAAATTCAAACTCGCGGAAACTGCGATGTTGTAGATATTACCGAGCAGGTCAAAACGGCTATCAGGCAATCCCAAATAGCCGATGGAACCGCTATGCTGTTTAACGTCGGCTCAACAGCAGGTATAACTACCACCGAATATGAGCCGGGTCTTGTCAATCACGATATAAAAGCTGCTTTTGAAAGAATTGCTCCAAAAAACAGCCGGTATGAGCATGAGGAAACCTGGCACGATGATAATGGCCATTCTCACGTGCGGGCTTCCGTCTTGGGACCTTCTTTAACCGTGCCTATTGTGGATGGCCAACTAACCCTCGGCACCTGGCAGCAAATAATCCTCGTAGATTTCGATACCCGACCACGAACAAGAACGGTTATTTGCCAAATAATGGGAGAATGAAATGAAAATTACGATATTCAACGGCTCGCCAAAAGCGGAGAACAGCAACACGCATTTTATGGTAGAACAATTTACCAAAGGAGCGCAGCAGGCCGGCGCGGAGGTCGAGAATGTATTCCTTGCGAAGAAAGACATTAAGCCCTGCAAAGGCTGTTTTTCCTGCTGGCTGAAAACGCCGGGCAATTGCGTTATTAAAGACGATATGGCTGAGCTGCTCGAAAAAATCAAAGGCTCAGACATCCTCGTTTTCGCAACGCCGCTTTACGTCGATAATGTCACCGGCATTATGAAAATCTTTATGGATAGAATTATACCCGTCGGCGACCCCCATATAGAAAAAGATGAGAACGGAGAAAGCGTGCATGTAAACAAACACGGAAAGGCCCCGAAGCTGGTTGTTATCTCGAACTGTGGCTTTCCGGAGCAGAGCCACTTCCAGGTGCTCGAGCTGCTCTTCAAAAGAATAGCGAGAAATCTGCGTACCGAAGTTGTCGGTGAAATCTACCGTGGCGGCGGGGCCATATTGAAAGAAGCACCGTTAATCTTAAAACCTCTGACCATGAAATATTCAAAGCTGCTTCAAAAAGCAGGCAGGGAAATCGCCGAAAACAGCCGGCTCTCAAAAGAAACCAGGGCAGAGCTGGAAAAGCCGCTTATCCCCGTGGATACTTATATCGCAGCGGCGAATAAATATTTTGACCAGTTACTATCAAAGGACTGATTCACTTTAATAATGTAGGGACACCTTGACCGTCCCGATTCATTCGAATAGCAGTAAAGTGAGAAAAATAAGATTCCAGGCCATACTATTTGACCTCGACGGCACGCTGCTCGATACCCTTGCCGACATCGTATGCGGCAACATGCCTGACGCAACTGAAATAAGTATGGTGTCCCTAATGGCACTAACTTAAGGGGATTCTTAATTGGCAGAGCAGCTTGTCTGGCGGTGAAATCCTAGAAATCACCCCCCAAATGGCAACCTTTACCAACATCCATGTCTTTGAAATATGCTTAAGTTAGTGCCATTATATGGTGTCCCCGGAATTTCCCCGGAATTTCCGTGTCCCCGGAATTTCCCATAATAAATAACGCTGGAGCACATGTGGGACCAGGTTGTGACTTGCACTCAGGCACGGAACATTTATAATATCGGTGTATAGTTTCCAGCTGGGCCAAGGGTCTCTTGGGTAGCACCTGGGACGGTCGAATTGGCGTCGGCCTTCCTCTGATAATATTCTGCTTGCTGCCTGGCCTTATCCCTCTTTTGCATCAGTATTTCTATACCCAATAACTGATGCACCAATTGCGAGTGCTCCTTGCTAGGTAGCACCCCTTCAAGGATCCGAATGAACGTCTCATTACGTAGAATAACCCCATCCAAAATCTTTGCTTCTTTCCTGTAGGCCCTGGCCTCCTCTGCTTCTATGCTTGCCAATTTACCGGACATTTCCATCTCCGACACGCGGCCGAATATTTCATGAATGAAGGCGATCCATAATTCCACGTGCGGTTTCTGGAATTCTCTTTCGTTAATGACCACGGTATAAACCGATACCCCATCCTCTTCGTTGGTGAAGGTAAAGGCATTGACGTAACCGCGACCCTTTATTACCGCATTCAGCTCTTGGGCTAACTTGTAGAACCGGGGCATATCTCGCTCGGCGACCTTTACAAAACGAATGCGACCTTCCCCGGCCAACCTTTCTAACCCGGCCATTTCGGCTCTATCTCCCAACATATGCGTTATCGCCCCAGCGAAATTGAGTTGTGGATCATGGCTAGCGCACTCGCCCACCTCCCGCACTAACGCCTGTATCTGCGCCTTTATTTTGTCTTCTTTTGCTTCTTTAGACTCGGAGGTAATGCTCGGTATGGCAACAGACTGCGAATGCGAAGGCGTTTCTTTCTTGCATCCCTGCAGAACAAGGGAACCAACGACTCCCACAACCCCTAACATAAACTGCCTTCGACTAACTTGAGCACTGTCTCTCGGTGTATAGTTTCCACCCGGGCCGGCACCAACTAAATAAACAAAGCCTTTGCTCATAGCGTATAGCGTTTACTTTGTCTTGTCATCCTGAGGCGTAGCCGAAGGATCTGGCCACTGCAGAAAATAAAACACATCGTGGCGTTTTTTGAGATTCTTCGTTTCACTCAGAATGACATTTTTCAAATTTTCTACATTGTTACAATATCAAAATCCTGCCGAAAATGCCATTGATTTTACCTCCGCTTCACGAGCAGGTCATTGCGAGGCCGAAGGTCGTGGCAAAATATATACCAAAGCCGGGGAGATTGCTTCTCTTCACTATCAATGACCATCGTTTGACGTGTGGCAGACCGCTATTTTGCTGTAAATCTTAATTCAGTCTACGAATATTCTTCTACAAATGCCGCCCGATGTGCCACCCTGCGTGATAATTGTGCCATGAAATGTTTTAATTGTACCACCATTACATGTCGTAAGGCCGGTAACAAGCACCGTCCCATCGCTTATGTCCAATGTGGCACCTTCTTTAATCTCCACGTCCCCAACAATATTCGTTGGACCTGTAAGTTTAATTACAGCATTCGGGTCGATAACAACATTGCCGGTAATTCCCCCAAAGCCCTCGAATGTTGCTCCGGTTTTTTGTGTAATTGTTGTTGCTGCTAATGTCCCATTAAGCAGTTTAATCACGGCATTTGGCTCATTGACCAGGTTGCAGTCAAATGCAACACCGCCGCCTGCATTGACTTCGATTGTACCTTGGTTATCCACACCTTCATGACTCGAGATGTTAAGGATTGCGAGAGGCTTATTTCCAAATACACCCGTGTTAATTATAGAACCGTCACTATGTATATTCAGTACTCCACCAACTGAATAAACTATTCCTTGGTTCAGCATTTGATCTGAATCAAGTGAACCGCAACCTTCAATAATTCCAATACTATTATTGTCAAAAATATCTCCACTTACCTCGCCGCCGAAAAGTTCAATCCTACCTGAATTTAGAAATTCAATATCCGCATCAAGACCACCATTTGAACTAGCACATATTAGACCTTTGTTTACTATGTTAGCGTCCACAATGTCCATTACCCGCCCCGTGACTTCGATTGTGGCATTAGGCTCGTTGTATAAATTGCCATGAGCAGAAAAAAAATCAAATAAGTAAAGTTCGGCACCATCAGTGTTCTTCACATCACCAGTGAAGTCGAGGTTAGCGGTATACAAATCACCATAGTTTACCAAGCCGTCCTCTGTCAAAGTAAGGTTCACGGGATACCATGGACCGTAAAGCGTTACATCACCCCGGCATACTAATTGGTCAATAATATATCTTTGCCCTATGCCAACCGCTATTCCGTAATCATATGCATCTATCGAGACTACATAAGTCGTCCACACCGTATTGTCAGGCACAATAGCTGGAGACCAGTTACTTGCTTCACCCCAATCGCCTTGTGTACCTCCGATCCATGTTGAGTGGATGACACCGGCTTGAAGCTGACAAGCCGAGAAAACAAATACTACGGCTGTTAAAATGTGTGTTTTAGTAAACATAATAATCCTCCTTTTCTTTGAATTGTGAACTCTATTGATTTTAGATAAAAACCAATAAAGATTATAGAGAAATTCGGTTCTTTATTCAAGAAATTTTTCATTGAAATTATTGGAAAATCGGTTTTTTGGGCATTCCCATATGCCATTTGTATTTGTCCAATTCTAAATTTTGTGATGAAAATCACCTATGAATGAGTAAATAAACCCGCAATAAACCTGTCTTGAGCCAGGTCGAAGGATTGCGGGGCTAAATATTTTGAATAATAGACAGCCCCCGACACAGGTCCGGGGGCTAATCAATAATCAAGGATGAGGTTATTCTCCAACCGGTTTATTTGCAACAAAATTCTTGCGGCACTATGTTGCATTTAAGCCAGTTCTGAGCCATCAAAGCAATATCCACAAAATCAACTTTGCAAAAGCTGTTCTTTCGAACAAGCCGGACGATTTTACAAAACTGATGGTTGCAAAATTGCTGCCGGATTTTTCTTTTAATATTGTTCGCGGCAGCGAGCCGTCAACTCCGAGAAAGCCCGACCCGACCGCAGCGATTCAGATTGCTGATGAGCTTAAAATTCCGCCCGAACAGTTTATTTATGTTGGTGACACGGACACCGATATGCAGACAGCCAATTCTGCAGGTATGTTCGCTGTAGGAGCACTCTGGGGCTTCCGCAGCGCTGAGGAGCTGTTAGCTAACGGAGCAAAAGTCCTCGTAAAAACCCCACTAGAAATCTTAACACTGCTTGATAAATTCTCGTAATAACATATCTAAATTAACTGAAACCTTAAAGTCATATCAATTTTTCACCGAAATAAAATTGGGGCTGAAAGTGCGAGCAAAGAGAAAAAAACTAGAGAATGAAAAATGATTTACTCCAATCAAAATAATCTAATTGATGCAATTAATCTAAAAAAAGTGATTGAGAGCCTTCGTTTATTCAATTCCAAAGAGCGGTTTTTCATGGTTGGGCAAATTCTTGGCAATCCGGATTTTAAACCTTCTCAAACATTCGTGAAAGAAATCGAGAGCAATCTAAATTTGGAACTTCCCATTGATTTATTTACCGCCATGGATTACCATCTTGATTGGCTCTATGCAAGCCTTTATCTGGTATTTAACAATGGTCAAAACAAAATTTTCTCTAACGATGAAAAGTTAATAACAGGTTATCAAGAAGACATTGATTTCATAATAGCGTTTGTACAAAACAACCAATGTCATATTATTCTCATTGAAGTTAAGGGTGTGATGGGCTGGACAAATAAACAATTACGTTCTAAAGCGATTCGCCTCGGCAAAGTGTTTGGCCAAAAAGGAGATAAATGGCTTGGTATAGTACCTCATTTTCTGATGATGTCACCCAAAAAATCAAAGAATATAGATGTATCTGACTGGCCGAAGTGGATGTCGTTAAAGGGAGAAATCCCATGGGTCAAATTGTCTGTCCCGAATGGATTATATAAGGTGACGCGTTGTGATAAATACGGCAATGCATACAAAGACGGTACTTTTTGGATACTTGAGCCAAGACAAAAACAGAGAAAATTACCATCGCCAAGCTATGCTTGACGCTGCCACTCAATATATTTTCAGGTGATGAATAATTTCGCGAGTCACGACTTTTGTTGTGATTGCTGGATTTTTGCCCATTCGTCTTTGAGTGTGACGGTGCGGTTGAAGATTAGTTTGCCGTCAGTACTATCAGGGTCAACGCAGAAATAGCCGAGCCGTTCGAATTGAAACCGCTGCAAGGGCTTTGCATTTTTTAACGATGGCTCAACCTTGCAGTCCGTCAGAACCTCAAGAGAATTGGGATTCAGATTGACGGTGAAATCCTGGTCATTTTCTACCTCATCCGGATTTTCCTTTGCAAAAAGATTATTGTACAGGCGAACTTCGGCGTCAATCGCATGTTTGGCGCTTACCCAGTGCAGTGTCGCCTTGACTTTGCGTCCATCCGGGGCATCGCCGCCGCGTGTAGCCGGGTCGTAAGTGCAGTGCAGCTCAACAATCTCGCCATCAGCATTTTTAACGACATTTATACACGTGATAAAATATGCGTATCTTAGCCTGACTTCTCTGCCCGGCGCAAGACGGTAAAACTTCTTCGGCGGCTCCTCCATAAAATCATCCCGCTCGATATAAAGCTCACGACAGAACGGAACTTTCCGAGTGCCGGCACTTGCATCCTCCGGATTATTAATAGCGTCCAACTCCTCGTTTTTATCCTCAGGATAATTATCGATGATTACTTTCAAAGGGCGAAGGACAGCCATAACGCGTTGGGAGGTTTTATTCAGGTCTTCCCTTATACAATGCTCTAACAGTGCGATGTCAATAGTGCTATTGAATTTATTGACGCCGATGACCTTGCAGAAGTTGCGGATGGATTCCGGCGAGCAGCCTCTGCGCCGCAGGCCACAGATTGTCGGCATCCGCGGGTCGTCCCAGCCTTTCACAAGGCCCTGCTGCACTAACTGCAGGAGCTTACGCTTGCTCATTACGGTGTAGTTTAGATTAAGCCGGGCGAACTCGATTTGCTGCGGATGATAAGCGCCAACTGCATCGAGAAACCAGTCATAAAGTGGCCTATGATTTTCAAATTCGAGAGTACAGATTGAATGTGTTATTTTCTCGATGGAGTCTTCAAAGCCGTGAGCCCAGTCGTAGGTCGGATAGATGCACCACAAATCGGCGGTGCGGTGGTGTGTTGCGTGCAGGATTCGATACATAACCGGGTCACGCATATTCAGGTTCGGATGTGTCATATCGATTTTCGCCCGCAGCGTACGCGAGCCGTCGGGAAATTCGCCGGCCTTCATCCGCTCAAATAGCTCAAGATTTTCTTCAATGCTGCGGTTGCGATGGGGACTCTCTTTGCCCGGCTTAGTTAATGTGCCGCGATAGTCTCTGACTTCATCAGCGGTAAGGTCACAGACGTAGGCCTTTCCGGCCTTTATAAGCTGGATGGCGTACTGGTACATCTGCTCGAAGTAATCGGAACCAAAATACAGCCTGTCGTCCCAGTCCCAGCCGAGCCAGTGGACGTCTTCGATGATAGAATCGACGTATTCCTGCTCTTCCTTTTCGGGATTGGTGTCGTCGAATCGCAGATTGCAGGTGCCGCCAAACTCTTCAGCGATGCCGAAGTTAAGGCAGATGCTCTTGGCATGGCCGATATGTAGGTAGCCGTTCGGCTCCGGCGGAAACCGCGTCGCCACACGCCCGCCCCACTTGCCGCTCTTGAAATCATCTGCAACAATCTGCCGAATAAAATCCAGCTTTATATTTTCTTCTTTGCCCTGTGTCATAAATTCGTTTTTCATCACTCATCCTTCATATATAGTCGATTATTCACCTCATTCTTGACAATAGTATAATTTTGATATACCCTATCGTCCATCGTTTGTCACATATTTTCTGGAACTAATGAGGGTTACAATGGTTGTAACGCGATTTGCACCGTCGCCGACGGGTTATCTGCATGTAGGAGGGGCACGGACCGCACTTTTTAGCTGGCTGTGGGCAAGGCATACGGGCGGCAAATTCGTCCTGCGAATCGAAGATACCGACCTCAAACGCAATACCCCCACCGCCATGCAGCAGGTCATAAACGACCTGCGATGGCTGGGCATCGAATGGGACGAAGGCCCCGAAGTCAGCGAGCCCAACGGACCATACCTGCAATCGCAACGGCATCAGCAAGGCATATACGACAAATATGTAAACCAGCTTCTGGGCGAAGGAAAAGCGTATTATTGCTTCGACACTTCCGAAGAGCTTGAGGCTATGCGCGAAGAAGCTACAGACCAGAAACAAAACCTAACTTATCGCAGGCCTGAAATATTTCCCGATGAAAAAGACGCTGCAAAGGCAAGGAGCGAAGGCAGGCCCGTCACGGTGCGGTTTGCCGTTCCGCAGGACGAGGATATCATAGTTCAGGATATAGTACGCGGAGAGGTTAAATTCGCAGCCAGCGAAATCGGTGACTTTATCATAAAAAAGAGCGATGGATTTCCTACATATAATTTTGCCTGCGTGGTCGATGATTATTTAATGAAGATAACGCACGTGATTCGCGGCCAGGAGCACCTCAACAACACGCCCGGCCAGCAGGCTTTATGGCAGGCCCTCGGATTCGGCCAGCTTCCCCAATACGTTCACATGTCGGTCACCGTGAGCGAGGGAGGCGGCAAACTTTCCAAACGCGAGCGTCCGAAGGCACTTCGCCAGGCAATAAAAACAATAGAAAACATCGACTTGGAGAAACTTGCCCAGATTGGCAATATCAACAGTGAGGAATTGGAAAGCTTCATCAAAGGCAAGACAACTCCTGATATGCCGGTAATCGACGCAATGGCTGAATACATCGGTGTTGAATTGCCCGAAATCAATATCGTGGATTTTCTCAGGAGCGGCTATTTGCCCGAAACAATGGTGAACTTCCTTGCTTTTTTAGGCTGGAATCCGGGCGATAACCGGGAGATTATGTCGATAGATGAGCTGGTCAGGGCTTTCGATTTATCACGATTGACAAAGTCCAATAGTCTGTTCGACCGGCAGAAATTGATTGCTTTCAACACAGAGCATATAAAAATGACGCCGCGAGAGAAATTGCTCGGGCATCTCAAAGATTACTTAAAAACAATTAACTCCCCCGTACTTTCCGCTGATGATGAACAGCTTAAGAGGATTATTATACTGTGTGAAGGTGCAAGGACGCTGGCGGACATCGAACGCAAGAGCAGATTCCTGTTCCTGGAAAATGACAAAATCGTATATGATGACGATGCTATTAAAAAGGTCCTTTTAAAAGGTGACGGCCTTGATGTTTTGAAGAATATCCAGGCTAAGATAGAAAAGTTCGTCACGAATCCGGCGTGCCGAATCGACGGACAGGAGAAAGTTACTGCTGAATATACTGAAAAATTGCTGCGCAGTATAGCAGAGGAAAGGAAAGTCGGTCTCGGCAAAGTCGCCCAGCCGTTGCGGGTCGCTCTTTGCGGTGGCACGATTAGCATTTCAATTTTTGAAGCCGTGGAAATGCTGGGTAAAGAAAAAACTTTGGCAAGAATAGACAACGCATTGAACGTCATTCCTGCGAAAGCAGGAATCCAGAAAAATGATGACGTAATGGATTCCCGCGTGCGCGGGAATGACAAGAAGGAATGTTAAAAGTGTCACTATTAGTAACCGGTTCTATTGCGATTGATACAGTTAAGACACCGCATGGTGTCAGCGAGAATTGTATCGGCGGCTCGGCTGTGTATTTTTGCATGGCCGCCAGCTTCTTTGCCCCCGTGCGTCTGGTCGGCGCTATCGGCTGCGATTGTCCGTTTGATTTTAAAAAAATCTTTGACGGTAGAAATGTTGACCTTACCGGCCTGGAGATAAGGCAGCATAGTAAAACTTTTCGATGGACAGGCACATATTGTGATAATATGGACGACCGAAAAACCGATTACATCGAACTAAATGTCCTTGCAGAGGACCCGCCAAAAGTGCCTGCCGTTTTCAAAGACAGTAAATACGTATTTCTCGCCAACACGACACCAAAGCTGCAAATTCAGTTGCTTGAGCAAATTAACCCCCGATCCAGTCGGGGGCCCGTTTTTGTTGCAGCCGATACGATGGACCACTGGATTAAAGGACACCTTGACGACCTGAAGAAGCTGCTGAGAAAAATTAACTGCCTGATAATCAACGAAGATGAAGCAGAACTGCTGGCGGACGAGCACAATCTGATAAAAGCGGCGGAAAAAATCCTAAGTATGGGCACAGAGGTAGTGGTAATAAAAAAAGGCCAGTCCGGCTCGTTAGTGTATGACGTCAGCGGGAACAAATTTATCCTGCCGGCCTATCCGGCTGCCGAAGTCATAGACCCCACCGGCGCCGGCGACAGTTTCGCGGGTGGTCTTATGGGTTATATTGCACAAGCCGGCAAAACAGATTTCGCCACGTTGAAAACGGCCGTTGCGTACGGCACGGTTATAGCATCATTTACAATCGCCGACTTCTCAATTAACGGCCTGACTTCAATAAAAAGAGAAGATATCAATAAACGGCTAAATGAGCTTCGCAAACTGGTAAACTTTTAAACCGCGGATTACGCGGATGTTTACGGATTTTTAAAATATTTAATCCATCTTTTCATAAGGGGTTATGTAAAATTTTCACAAAATAATCAGTAATTGACCCTATCCGGTAGGTTTGTTAGAATAAATCATATTCTGGTATTTCTGAAATGCTGAATATTCCAAAACAAATTGAGTACTGGGTTAGAAGCGCCGAAGAAGATTTTGAAGTCGGCAGCAATCTCATTAAGGCTGGCAGGACTCGGCACGGCATGTTTTTTATCCACCTTGCAATGGAGAAAATACTCAAGGCATGCGTCTGTAAAAATCAGAAAAAAACGCCGCCGAAAATTCACAACCTGATTAACCTCTACGAACTGGCGGGTCTTGAAAAAAATACTGAAAGACAGGATGCGCTCGGAGCACTAAACAGGTTTTGCCTCGAAGGCAGGTATCCCGAACAATGGCCTGCCATACCAGATAAAAAAGAAGCGCAGCGTTACCTTAAAATGGCGGAGCAGTTGGCAAAATGGCTGAAGAAGCAATTATAATCTCGGTTCGCAAATATCTCAATTATCTAAAAGAGAACGGCTTTAACATAAGTTTCGGGATATTGTACGGCTCTCAAGCGACCGGAAAAGCAACCGAATTTAGCGACATTGATTTAATAGTAGTATCGCCTGATTTTGATGAGAAAATCGAATGTAAAATCCTTGACAAGCTCTGGCAGCTTGCGGGACGAACCGATTATAGAATCGAGCCGATTCCCTGCGGCCTCGAACGATGGGAAAAAGACGACTACACCCCCATCATCGACATAGCACGTAATGAAGGAACGATTGTAACGTTAAACTAACCACGTTTTAAGCCAAAGAAGGCATGGCTAAGCTCACCAATTCTTTTTGTTCCAATCCATTGTATGCTAAGGTTGGTT
>MHYD01000068.1:46126-48803 GCA_001824645.1 Planctomycetes bacterium RBG_13_46_10
ATGTTTGTGAAAAACTCGTTCTCACCGGAATATTTCTTAGCATATTTCCAAAGCGTCTGACCGGTTTTGTCCCACTGACCATGTTGACACTTCTGTTGATGATAAATTTTGAATCTTTGATGGATAAAAGAAAGAATTTCTTCCCAGGTCAGTTGAGGCATCTTCGGATATCTTTCAAGAAAATCCTGATTCTTAGTACGACCAAGACAACAAAGAGAGATAACGTAATTATCATCCTCATACCACCCATCTTTGTAGATTTTATCTGACACATCTTCAACTCTTTCTCGTTCTATCGCACCTACGGCTCGTAGCATTCGCTGGAGGGTTTTCTTGGTCGAATCTGTCCACGTCTTGTTCAACTCGATTCTGCCAATTTTGACCTCTGCCAATATAATACGGATTTTTTGAGGTTCAAGTATGAGACGCTTGTCATCTTCCATCGTGACTTCGAGCAATTCGGCTCTGTGAGGAAAACGAACCGCGAGCAAATCGATGTCGGTACATTGTTGAGTACCCCGGTCAGGATGAACTACAAAATTCTCAATAGTCAGGAATCCGTTTAATCGAAAATACCAATACGCTAATTTTTCAGAAGAAATCCTGGACGGCTTTCTGGTTTCAGCCAATGCACTTGTCGAATATGAATGTTCGATTTCTGACATTTTATTCTGCCTTATTTTATAACTTCGGGCGTGGGTTTACCTGAACACGTACCTCGCCCTCCCAAACAAAAGACCCGAAAAGTTTCTCAGGTGCCGGATTTGCCATATACATATCATTTCCAACTTTATAATATTCGTCAAGAGTACCACGTGGAGTTATAACAAAGTGAAGACCAAGTAGTGTGTCTGCTGCTAATCTGTTTGGTAACATTCGTTTTGGAAAATAAGTTACGAGCAGTTCTTCTTTCTCAATAATTCCTAGCCACTGAGGATCATCAAAAACACTTGATGCTAAAAGAAATTCATCACGATGGGTAATGGGGAGTATTGAAGGTTGATTAAGAATTGGTGACTCAACAAGAAGATATCCGTAAGGTTCGATTGGACTTGAAGCATTGACAATGTTGCCTGAACCGATCGTTGTTCCGGACCTGTCAAATTTTAGAATACGAAAGACATGGCGGGCTATCTGAAACCATTCGATGTCACGTCCAATCATTGGGATAATAGAGTTAACATTAATACCTCTTGCGAGGAGATCAGCACGCATCTTCTTTTGGATTTTGGTTATCATCTGAATGCGTTCTTCTCGATTGCTACCTTGAAAAAAAGCCATCAGCAATTTATACAAGAAATGAACCTTGTTTTTCATAATTTTTTCTTTTATCGAATTGATGCGCTACGTTTGATGATAATTTCTATCTCACCCAATAAAATATTTTTTTACTTATTTGACATATCGGCTTGAAACTACAGCAACTTGAGCAAATAAACGATCGAACAATAGGAAAGTTTGTTTTATTGGATTTCTTTTCTTCACATTAAACTATATTTTTTAGTGGCTGAAGGTCTTGCAAATCGAATTTCAAAAAAAGTGTTTCTAAAAATCTGTGAAATTTGTGGTTACAATGAATTTATGAATGACCTACCGTTGAACGGTGAGCTAAATATTTTAAGAAATCCGCATATTCTGCGGTTACAAAACTACTACCCATAGATGACTTCGCCGTTTTCGGCGAAATCGGTGATAATAGACTCCCGGCTTTAACAATCCTTTTACAATGATTGTGCCGATTCTGTTGTTTTTTCCGTGAAATTAGTACAATCAGAGGTTAAAATGCGGCAAGTCTGACCGATTCGTTCTGTCATACCCGCGCAGGTGGGTATCCATTTATGAGAACGTAACAGTGGATTCCCGCTTTCGCGGGAATGACAAACGATGAGAAGACAGGTTGGCGGGTCATCCACCTTCGGGAGATAAAACCCTGCCATACGTAATATAACAAAAAAACTCTGCGTTCTCCGCACGCTCTGCGGTGAGAATTTGGACGAAATATGCGAGTATTTATAGCTATAGATATGGACGAGCAAATCATAGCGGGATTGAGCCGTTTGCAGCAACAGTTACAGAATAAGGCCAACGTCGGAAAAAGCGATGTCAAATGGGTGGAGCCTGACAATATTCATCTTACCCTGAAATTTCTTGGCGAGGTTAAAGATGAGCAGGTCGTCGATGTATGCAACATAGTTAAGGATGTCGCCGGTTTGCACCAAAGTTTTGAGCTGGACGTAGAATCGGTCGGCTGTTTCGGCGGCAGAAGCGCGAGAGTCTTATGGGTCGGCTTAGGCGAAGGAAGCAATAATCTTCTGCAGCTCCAAAAAGACCTTGATGAGCAATTAACCCTGGTCGATTTGCCGCCCGAACAGAGAGAATTCACAGGCCATTTAACGTTGTGCAGAGTCAAAAATCCGAAGGCTGGCATCAAGCTCTCGGAGTTAATTCAAGGCTATAAAGATTTTAAGCTCGGAACTACGCTGGCGGATTCTGTCAAAGTTTACCAGAGCCAGTTGACACCGAGCGGCCCTGTTTATACTGTATTGGGCAATTACAAGATGTGTTAAGCATAAAGCTTAATTCTTGAAGCGGGATACGAGATACAAAATAGGAGATTGAGAAAATGGCAAAGGCTAAAAAAGTCGAAACAGACAGAGAAATGACCGGCAAAGAAGCC
>MHYD01000068.1:48869-48981 GCA_001824645.1 Planctomycetes bacterium RBG_13_46_10
GAACATAAGTACGCTAAAATCGCCGGCATCAGCACCGGTTCGCTGTCGCTGGACATCGCCCTGGGCGGAGTGGGCATTCCACGCGGCAGAATCCCGGAGCTGTTCGGCCCGG
>MHYD01000068.1:48997-56540 GCA_001824645.1 Planctomycetes bacterium RBG_13_46_10
ATGTAATAGTAATTGATTCTGTTGCAGCTTTAACACCAGCTGCGGAGATTGAAGGCGAAATGGGCGCAAGCCAGGTAGGAGCGCAGGCAAGATTAATGAGCAAGGCCATGCGAAAACTTACCGCTATTATCAATAAGAGTAAAACAGCTCTTGTTTTCATCAATCAAATCCGCATGAAAATCGGCGTGATGTTCGGCAATCCCGAAACAACCAGCGGCGGGAAAGCCCTGAAATTTTACAGCTCCGTGCGAATCGACCTGCGGCGGGTGACAACTATAAAAGACGCCAGCGGCGCGGTCGGCAACAGGGTCAGGGCCAGGGTGGTAAAAAATAAAATCGCGCCGCCCTTCCGTGACGGCGAATTCGACATTATGTTCGACAGCGGAATCAGCTACGAAGGTGATTTGCTCGATATGGGGGCCGACTGTAAAGTGATTGAAAAAAGCGGCGCCTGGCTGAACTACGGCGATATCAGGCTGGGGCAGGGCAGGGAAAACGCCAAAAAGTTCCTGGCGGACAATAAAGACCTGCGCGATGAAATAAAAAATAAAATCCTCGCCGCAAAAGGAATGGCACCACACAGCGGCCCGGAGATACCGATAGTTGATTATCAGAAAGACCCAAAGAAAAAAACCATAGATAGCCGAGAAGAAATAAATGAAACATAAAATCCTCAGTGCAGCGCAGATCAGAAGCGGTTTTATAGATTTCTTCAAAAGCAAAGGCCACGAATATGTCCCCAGCTCGCCCATAGTGCCGGCAGGCGATGAGACGTTGCTTTTTGCAAACGCCGGGATGAACCAGTTCAAGGACATCTTTCTCGGATTAGTGTCACCATCAATCCGGCGGGCAGCAAACAGCCAGAAGTGCCTGCGGGTCAGCGGCAAACACAACGACCTCGAAGAGGTCGGCATGGATACCTATCACCACACCTTTTTTGAAATGCTGGGCAACTGGTCGTTCGATGATTACTTCAAAGCCGAGGCAATCGAATGGGCATGGGAGCTTTTGACCGAAGTCTGGGGTATCGAGCCGGGCCGTCTCTGGGCTACAGTTTTTACAGGTGACGAAGCAGATGGTCTGCCGAAAGACGAAGAGGCAGCCGAAATATGGACAAAAGTGACGCCAATCCCTGCAGAGCGGGTCCTGGCGTACGGCAGGAAAGATAATTTCTGGGAGATGGGTGACACCGGCCCATGCGGGCCTTGCAGTGAAATACATATCGACCTCGGCCCCGATATGTGCGACAAAAAGGATACGCCGGGGCATAAATGCACCGTCAATGGGGGCTGCAGCCGTTTTATAGAATTATGGAACCTTGTCTTTATCCAGTACAATCGCACGGATAACGGCAAATTATTGCCCCTTGGAGCCAGATATGTTGACACCGGTGCGGGTCTTGAAAGAGTCACGGCTGTATTGCAGAACAAAAGGAGCAATTACGACACCGATTTGTTTATGCCTATAATCAACCGTGTTAGTGACATAACCGGTCACAAATACAATTCACAATTAGGCAATAAAACCGACAATGCTTTTAGAGTCATAGCAGACCATATCCGCACCTTGGTCTTTGCCGTAACCGATGGGGCAATACCATCCAATGACGGGCGGGGATATGTCATCCGGCGGATACTCCGCAGGGCTTCGAGGTATGCAAGAGAGCTGGGGATGCACGAACCGTTCCTCTATAAACTTGTGCCTAACGTCGTCGATGTAATGGGCGATGCGTTTGGCGAGATAAAGGAAAGGGCCGAGTTCGTCTCAACGGTAATCGAATCGGAAGAGGCAAGCTTCGGCAGAACACTGGACAGGGGCATTGAAATCTTTGCCGATGCCGCAAAACGAGCAGGCCAAACTGCAGGAAAAACCATCAGCGGCGATGACGCCTTTCAGCTTTACGACACGTATGGTTTTCCGCTCGACCTGACACAGCTTATGGCCAAAGAGCGGGAGCTTAAAGTAGATACAGCCAAGTTTGATGAATTAATGGAGGAGCAACGACAGCGTGCCAGGGCTGCGCAAAAGGGCGATTCGATTATATCCACGCTGTCCGATACCGAGCTGCCCGTCACCGAAGACATGCACAAATATCGAACGGATAGTTGTGATGCCATTATAGTTGGCTGGATAGATAAGGAAGGCTTTAAAAATAAAGGGAAGATTTCTGCCGGCAATGAAGTCGCTATTATTCTTGATAAAACCTGCTTCTACGCTGAAGCGGGCGGGCAGGTCGGCGACTGCGGCATTATCAAGTCCAATGGGAGCCAATTCATCGTCGAGAGCACAACAAAGATAGCCAGCTGTGTGCTTCATCAAGGGCATCTTGCAGAAGGAATCTTCAATATTGGCGACAAAGTAACCGCTATTGTCAGCAAAGACAGGGACTCGATAAAGAAAAATCACACCGCCACGCATCTTCTTCAATGGGCGCTGCAGGATACACTCGGCAAGTCGGTCGCGCAGCAGGGAAGCTTTGTGGGGCCGGATTATTTGAGATTTGATTTTACTTATCCGAAAGCTCCAACCGCAGAGGAGCTAAAGGAAGCGGAACGGAAAGTGCGGGAGAAAATCGCCGAGGACTTGCCGGTGACGTGGGCCGTATTACCTAAAGAACAGGCACAGAAGCTCGGTGCAATGGCGCTATTTGGAGAAAAATATGGAAACGAGGTTAGGGTGGTAGGTATCGGAGCCGAGAGTGAAAATGGACTCTCCGAAGCCATAAGCCGCGAGTTTTGCGGCGGCACACATGTTGACAGGCTCGGCTATATTGGCGGCTTTAAGATAATCAAAGAAGAGAGCGTCTCCGCAGGCGTCCGCAGAATTACCGCACTAACGGGGCATGGTCTGGAGCAATACCTCCAGCAGCGAAGTGACATTGTTGACCAGCTTAGCGGTATGTTGAAAGTGCCGGCTGAGACGATCACCAGCAGAATCGAGCAGTTGCTGGCTGAAAACAAAAGACTCTCAAAGGAGCTTAAAAGTGCCGGGACATCATCCGGTGTCGACACTATGGCTGAAGCCGGGAATCTTCTTGCAAATTGCCAAAAAATTGACAGTGCAAGCATTATAATAGGCCAATTATCAAATGCGCCGATCGAACGGGCCAGAGAAGCCGTGGACATGCTCAAAAAGAAGGCAAAATCCGCAGCAATAGTTCTCGGCTTTGCCGACGGTGATAAGGTGACACTATTGGCGGGCGTGACGGATGACCTCGTTAAAAAAGGTCTAAATGCCGGCGACATTGTCAAAGCAATTTCACCAATAGTCGATGGCGGAGGCGGCGGACGTCCACAAATGGCACAGGCCGGCGGTAAAAAACCGGATAAAATCAACGAAGCCCTTGCCAAAGCCGCAGAAATAATAAAGCAAAAGCTTCAGAACACTTCGTGAGGCTGATAGCCTTTTAGAGGGGCAAGACATTATGATAAATTTTCGCTGCCCCAAATGCTCTGTGAAACTTGCTGCCCAGGAAGACCGGGTCGGCAGGATAAGCAAATGTCCCCGATGTAAGAGCGAGATAACAATTCCGGCGTCGTCTTTGCCTGAATCATCAGAAGCTCGCGGGAAAGTTGAAATTTCAACAGGTGATTCATCAAAGCTGCTTGATGAATCTATGTTCCAACTGCCTCTCAAGCAGAATCGGTCAGATGACGAATCAGAACTTAGCCGGCGAGAGAAGGAACAGCTTGAGTCCCTGGGTTTTATAACAGGCCCAAAATACACAGGCGAACGCAAATTTCCATGGCCAATTGACATATTACTGTATCCCTGCAGTGCTTCTGGGCTGACGAATTTAGCAATCATAATCGGGATTCCACTCATGCAGAACTTCATAGGACGTTTCGCCGGCTTCCTATCGGTAATCCTGGCAATACCCTTTTTTTGTCTCAATATCCTGATAGGCCTTTACGCCGGCTGGTACCTGGCTGAGTGTGTACAGGATAGCGCCAAAGGCGGCACTCGCGCACCGGAAGTCCTCGCCGTAGAGACCGGCCTGGCTGAGATGAAGTCTCGTGTTTTATATCTTGTGGCTGTCTATATACTTTTCGTCTTGCCATCATTCCTCTATCGTCTGTACACCGTCAGGATGGATATAATTTTCTGGGTTCTTGTGTCATGGGCTGTTATCTTTTTCCCGATGGGCCTTCTGGCGATGGTGATGTTCGACTCAACCGATGCGCTCAACCCTATTTTTCTGCTCGGTTCGATATTCCGCGTATTTTTTCAGTATATCGGCCTGTCAATTCTTTTCGGAACATTAGTGGGCTTAATTTGGTTTATACCGATAGGTTCCGAATATCAGACGGCCCCAATCCTTCTGGAGATTATCAAGACAATAATATCTGGGTATGGTGTGTTTATCATGGCACATGTATTGGGCCGATTTTACTGGCGATATAAGGATAAACTTGACTGGGGGATTTAGAACATGTAGATAAGGTTATGGTGGGGCAAGCCCCACCCTACTGTCTGTGATATAACAACAACGCGAATTTCAATACTGCTGCTGGATTTATCCGCCTTTTGTTTGTCGGATTTTTATACTTTTCGCATGAGCGTCAAGGCCTTCAGCATCAGCCAAGCGGATAATATCATCAGCACTTGCAGCTAACATTTCTTTGTCATATTCGATAATGCTGGTGGCTTTGATAAAATCATTGGCGCTTAAGGCGCTGAAAAATCTCGCAGTCGTTCCTGTCGGCAGTGTATGGCTTGGCCCTGCCCAGTAATCGCCGACGGCAACCGGCGAGTAATCGCCTATAAATATCGCACCGGCATTTTTGATTTTATCAGCGATTTCTCTGCTTTCCTCGCCGCACTGAATCTCTAAATGCTCCGCCGCAAAAAGGTTCGCGTAATTTACTTCATCCACCATATTTCTACATACCACAATCGCACTGAATTTCAGCAGGCAATCAATCGTTTCTTTCGGCCTGCCTAACTTTTCAACTTGCCGTTTGATTTCATCTAATACGTCAAAACCCAATTTCTCGGAATCTGTGCATAAAACTGCGGAACCGGGATTATGTTCCGCCTGACTGAGCATATCCGCTGCCACCCAAGCGGGATTTGCCTTTTTATTCGCGATTATCAAGACTTCACTTGGCCCAGCTATGGAATCAATCCCAACAAGTCCGAGGACCTTTTTCTTTGCCATCTGCACCCATTGGTTACCCGGCCCAACGATTTTGTCGACATTTCGTATAGTTTTTGTTCCTTGCGCCAAAGCCATCACTGCTTGTGCTCCACCGATACGATAAACTTCGTCAATTCCAAGTTCATAGCAAACTGCTAATATGACCGGGTGAATAGTTCCCTTGTGCCTTGGTGGTGACACAACAACGATTTCTTTAACACCTGCTACCTGTGCGGGCACTACGGTCATTATCACTGTGGAAGGTAATGGGGCTGAAGCACTTGGTATATAAATACCAACTCGCCTAATAGCAGTGTATTTTATTCCCGGATGTTTGAAATTGCCGATGAATATATCAGTCTGGTAATTCCTTACATTTTCAATCGCCTGCCGGATGGAGTTTAGCAATTTCGCCTCGATTTGCCGGTGAGCTTCTTCTAAGTCTTTCTTGGAAATGCGAAATTGCTGTGGTGTCAGCTTAACGCTATCAAACTTCTCGGTAAATTCCGCAACTGCTTCATCTTCCCTTTTGCCGACTTCGTCAAGAATATCGTCCAGTTGTTTATCTTCTTCACTGCCATAATTAAAGTGTGTAGCCCTAAAAACGGCTGCACGGATTTCTATTGACCGTTTTTTGAAATCCGGCTGATCGTATTTAATCAGGATTTTATCGAGTTCGTGGGACACAATGCTTCCTTCGTAAAATTATCACATAAACCCCGCAATAAATTGCGGGGCTAAATATTACAATTACCTACCAAAGTTGCCGTGGTTATAGACTCTTATAGCTCTGTGCAATAATAGAAATCCTTCGCCCTGATATTCGGTAACAATTCCTGCTATTTTAAAACGTACGCGGTCCGCCTCAGCGGCTTGAAGCCTCTCTGTCAGCTCCAGCACCTGGCAGGGCAGCAGCTTAAATGTACCTGTAGTGCTGCCGGCGCTTAGACCAAGCGCATCGAGGTTAAAAGCCATACTGCCATCCTCTTTTTTTACTAAAAACCCGATTCTATTGGTTAAAATAAAATCCTGCTTTATCTTAGTTTGTCTGCCGGCAATTGGCCTGGCTGGTTCATCTAATAGGCCGCGTCTCGCCGAAGGCGAAATTGACCCAGCCTCAAGCTTTTCCAATATCTCTTTCGGTATGCCCAGCTCATCGTTCATCTCTTCAGGTTCCTTTTGTGCGGGTTGAACTTCCGGTTTAGCCCCCGCACCTGTGGTGGGGGTTGTCCCCGATTCAGTCGGGGATGCCGAGGCTAAAGGAATCTTTTTGAACTCCATAAACGGCAAAAATCTGGTCGGTAATATGAAATTTCTGCCCTTATATTTTGTAACACTTGCCCAGAGTCTATAACTCATTGTGGAGCTTGTATTCGCGTCGGCAATCATCCTTTCCAATGTGGATGACGGCAGCAGCTCTAATTTTGTTAAGCCGGTGATTTTACTGCTGCCAAGAACTGCCGAATCAAATTCGAAGAACCAGCCGTCGTTACTGTCTTTTCCCGTCAGCTTGCCGTCGATGCTCTTTAGCATAAAGCCGTCCGGCAGGATAAAGGTTCGCTGGGCAGAAGAAGTTCTGCCTTTCGTGCCCGCACCAGGCGCCAGCATTGCCGAGAAAGTGTTTATAAAGATAACCAGAATTAAATATGTAGATTTTTTATTCATGTTAATTTTAAATCCTGTGTTTTCATCGTTGGTCTTCGATAATCAGCCCGACAACTTCTTCAGGGCTGTCCGCCAGCTTTATATATCTGCTGCTGTCGGGGTCGTCTATTGCTACCAAATCGACCAAAGGCTTCCAAAAACTTCCTACGAGTATAATCGGTTTACCTGTTTCGAGGAAGCCTTTGTTTTTTAATTCCCAGACCTTGGCCAGTTCGAGCAATGTTCCTGTTCCGCCGGGCAGCACAACATACGCCTGGCCCAGCTTTATCAGTGTATCGAGCCGTTCGTCGAGGGAGCCGGTTACAATCGTGCGACTAACATATTTGTTGGCTTTGCTGCTTTTAAATGCCGAGCATGTTACACCGATGATTTCGCCGCCGGTCCTTCGATTCGGCACGATATCGCCGGTCCTTCGATTCGGCGCGAAATCGCCGGATTCGCGACGAAATTCGTGACGAACCTCGGCTGCACCTTTAGCAGCGGCTTCCATCGTCCCGCCGTATCCGCCATTTATTATGGTGAAGCCTGCCTGAGCCAATAACCTGCCCGTTTCGTATGCCAAATTGTAAGCCGAATCGCCCTGCTTAGCTCTGCCGGTGCCGAAAAGCGCTATAGTTTTTTCATTCATTTATTTTTTTCGCGTGTATAATTTAGAAGACCTGCTGATAGTAAAATTTCTCTGTCTCTGCCGGAAAGATTTAACATTCCAACAAACTCAAACGAGCTGGTTTTGTCAAC
>MHYD01000068.1:56596-58963 GCA_001824645.1 Planctomycetes bacterium RBG_13_46_10
CATCGCCGGATTTGATTTTGTCATAATCCTTTTTGTCGGCAAATTCTATCGGCACAATACAAAAGTTAATCAAGTTGGCTTTATGGATGCGCTCGATGCTTTTAGCCAAAACGGCCCGCACACCCAGATACATCGGGCAAAGTGCGGCGTGCTCCCTTGATGAGCCTTGCCCGTAGCTGACACCGGCCACAATAATGCCGGCAACACCTTTTTGCTTTAGCTCAAGGCTGCGCTGGGCAAATGTAGATTTGCCCTTTTCATTGAAGTAATGAAAGACATATTTTGCATACTCCGGCACATTCGAGCGCAGCTTCAGGAAAACGCCCGCCGGGGTAATATGATCGGTTGTTATCTTGTCGCCGCATTTAATAAGGACCCTTGCTCGCAATTTCCGCGGCAGAGGTGTCGGAGTTTCCGGCACAACAATAGTCGGCGCCCTAAGCACCTCAATCTTGGCCGCTTCTTTTTCACTTAAAGGCGGCTCAATCATGCCGTCGTCTATGATAAACTCGTCAGGCAGGTTTATTTTGGGATATTTGATTCCGAACAATTTCGGCAAATCACGAGGATCGGTAATTTTGCCGGTCAGAACCGAAGCGACAGCCGTCTCCGGACTGACAAGATACACCTGGTCATTTGGTGTGCCGCTCCTGCCGGAAAAGTTTCTATTAAATGTGCGCAAGCTTACCGTTTCATCAGCCGGTGAAAAGCCCATGCCGATGCACGGCCCACAGCCGGTTTCGAGAATACGGGCACCGGCGGAAATCATATCCGCCAGATCGCCATTTTCCGCTAACATATTCAAAACCTCTCTGCTGCCCGGAGCAATTGCAAACTCGACCATATTATTTATTCGTTTGCCTTTGAGGACTTTTGCCACCATCATTAAGTCGTCGAAGCTCGAATTGGTGCAGCTTCCTATTGCAATCTGTCCTGTCTGGATACCGGCGATTTCACTCACAGGCTTTACATTATCCGGCGAAGACGGACAGGCTGCCATCGGCTCAAGCTCCGACAGGTTAATGTCAATAACACGGTCGTATTGTGCATTGGAATCGGCTGCCAAAGACAAATAATTTTTCTCTCGCTTCTGGGCTACGAGAAATTTCTTAGTTTGCTCATCGCTGGGAAATATACTCGTTGTTACACCTAACTCCGCGCCCATATTGGTTATAGTGGCGCGCTGAGGAACAGACAGTGTCGAAACACCATCGCCGAAATATTCAATCACCCAGCCAACATTGCCCTTTGTGGTCAGGGTGCCAAGCAACTTGAGAATCACATCTTTGGCAGAGACCCATTCATTCAATTTTCCGGTGAGCCTTACGCCCAAGACCTTTGGACAGGTAAGATAGAACAGCCCGCCCGCCATAGCGACCGCTACGTCGAGGCCGCCAGCACCGATACCGAGCATGCCGATTCCACCGGCCGTTGGTGTATGTGAATCGCTGCCCAACAAGGTCGCGCCGGGTTTGCCGAACCGTTCCAGATGAACCTGGTGGCAGATACCGTTACCTGCCCGCGAATGATAAACTCCATACCGGGCGGCTACAGTCTGCAAATACAGGTGGTCATTATGATTCTCCGGCCCGAACCCGGCTACATTATGGTCGATATAGCTTACCGACAGGTCCGTCTTAGCCCTGCCTGCACCCATGGACTCATACAGCAAGAATGCTGTTGTTCCCGTTGCATCCTGAGTCAAAGTCTGGTCTATCCTTGTGCCAATCTGCTGCCCGGCGGTGAGGCTGCCGTCAATTATGTGTTGCCCAAGTATTTTGTATGTAAGTGATTGTCCCAATTTTATACTCCCAAAATTAAGTATTAATCTATCATAAATATTATGCAAAAACAAATCAGAAAAATAGTGAGCTAAATCCGCCGCTGGCGGATAAAATTATAAGTGCCAGGGATTATACCTTTCAACTTTAGGCATTTTAGCTCATTTTAGGAACTTAAATAATTGATTTGACTACGCAGGAAAAATGATGAAAAAACAGATAAAATAAAATGATTGCAGCTTAGGACGCTTCAACTATCAGCAGGCAAAGCTCTCTCAATTCCTTAACCTTCTTGTCAATCTCTTCATTACTTATACTCTCTATCGTTACAGAATAATAGTTATCAGAGATGCCAACAATCCTTCTTAACAATTTTGCTTCTTCCGGGATAAGATTACAATACAGAAGGTCATCGCTACAGCCCGCATTTAACAATATATCATCTATGAGATAGCCCACCTCAATTATCCATTCGTCCAGGTCGTCGCAGGTTAGTGAAAGTATGTCATTGCCGGCGGATTCCTTCCGGGCGGCGACGACCTTTTCCCTCCAGTCATAACAATGCTCAGGCTCGGCAATTTCAACG
>MHYD01000068.1:59056-59252 GCA_001824645.1 Planctomycetes bacterium RBG_13_46_10
CCGGCTCCAATGACAGCTAAAACGGAAATTTTCTGCCCGTAGTTAAGCTGGTCAAAAACCTCAACGCCTGTGTAATAATTATAGAATCTACATAGTCGTATTTCCTCTACAAGGTCTAATAATGTTTCAGCGAATAATATGGCTTCAGCACCTTCAAGCGTGCGCTCACCGTATGCTGTACACCACACTGTAGTCT
>MHYD01000068.1:59323-61078 GCA_001824645.1 Planctomycetes bacterium RBG_13_46_10
GCTGTTTCTCAAGACTTGCCTTTTTCGCGTGCTTTATATAATTAATTCAGCACTCTATACGTTTGTCTTGTCAAGTGCGATTCTTAAGCAACTATAAGGACAGCACTATCAACACTATCGCTGTACCGCGACGACGGGGTTTACTGAACTGCGGCTTTACCTGTCACCATCCTCCGGCGATAGTATCGTATTTTCCTTGTGTTTAAAGAAATTAGGGCGACTACGTATTTTAATTATAATGCAATCTCCACAGGCCAGAAACGCGTTTTTTACCAAAGGAACTATGCCCGGCGATGAAAAACACGGGGAAAAAACTGAGACAGGACAAAAACACTAAATCAAAAATTTCACAAATTCACTGTGAATTACATGCCTCTGAATCAAGTTATCGCCTTCGGTTTTGCGAAAAACTTTCGTCTCAAGGCAGGTGTGCTTGTCGGGCGCATAAGAAAGCCCACGCCTGATGCGTGGGCCTCGCAGCGTTCGACTATTTCTTCAGCCGATGACTTGTCGTGTACAATGCTCATCAGTATTGAAGCACAACGGGGGCAGGTGTATGCCATCGTTGTGTGGTTCTCGTCGTTTCGCTTGCTTGTACTATTTCTGGCCTGGCTTCGGACTGGCCGGCTTTTGCACAGGTGTGCCACCGCAGCAGCCGGTTCCACTTGTCGGAGCCGCGGGCTTTGGTGCTACGGGCTTTGGGGCCATTGGTTTTGGAGCCATAGCCGGCTTCTGGGGTGTTTGTGGTTTCTTGCCTTGTTCAGCCATTTGTTTACTCCTTGTTTATCGATGCTGTTTCAATTGGCCGCATCTATCGCCAGATCGGTTTGGGCCACCAACATGGCGACACAAAATACGATCCTGGATTGTTTACCTTATCACCGATGGGGGACCTTAATGCGGCAGGCAAAATAAAAGAAGCGCATCCAGCCGGGCTTTTCGCATCGCCTGGAAAAATACGCTTTAACCTGGTTTGTGAAGGCTTGACCTTTCGTTATTCACTTAATCCGGCAGATTCGTGAATCTGACGGAGCGCAAAACGAAACTTCAGGTCGGAAATCTATCTATTCAGGAGAGACTCCTGCTTTTGTTCACTTGCATTAAGGCCCGAATATATCAATAATCGTCCTTAACGAGAAATTTTGGGAGGGGTGTTAAAAGCAGCCGGGTCCACACACCGTCGGGCAGACACCCACCACTTCTCATTGGGCAAGATTATGCCTTCGGCTCGGCCGGAAGTCAATAAAAATCGGGTGCTTTTTTACTGTTTTAGATAAATGATAATGCCGGTGAGAATCAAAATAACTGCCAGACAAACACTTACAGCAGCTATAAATATCCACACAAAACGCTTGTTTTGCCTCGTGATAATGTATTTCAAATACCTGTCGCTCGTGGCGTAAGTTTTGCTCATCTGGATAATACCGTCGGTCTGGGCAAGGGTGCTCTGGTTCAGCTTGTCTAATGTCTCGTTGAATTTGTTAAAGCCCTCGGCCATCTGCACATCGATATCGGCGGCAGCGGCAAGCTGATTATTAACATTAACCAGGGCATCGGTCTGCTTGGCCGTCTCGGTGGGAATTTTTTCGACTATATCTATAAATTGCTGGTTCTTAAGTGACGAAGCATTTAGCTGTTCGAGCAGTCGTTCTGTTATCTGCTTCTGATTCTCCAAAAGGGCGGGAAAGCCTTCGAGCAGCTGGGGAAGCTGTTCGATTCTGCTCATCAATTCCTCGTTCTGAGCGGCTTGACGAT
>MHYD01000068.1:61138-67787 GCA_001824645.1 Planctomycetes bacterium RBG_13_46_10
TTTCGAGTGACTCGGCTTTATTTATCGGGGCAATGGCTTGAACAACAACACTATCACCTTTAACGGATTTCTCATCAGGGTTCGGCTCTGCCGAGCCGGTGTCCTCGGTGATTAAGCCATCGTCATCGACCAGCGGCTGATTGTCCGTCATCTTGCCTAATCCGTGATTACGCAGCCAGTTGCTTGTTCTCGTCCAAAAATCCTTCAAATCCATTTTCCTGTTCCAAAGTCATATTTATGATTTTATCCGCCTACGGCGGATTTAGATTTCCGATTTTCGATTTTAAATCGACAATTGTCAATCGTAAATCGTCAATAAAAAGGTTTCTTGATGGGAATTCAAGTCCTTCGATTCGGCGCGAAATCGCCGGATTCGCGACGAAATTCGCGACGAATTATTTTTACTACAATCAGCTTTTCCGTGTGCGTGTAGATTTAATATTGAAATCTACTATATTAGAGTTAATATATTTTTTGTGCGGCCAATATAATACGGAGACAATTAAGAAAACAGCAAACTCGTACGTGGCTATACAGCAACCTTTCGTCGTTCACAACCTGGAATATATCTTCTGTTAGGCAAATCTAACAAAATTGCTATATTCTGCTCCCTAACACAACGTCTAAATCGGCGGACTTGCCAATCTTCCCACCCCTTATGTATATAGTAATCATTTTTCCCTTGTGGTTTTCTTCCTGGCTTATAACCATCGTCAATGTAATTCAATGGCCTGTATCTACAATCTATCACACGCACTCCCCATCGCCTACAAGCATCGAGTTTTTTTCTCATCTCCTTATATGAAGGGGTGCAGTTATAAATCATAAACACAAAAATATCCGTGTGGTTGTACCCTGCATCTTTGAGATATCCAATTGCTTTTTTAATCCTCGCCCGGTCCTTATAAGATCCATCCCACGCTACGCGTGGATTCACAAATCGAGCGGCCTTTAACAATCTCGCTAGTTCAGGCGTGAGCAACCTCAAATCGAACCCGCTTTGGCTTTCGCAACTCAGTTTATATCTATTTTCAAATCGGTATTCGGAAATTTCACGTAGAATTCTATCTATCTTCGGATTCGCGAGGAGATTATTGTCATAAAATACCAATCTTCGCTTCCCTATGAGCTCCTTAATAGAATCCACGCATTTAAACTCCGGCTCTATCTTCCACGTCCCGCAGAAAGTGCATCTCCTTGTACATCCCCGCGAGGTATGAATGATTTGATAGTCAAGGTCCTCCGGCAACAATGAGTAATCCGGAACAACTTTCTCAGCTACACCACGACGATATAATCCCTGATATACATAGGCAAAAGGTGAATTTTTTTTGCAATGTTCGGGCATTAACGATGCATATATTCCACCTATCTCTACTCGTGCCTTTGGGTATGCTTTATGGTAAAACTCTGCCGCCTCGTGGACATATTTTGACCAATACGTGAATAATGAAGTAATCAAAATTCTATCCGGCTTAAATACGCAATGCTTCAATCCTCTTACCAACTTAACGCAATCCCCATTTTGCTTATGATATGTCCCGATTTTCAATAAACCAATCGGTAGAAAATGAGCATGATTTTTGCTTTTCGACGCTATCGGAAAATCTGGCTCTACTAAGAGAATTTTTCCCATACACCTTTAATCGGGTTTTTAACCCCTCTTTATTGAATGTAATTATGAGCATCCCTTAATATCTTGTTAAGTTGTTTTTTATACAAGCCGTGGTTTGTTATATGATTATTGGGGTCATAAATGTAATTTATTATTGTTTGACCATAGGGAGATTGCTTATACCGTAAGTAATCAACTGATAATTCTTCGCTAATTTTCTTTGCGTGTGTTTTATCTCTAACGTATTTAATCTCGATAATAATTTTATGGTCTTTCAACACAAAATCTAATCTATTGAACTTTCCACACATTTTTTCGGTAGGATCTTCGAATTCAACAGACATAAACATTGCTCTAAGTACCGAATAGATGAAATTCTGTAATTCAGGTTCATCTTTAAACTTGCTTTCACTCCTTTTTTCGAAATCGATTACTGCCTCGCGCATATAATTAAACAACAAATCAAACACGTTCTTACTTATTACATCGCTTTCAATTTGCACCAATTCACTTTTCTGGTCTACCTCTGGTGGGACAAAGGTTCCTTTTTTTATAGTCTTCCTTTTTGCCTTTGCCTTCTTCTTTTTTTTGCCTTTCGCACCTTTATCACCTAGTTCTTGAGTTATTTCCTGAAATTTTTTAAATGCATCTTTTATGTCTTCGCTTTTCCTTTGTAAAAATCCCACCAAAAGGTCTCGTATTTCGTCATGATGTTCCTTGTGCTTAAAAACGTATTTGAATGTATCCATTATATACCTAGTGCCGCCCAAAAGTCCTTTGGCAGCCTTATTGGCTAATATATGCCTTATATCATGCTCACCATACTCCTTTATAATCTCGGGAAATTTCTTCTTTAATTTAGGCATGAAGCTTTGCTCTATTTGTATCAAATGGCTCATCTGTAATTCAGTTTTTCCTTCAATGACTTGTTCGATTATATCGTCGTCGTATTTCAACAAATGCAGAAGCTCTCTTATTTCCCCAGGAGGACTATTAGTAATTTCACGAATTCTTTTCCTTAATTCAGCCTCCGAAATTCCCTGTTGTTCTTCCTTGATCTCCGAGATAATAGTTTTTATAGATTTAGTTTCTGTTATTTTGGTCCAATCTTTTCTAAGCTTATGGACTTGATATGCAAGAATCCTCCCATTTATTTCATCTTTTGCAATACGCGCAGGAACCTCACTTAAGTTGGCTTTAAGAGAAGCTCTCCATCTTCGCTCCCCATCGACAAGAATGTATAACTTCCCGTTCTCTCCGTTTTTTCTGACTATGATAGGCTCAAGAACACCAAATTCTTTGACCGATACGACCAACCGCTTGAAATCCTTGTCAGAGGTTATTTGTTTTTCTGTTTCACCTCTTGGATTATGAGGGTCAAAGTCTATCTCGCTTGGATTTATGTAAGATAAATTTCTTTCTAAGTATGGCATTTTATATCTCCTCGAACTCTCGCTATTGTGAACTTTGCATTATCAAAATTAAAATTTCCTCTCACTAAAAATTAACTACTAATTCCGCGGTGCTTCCTCTCTGAAGTTGCTCTGCCAATTTTATTCCTTTTTCGACTTGCTGTCGATGTTTTTATCGTTTTGCGCCAAAGCAATTTATCCCGTGAGATAATTTTAATTTTTGAGACATATACAATCCGACCTTAGTAGCTAATACAAAGGAGTAGGCTCGTGGCCGTCTGTATCTAATTGAATTATCTCGTTAGGTGCCTTACCATCGTAGTATCTCACGGTGTGAAAATCCTGTCAATCTTATCTTTTTTATTTAAATTTTGGTGTGTTGACTTTGGCTACTCTCATGGCAGAGCCTGAGTGTAGGTTACAACGGTTAATGAATTGGGCAAAGTGAATAAACTAAGAATCAAGATCAAAAAAATTCACTTGAAAATTAGGCCGTTTTTGGTATAATACCTGCTAAAAAATAGAAGACAGTCCACAGAATACAGTAGACAGAAGCTCGCCCGCCGGAGGCGGGACGGAAGACAGAAAGCGGAAGGGAAAAAACAAGTCAAAATGTTAAAGTCAAAACAACGAATTAAAATTTAGCAGTTAGTATGAATATTATATATTTAAAATGTTTTTCTTGTGCAAATTACCAAAATTGCGCAAATACATCCGTCGATTCGGCGCGATATCGCCGGATTCGCGACGAACATTGCTCTACAATTGTAGAGAATGTTCTACAAATTGGACTTTTTTTGCAAAACAAAGCCAATTTTTGCACGGCTAAAATTAACATAAGCTCTTTTGTGACAAGTGAATAAGAGTGATTCTACAATTTTGTAGATTAGCGAAAACAAAGCCAAACAAAGCCAATTTTATTAGAAGGATAATCAAATGAAATTAATTACATATTCGAGAAACCAAACAATTTCCTGCGGAGTACTCACCAGTAAAGGAGTGATTGATATTCCATCGGTTTGGCAAGGGCCGAAGCTTGCCCGCCGTAATAAATTATATGAAGGCGGGCCGCCTCGCAGCGTCATCGAAATCCTGCAGAGAGGTCCGGATTGTCTCGCACAGCTCACAAAATTAGCAGAATCAACCGACCTGCCTTCGCCAAAGCATTCCCACAAAGAAGCAATAACCCGACGAAAAATTAATATGAAAAAAGACATCTATAAAAAATCAGGAGGCTACGGGCAGGCAGGTATTTTTACACCTTTGGAGCAGGTCAAAATTCTTGCGCCGATTCCCCGGCCCGGCAAAATAATTGCACTGGCAGGAAATTACAGCGAGCACATAAAAGAGGTTGGCCGGGTGCTCGGCCTGTCGGTCCGTCGATTCGGCGCGAAATCGCCGGATTCGCGACGAAATTCACCCCGGCAGACGACCGTACCTCGGCCGTTTATTATGCCGGCGACGGTTGTAATCGGCCCGGGCGAAGAAATTCCCTGGCCGGTTTATAGTGAGCAGATTGATTACGAGCTTGAGCTTGCGGTAGTAATCGGCAAAGCTGCTAAATACATAAAACCTGAAAATGCTCTTGATTACGTCGTAGGCTACACAATTTGTAACGATGTTTCCGCCCGCAGCGTGACATTTAAGAAGAACCGCGCAGCGCGTCCCTGGGACGAATTTTACGACTGGCTGAACGGCAAATGGGCGGATGGCTTTCTGCCGATGGGGCCATATCTTCTGACCAGCGACGAAGTCGCAGAGGTTCAGAATCTAAATATGCAGCTAACAGTTAACGGCGAAATTCGTCAGAAGGCAAACACTTCGCAGATGATCTACACGGTAGCGGATATTGTTTCGTTTTTAAGCCATTTAATGACGCTTGAGCCGGGCGATATTATAGCCACCGGCACACCTTCGGGCGTCGCTATGGCCACCGGCAGATTCCTGCAGAGTGGTGACACCATAGAATGTACCATCGAAAACCTCGGCACATTGACCAATAAATTGGGACAGAAGCCGGAGAAGTTCTATGAGCCCCTCGCAGAATAAATAGTGTAATCCCATGAAAGGCTCAGCCATGTTCTCCTGTAGAAAAGGGCATTCAACAATCGCAGCCAGGGCAAGGGCGAACGGCGGTGCGATAATAAACACAATCACGGCATTAGTTCTCTTTGGCCTAATCGTCCTTGGAGTTTGGTGGGTCATAAAGACGACGGGCGAAGCGGGGCAGCAGTACACAGACGCCATGATAAATACAAGTCACAAAGCATCAGCTTTGAAGTGCCAAATTAACATGCGCACAATCTGGCAGAGCCTGCAAATGTATGCTATCAGCAATGGGAGTTTTCCGGCGTCCCAGCAGGAGCTGATGAATTGGTGCGGCAGCACGCGGCTGTTCCGCTGTGACGAGCCAAATGTGCCGCAATATGTTTACATTCCCGGCCAAACCGGGGATATGGCTGCTGATAATATCCTGCTCTTTGAGCCTGTGCCCGTTCACAATGGACGATGCAATGTGTTGTACCTGAATGGGCAGATTGAGTTGCTGCCTCCGGAGGAGCTAAAGCGGGCAATAGAAGCAACACTTGCAAGATTAAAGCAGAGACAAAGGTGACAATTAAGATATCTGCTACACAGCGCAATTAACCATAGGCATTGGGCGGTAAAAAACAATCGGGGCCTACACCGAGTTTGCATAGGCCCCTAATCGTTATCTACGTGAGATGACCTTAGAGCAAGTCAAATCCATCTTAAGTCTATGGAAGTTTTAATCCGATATCATCAATATACAAATCACCCGAACTGCCGCTCTTCGGATTAATCCTGTCGCCGACGCCAATTGTTAAACTATTAACGGACTGCAGATTCACGCCGGCAAAATCTGTCATCGGAATATTCCATTCTGTCCAGTCACCAAAAGTAGTCGCAGCAGGATTTGGGTGTTTTACAACAGCACTATTATTAGCGCTATCCTGCACCACTACATAAAGCTGCTCGGCTTGGTTACTTTGTATGCCGATGTCCTGAGACTGCCAGTTGCCTGTGACCGTTCCGGTTGTCGCGACGTTGGAAAATTCCGCTGTGCAGATTGCATCAACGTTGTGGCTGGTCACGCATAAGCCTATGTAGGTATCAGGAAGCATAGCCATATCCGCCGAACCCAGGGTTGTCCAGGTATTTCCATTAGCTGAATACTCTCCGGTAAAGGTGTTGCCGCTGCGGGTCAATCTTACCCATTGCGGAGCGGTGATGCCGGCTTGTACAGTTGACACGCTATCGGTGCCTATTGTACTACGGTTCTGAAAGGTAACTCCATTATCAGGTGTTACGGCTATCATAGCATTCACGGAACCGGGCTCCAGCGTCTGGCGAATCATAACACCCGCCTTTGCCCACGGGTCAGTGTAACTGACGCTGACCACTCTCGCTGTTATGCTCCCAATGCCGGAGAGCCTTTTGTAAGCAAAGTGAAACTCGTCAGCCGTGCCCCAGATATCAACACCGGAACCGGTCATAACGATCGGCGGCCCGGCTGTAAAGCTGCCTACAGATGCCGGTATGCCTCGCAGCCATATCATTAAGGAGTTAACACCCCTTCTGGTCCAATCCTGGGGAACATCAA
>MHYD01000068.1:67971-69095 GCA_001824645.1 Planctomycetes bacterium RBG_13_46_10
TGACCAGGTTTCGTAGATTTTATTATTGATGTCATTGTAGCCTTCAAAGTCATCTACAATAAGATAATCAGCTACCGTAAAGCTCCAGACTTTGCCTGTGCTGATAGTTGCATCTGTATTGAATTCATCGATTCGCCAGTAGTAAGTCCGGCCGGATTCAACACCTTCGGACGGGCTGAAGCTATTAGCATCCTGACGGCCTCGATAGGTACCGGCAGTTGTTATACCGGCACTTTCAACAGAAGATGCATTAGCGCCAAAGTACACATCGTGCTGAGCGGCATTGTCTCCTGACGACCAGCTAAGCGGCAGCGCTTTTTCTATATCCGTTATTGCTTTATCACTCGGACTCGGATTCCAGGCAAGTAGCGGGCCGCCTCTCATAATCTTGGAAATCTCATCCTGCGTTAGTACATAATTGTAGATGCGGAAATCATCCAGGGAACCAATAAGGTACGGATTAGGCGGGACCCAATCATCCGACCTGCCAAGCCAGTTGTAAGTGGTATTGCCGAGTTCCGAAGCAAGTGTCTGTGTCGAGCTTGATGCGACTACGGCGCCGTCAATGTAAAGCTCTATGGAGTGTGTTGCCCCGTTGATTGTTACGGCCAGATGATGCCAACCGCTTGGAAGTACATTGGGTGCATCGACTCCTGACTCAGCGCCGCTGCCGGTGGTGGTGATTGCAAAACGCGGTGCACCGCTGCCGTTGTTCGGCGTCATGTACATGTAGATAGTCGCATCGTTGTAACCGAAATTGAAGATTCGCTGGAATGTCTCGCCGGTGCCTGGAAAAGTCACCCATGTAGCGATGGTAGCACTATCCAGCGAAGCTATAGTCGAACCGATAGGCAGCTCTACATAGTCATCAACATAGTCGAAGTCTATTGCACCTCCATCGTATCCTGCTGCGGATTCTGCGCCGCCATAGACGGTGCCATGCTGGTTCAGACCTGACCAGTCAATGGCTTTGCCAGGACCTTCATCAAACTTCCACCAACCAACAAGAGTTGGGTCGGACACCGGTATGATGGGTATCGTTCTGAAGTGCCAGATGTCACCGGTAACGGTAATAGAGCCGGGCTGAATCTCGTCGATTCGCCAGTAGTAATCCTGGTTGTTGA
>MHYD01000068.1:69196-73973 GCA_001824645.1 Planctomycetes bacterium RBG_13_46_10
CTTTGAATTGAGTTGTAGCCGGTATTCCAGCTAAGGTTTGGATTGGCGTCAATGAAGACACAAATCTCATTGTCGTATGGCGAGGGGTCCCAGGCCTTGCTCGGCTCAGTCGTAAAGCTCCATATATCGCCTCTATCTATTGTAATTTCATCAGCCCTGACCTCATCTATCCGCCAGTAATAGGTTGTGTTAGGAGCAAGAGCGGCAAGGGTGAAACTATTAGCGTCCTGGCGTCCATTATAAATCTGCGGAGTTGCCGTGGTAGCATCGCTCACATCGTTGAAATTGGTGCCGAAATATACATCGTGTTTTGCTGCATATAATCCCGGCACCCAGCTAAGGTCTGCATCCTGTGACACAGCTATCGCTTTATCAGCCGGATTTGGAATAGAGGCTTTTATAGGAGGTGCACCAACAAGCTCAACTACAAATACACGGTCTCCAGGAGCCACAGTTAATACATTGTTACCTTTGCCGCTCGCACCACTCCTATAAGCCGTGCCGGTGGGATAAGGATTACCCGGAGGATATGGCGAGTCGTCTTTGATACCCAGGATTTCGAAGAACATATTTGGATTGCCGGTCATACTGACAACATCAAATCCGTATGTTTTGTTTGCTGCAACGGGAATCGGCGTATCCAGAACAAAGTGAACCCATGTGCCCGTGCCGTTAGCAGAGCTTGTTACGCCCGCAGGCAAAACATTGGCTTCATTGCGTGTTACCGTGTAGGTTTCACTGCCCAGCACGAAACCCGCCGTACCGGAAGCAGCAGGGTCAGTTATTCGGATTCCGAACCTGCTGTTAAGCGGAATTGAATACCACGTACCATTATTGTTTGTACCGCTTGCCGTATTCTCGGTATATCCTACATGCTGGATCCAAAAACTGGTAAGCAGATATACGGGCTTGCCGACGCCTGTCACGAAGGTCTGTCCATGGGCAGCACGGTCAAGTGCCAGATAAGTCCATTCGTCGTTAAGCCAGCTGTCATACGGTGTCGTCCCGACGTTATTGGCATCTCTGGTTGCACCGACGAGGTTATACGCATCAAGCGGACCCGGAGTCGGTGCCGTGGTGTGGAAGGTCACCACCGCTGCCTGGGTACTGACCGACAGGCTCAACAACATAATTAAAGAAAACAAAAATATAAATTTTCTACACATAATAGTCCTCCTTTTAATAAGAAAAAAATAGTATCATTCCGACCGAATACCATAATGCTGAACACCTTTATCTCCGGAACACGATAGTTTGTTATCTTGCTCGTATGTTTGCCTATTTATCTCCTGTTTCCAATAGTAATGCAGGTTCCACAAATACACACCAGTCACACGTGTATGATCGCTGATAAGCTCCCATACGATCTATATCTTCTCCATCTGTTGTTACGAGCGTCAAAAAACGATCGAAGGGACTCAGTTCTACGGAAACACCAATTAAAACGTTCTTCTGTGTGATGTGCCGACGACTTTCACGAACTTGTCCATCTATGAGTACCCAAAAATCCGCATTACAGCCTGCGGTTTCCTCAAAATCAGCGATGCCGAATTGGGAAACAAAACGGGTCATCTTGATATCAGGACACATAGCCCGTATGGCGCTCAAATCAAATGTAATACCCAGATTGGCGTGCATCACAATACAGGGATGTTCTCGATTACCGTAGTCTTGCCCGGCAAACTGTATGATTCCATTTCTCATATTCGTTGCCCATACACCCTGAATCGGATTGGCCCCCGCAGTGGCATAGCATTCACCATTGGTCTTGGGGCAATTCGCAAACTCATGTGCATGTGAACTGACGATTTGCTTTTTGCTTCCATCCGGAATGAAGAGACCATCGATGAACGGATTAGCTGCAAGCGGATGGTATTCATTGCCCTTGCCGCTACAATAAAGTGAATCTTTATATCCCTCTATCGGATCTACATAGACATTGGTTTGGCCGGTGCCAAGCCCATTGCCCTTTCCGGCAATATCTGCCAAACAGAGTCTCTGACCTCTCCAAATAAATCCTGTTTCCGAATAAAAATGCCGTACAAATTCCTGCTTTTTGATGGGGATGTCCTTAACATATCCGCTCGCGTCAACACGCTTAGCCTGGCCTGCCGTCAATGTCAGAGTTCGTCCGGCCCTGCTGCCGGAGTCCGAAGTTAATGTGGCTTTTCCGGTAAACAGGTGCAAATCGCTCGTTCCATTCTGCTCGACTCTAACTCCAAATTCAGTCCCCCTATCAACAATGCGCGAATTAGGCGTTTCAACAGTAAATCCTTGTGCATAGTTCGGCACAAAGGCAAACAATTGCCCTGTATGCAGGATTATTCGGTCGGCAGACTTCAATTGAAACATGGCGGGAGCTTCCAGCAGCACTTTTGCTCCCCTATCGAATATTATCTCGATTAACCCAGTTTGCAGAAGTAAAGGAGCTTTTCGTTTGGTCAGTCTTTCTCCGGAGACCAGGTTTTGATTGCCGGCAAATCTGGCGTTAAGCGATGTATTTAACGTCGCAATTTCATAAGGGGTGAACGTTTTATAAAAATGTAAAGAGAGCAGGATAAACAATAATACTGCCAGATAGACGGCTGCTGCTTTTGTTACCCTTACACTTTTTCTGCCAAGCCATTTTGAAGCCTTAGTTACATTATCGATAATCAATGAAAAATCCCAACCGGCATTTTGAAACTGAGGTTCCTGGTTGGCTCTATGCTCCCGTGCAAGAAACGCCTCAAGCTGCTGCCGAGCATAGTCTTCAATCTGGCGCTTCTTTTCTTCTTCAGACTTGTTTGAATCAGAGTAAATAGAACTGGCTTTACCTGCCTCCAATTTAATTGGGTGTGCAGGCTTGAAGAAATCGAACAGCTCCTCCGGACTCAAAGGCTCATCTTTTTCATCAAATAATACTGTAGGGACCGGCGACGCCTGACCAAGGTCCGTCAAACCGGCATACGTAGAAATGAACTCGAAATAATGTATCAGGGCCGCTTCGTTGTGTTCCATTTCGTAATCGAGCTGGGCAAATTGCTCATCCGTGATCGAACCTTCCAGCAATCGAATGACCCACTCGGAAAACTCTACTGGGATATGGTCATAACCACTCATGTTAATCCTTCCATTTTCATTGTCCTTTGAACACATCGAACCAGCGCCTCATGAATCCGGGCAATTTTCTTGTAAATACTCTGCATGGAACGTCCCATGCGCTCGGCAATGGATTGAATGGGAACTTCCTCCTCATAACGCATCTTAATCAACTCATAATCCTCCTTGTTAAGCTTCTTCAGGCAGTTACGTAGTGCGTGCACTCGGTCATCGAGATATTGAATATAATGGTCGGCCCTGGCCTGCAATAATGCTTGAACGGCCGGGCTGAAATGCCGCATATATTTCGAACGGCGTTTGCGAGCGCTGAAAATGTGGTATTTTGCTACGGTGACCCCCCACGAGGTAAAGCTTGTACCTCGCTGGTAGCTGTCAAACTTTGACCACATGATCAGAACTGTTTCCTGAAATAAATCCTCTATATCTTCGCAGTCCGGCACCATTCCCAGAATAAAAGCGTAAATACGCCTCTGGTTCTTTAGAAGTAACTGCAAGAACTCATTGGCAGTAGTAGAATCCATCTTGTAATACCTTTGGATTCGACAAGGACATTCGGCTGAGCTCAGTCGAAGCCCTCACCACAAGCTTGAAGCATTTAGCAATGTCCTTGGGCCGTATTAATTCAACCAAGAAATATTTTTTTATACAAGAAGTAGAAAAAAGTGCGTTCCTGATATAATCTTGATTACAAAGCGGCATAAAAAGACATGAAGCTTCAAATGGGAACCAATACCAAAAAATCGGGGCCTATGACAACTCGGAATAGGCCCCGAAAATGTACAAATTGCAGTATTGCAACCGCTTATGGTTACTTACCTGCCAGGTACATTACCTCACTGACAGATAAAGCTCTATTGTACAGCGCAACCTCGTCGAGCATTCCGGTAAACAGTGCCTCCGGTCCGCTATCACCGCCATTTGACCTTGCTCCCAAATAAAATCTTTGGGTAGCGGCAGTCAATGGCTCCGGATTGGTCTTCCATGCCGTGTCTTCCGCACCATTAAAATAAATGTACTTGAAGTTGTTTTCACTGTCATACACGCACGCTATATGAAGCCACTCGTTAAGCGGCGGGACTGTCTCGCTGGGTGTGTCTTCTATATCATCGGCAGCATGACCTATGCCTCTTGTTGTAAAGCAGAGCGCTTCGCTTGATTGTGTGTATCCCTGAGATATCACCCACCATGAGCCGAACCTGCGCAGGCACCAGCCCACACCGTCACTGCGATTGCCGATGGGGCTATGCAGCCACTCTGTTGACCAGTCTCCGATGTTTGCCCAAAGCGCAACACTGAAGCTGCCTGTGGGATTAAACAGCGGATTTTTACCGAGGTCCACGCAATCGTTGACGCCGTCGAATTGCATCGCCATGCCGGTTACACCCTCGACATAATTTGGTTCGCCGACTATGGTACCATTGAGGCCGTTGCCGGAACTATCTTCTACATTATTTTCCAGCGCGTAGTATGCGATAAGAGCATCAGTGCCGGGATCGACCGGCTTGACGGGGAGCATATACGCAACTGCGTTGAGGAACATCTTCTGGCCATCGGCATTCAGGTTCATCGAACCTGCCATTTGCCCACCGCCGCCGCCGGCGCTAAACAGCATTCGCTTGCCTGCGGGAACCTGCTCCGTGCCCTCGTAAAAGTTCACGCCGGCAGCCCACTCGGC
>MHYD01000069.1:0-137 GCA_001824645.1 Planctomycetes bacterium RBG_13_46_10
CGCTGCCGATAAACTTAATCAGTTAAAATCGAAACATAGTATTATTGACCACATCCGCGGCAAAGGACTTATGCTCGGAATCCAGCTGAAATCACCCGGCGCCGAAATTGTCAGCAATTGTCTCGAAAACGGCCTGC
>MHYD01000069.1:163-305 GCA_001824645.1 Planctomycetes bacterium RBG_13_46_10
CTCCGGTTGATGCCTGCAATGAACGTTACAAAAGATGAAATTGACAAGGCCGTTGGTATTCTCGATAATGTTTTAAATAACATTTGATATATTTGTTTAGCCGTCGCCGGTACGGCGACGAATTATTTAGCCCCCGGTTTTA
>MHYD01000069.1:441-4238 GCA_001824645.1 Planctomycetes bacterium RBG_13_46_10
GTCAGGCAATGGCTGATGTTATGACTATTCGCGAACACCTCGGCAAACTCAAAAGCATAAAAATCGCCTACATCGGCGATGGCAACAATGTCGCACGCTCATTGGCTTTTGCCTGTGCAAAGCTCGGTATGAAAATCGTCATCGCCTCGCCCAAAGGCTACGAACTCGACAAAAAATCTATTGACCTCACGAACCAACTTGCCGCCGGCACAACTGTTCAGATGAATAACCCTCACGACGCCGTAAAAGGCGCAGATGTTATTTACACCGATACCTGGGTCAGTATGGGACAGGAAAACGAAAAGCAAAAACGCATCGCCGATTTCCAGGGCTTTACCATTGACGCAAAACTTTTATCTTTAGCTCCGAAAGCAAAAATTATGCACTGTTTGCCAGCGTATCGCGGCTATGAAATATCCGATGAGGCTATGGAATCGCAAAATTCGATCGTCTTCGACGAGGCCGAAAACCGCCTCCACTTCCAAAGAGCGCTTTTGAAGAAACTGCTGAGTTAAGGAAAGAGAATTTATTATTCACCACAGAGACACAGAGAGACACAGAGAAAATTGTGGATAAAACAACAAAACAAGCACATTTATTACATGCTCTATCATTTGAGGCTAAGAACCGCCTTTGTGAACAAATTGCGAAATCGATCTCAAAAAATTTCCACGTTCCAATTGACGAAGCAATAGATAAATGCTCGGTACTTATTACAGGACTTTCAATTCACATACTCCATCTGATGATTATTGAAAAAATGATAGATGGAGAACTTGTTGCGCAAAAGTTTCTGGCCAATATTGGTAAGTCCAATAGTGCTATTAAAAAGATACATGAGACTTTCGGCAACCTAAAAATCGCCCCAGATAAATTTAAAGAAATGTTGGAAGATTACTTAGGTGTCCCAACCAATTCTGACTTATCCGATTGGTATTACATAAGAATAAAATGCTCTTGTGAATCGACAATTGAACTGGTCATTAAAGAGGTGGATAATATTGAGCTGAAAAATGGTGCTTTGGATTTTACTGATTCTGCTATCCAAGAAAAATTAGCCAACCAAATCAAATCTATTTCTGATGATTTAAAAAACAAGAAAAGACTATGCCCTTTCTGCAAAATAGAAGGCACTTTCTTTGAGAAATTTCAGTTTAGAGGGAAAGACGAAAAGGGTTTTCTTTATTTTGAATGTTCAAATTGCAAAAAGCACTTGCAATACGACCCCATTGCCGAAGACATAAAAACTCGTAAAGGTTTATTGGGTCTTTTGTTCGGCAGATTTAGTCTATTTTAAAAACAGTGTTAGTCTATATTAGATAAAAATTAAAAAATCTCTGTGTTCTCTGCCTGCCTTGCCGTAGTCCCTTGGGGACGAAGGCAGGTGTCTCTGTGGTGAAAAAATATTTTTAGTTCGTTCTCTGAGTTCTCTTTAATGCACAAAACTTTAAAAATCTTGGTCGCGACAACCAATCCCGGCAAATTATCTGAAATTTCTCAGATGCTCGATTTCGATATCGACTGGGTCTCTCTCTCCGATTTTCCCGATACAAAGGAAATTATCGAGGACGGCAAAACTTTTGCCGAAAACGCACGCAAAAAAGCCCTCGGCTATGCAAAACAGACGCACCTTTGGACCCTCGCCGACGACTCCGGCCTTGTTGTCGATGCCCTCAACGGCGCCCCCGGCGTAAATTCCGCCCGTTTCAGTTGTTTAGCCCCCACCCCTGCGGTGGGGGTTACAAAAGAATATTTAGCCGCCGGTTTTACCGGCGGTTCACCTAAAAATCGACAACTCCTCGACCATAAAAATATGCAAAAAGTTCTAACCCTGCTAAAAGATATTCCCAAACAAAAAAGAACCGCAAGATTTGCCTGCTCTTTATGTCTTGCTTCTCCGCAGAAAGTACTGCTCGAAACAGAAGGTAAACTTGAAGGTATTATCGCTGAAAAAGAAGCAGGCTCAAACGGCTTCGGCTACGACCCTATATTCTTTCTGCCGGATTTAGACAAAACGGTTGCGCAGCTATCTGTAAAAGAAAAAAACAGTATCTCTCACCGCGGAAACGCCGTTAGAAAATTCGCCCCGCTCTTGCACAAACTCATACAAAACCAAAAGCCTTAATCAATCGCATTCCTAATGATAATACGGCCCCATCGGCGCTATCAGCGAATCGCTGCCCGCTTGAGAGAAAAAGGTAAGCAGCAAAAGCGCCAAAAACGTAAGTGCCAATACCACAATCATCCCCATTGTCTCTTTATTGTGGACTATTTTCCCCGATGTAACCAGAAAATCGTGTTCCCAGCGGTGCAGCTTTTGGTCAAATCTTGCTATGTTCGCAGGAACGTGCATCTTCAGCCCTTTCAAAAAATTAAAGGCTTCTTTTAGTTCATACGCCCGAAGTACATTTGCGTTCGGCATTTTCGCACTGCTCCGCCTCAAATATTCCTGCTCTGTGCCCAAGTCCGATATAAAAACTGTTTTTTCTTGACAATATCCCGCCCAGAATGTATTTGTCCTTATCTTATGGCAAAAAAAACGACTGCAAAAGAATCTTCAGGCAAAAATCTTGTCATCGTAGAATCTCCGGCCAAGGCCAAAACCATAAATAAATATCTCGGTCCCGACTTTACCGTTCACGCCTCGATGGGCCACGTCCGCGACCTCCCCTCGAAAGGCATCAGTGTTGACATCGAAAACAATTTCAAACCGACCTATGAAATTACCCCGGCCAGAAAAAAAACCGTCAGCACATTAAAATCGTACGCCAAAAACTGCAAAAAATTATACCTTGCAACAGACCTTGACAGAGAGGGCGAAGCAATCGCCTGGCATCTTGCGCAGGTGCTCGGCGTGCCGGACGAAAAAACAAACCGTGTAATTTTTAATGAAATCACAAAAAAAGCAATCGCCCAGGCCTTCGCAAATCCCGGCAAAATCGACATCGACAAGGTAATGGCTCAGCAGGCAAGAAGAATCCTCGACCGCATCGTCGGCTACAAAATCAGCCCGCTCCTCTGGAAAAAAGTCGCCAGAGGTTTATCTGCCGGCCGCGTCCAGTCCGTCGCCGTAAAGATGATTGTCCAGCGCGAAAGAGAAATCCGCGCCTTCGTTCCAGTTGAATACTGGCTCATCCCCGCAATCTTCACTAACCATATAGATAAACAAAAAGAATATACCAACCAATGGCAGAAATTTATGCAGGTTAGCCCCGCCAACACTTTGGCGGGGTCAGAGCCGCGAATGTCAATGAGCGGTAATCGTACCCCTACCATCGCCCAGCAGAACGACTGGCTTGCCGAACATAGCGCATTCCTTGCCGAGCTTTCGACCGTAGCCGGCAAACCTTTCGATGTGGACAATGAAAAAGATGCTCAAAAAATATATAACGCCCTCAAGGATGCTGATTTTGCCATCAGTAATATTCAGATAAAAAGCTCGACCTCACGCCCTGCTCCTCCGTTTATCACCTCGACTCTTCAGCAGGCCGCCGCAAACCGCCTTGGCTTCGCCACAAAACGCACGATGCGAATCGCCCAGCAGCTATACGAAGGCATCGACCTCGGCTCGATGGGGACACTCGGCCTTATTACGTATATGCGAACCGACAGCACTCACCTCTCACCCGAAGCGCTCAACGATGCCAGAAAATATATAGCCAATAATATCGGCGAACAATACGTCCCCGAAAAATCGAACTTCTACGCCTCCGGCAAAAACGCTCAGCAGGCCCACGAAGCCATCAGACCGACTGATGTTGATATCGTTCCCGATGAAATCAAGTCTCTGCTCTCCG
>MHYD01000069.1:4399-4530 GCA_001824645.1 Planctomycetes bacterium RBG_13_46_10
ACTAAAATCTGGCACACAAGTTCTTCAGAGCAGCAGTTGCCGCCGTTATCGCAGGGCGACAAATTAGCACCCATCGACATCAAGGCCGACCAGCATTTTACAAAACCGCCTGCCCGTTATAATGAAGCTTC
>MHYD01000069.1:4686-5009 GCA_001824645.1 Planctomycetes bacterium RBG_13_46_10
CGGCAAACCGCTCGTCTATCGTTTCGGCAAAAACGGAAAATTCTTAAGCTGTTCCGCTTATCCGGATTGCAAATTCGCAAATCCCTGCGACAAAGAGGGCAAAATGGTTATCGATGAAGTTACCGAGCACAAATGTCCCAACTGCGGCAAGCCTATGGTTAAAAAACGCAGCCGTTTCGGCGTCTTTTTGGGCTGTTCTGATTATCCCACTTGCAAGACTGCCCAGCGTATTGATAAGGATGGCAATATCGTTCCGCCCAAGGCCCCTCCCCAGCCTACCGGCCTGAAATGTTATAAATGCAAGGAAGGTGAGCTTGTAATTC
>MHYD01000069.1:5032-5174 GCA_001824645.1 Planctomycetes bacterium RBG_13_46_10
CTCGGCTGCAACAGATTTCCTCGCTGCAGGACTATCATTAGTTTCAAAAAATTAGAGGAGTTAAAAGAGCTTCAAAGTAAAGGCGGCTGGCCTCCAAAAACAATTGAAGAAGCCGACCAGCTCCTCGGCAGAACCAAAAAAT
>MHYD01000069.1:5187-6909 GCA_001824645.1 Planctomycetes bacterium RBG_13_46_10
GAAAACCGAAAGTTCTTCTCCCGAAAAGGACGCTCAAAAATCTGCCCCTGAAAAGAAACCCCCAAAATCCTCCCTCGAAAAAAGACCCGGAAAAACCTCTGCAAAATCTTAAAGATTCCCTCCCCCCGCCCACAAACAAACCCCCTCTCATTCACATGCAAACCTTATCTCATTCATACGTAAACCCTCCTCTCATTCCCATGCAAATCTCCTCTTACCCGCACACAAATACACTCTTGCTTACCCATTAACAAAAAACCAAATAAAAAACGAGCAGTTGTGCCCGGTGAAGAAACACCAACTGCTCGCAGGAGGAGGAAGAAGAAGATTTCACTTTTAATATACTAAATAACCAGCCGTTTGTTCGCTATTTCACCTTATGTACATTAAATAATTCGGTCGTTCTTACGCTACAGTACGATATAGTCCTATACCAATTTAAATAATCGGCAGTTCGCTCAGTATTCCATTAAAAAATCTACCATAAAATCAAACCGGAAAATTTTTTTTCCGCTTTTTCAAGTAAATAGATGATAAAAGAGGCAATTTGCTGATAAACAAGCTATTTTAACAGCGGTATCCTCTTGCAAATAAACAAGTTACGACAAAGGTTTAGCTATGTTTTCAGTTTTAAATTGTCGGGAACTCGTGCATAAAAAATGTTGATTTATCACAAAAAAGCTGTGAGAAAAAAGTTATTGTCGATGAAGGATGTCCATCAGGGGCGGGATTGGGGCGCAAGAAATAGGGTCGGTTTCGTAAGTGATAGGGTTAGGTTTTACGACAAATAAGCCCTCGCCAGAGGAGATTATTGTAGAACTAAACCTGAGAAAACAGTAAAAAGATAGAAACAAATAAAAACAAAGAGCAAAAAAATGAAACCAGATAAGGAAAGACGTTAAGCGGCTGCGGTTGCGATGCTCGTTACGTATTTCGTCCTGCGTTTAACGTAAAAAGCCACAAAGGGTAAAAGTGCATAAGTCATAAGAGCATAAGTCGTAAGTAAAGAAGGTTGATATGGAAGCGGATAAAGAGATAAAAAACGCAGAATCAAAGCCAATCGAGACGGTCGAGCCAATCGGAAAACGAATCCTCATCCGTAAAGATGAAGATAAAAAAGAAACTAAAGGCGGAATCAAACTGCCGGATAATATAGAAATACCAACCATCACCGGCAGAATAGTCGCAGTCTCGGCTGAAGTGGAAAATATGCCGGAGATACCGCTCAAACAATACGATAAAGTCCTGTTCAATCCAAAAGGAGCAATACCGGTAGATTTCGAAGGCGATAATCGGCTGTTCGTGGTGGAAGTTGAACATATAGTAGCAGTCTTCAGAAGAACGTGAGAATTAACAACGGAAAGACGAACCCCGCACCTATTTATTTTGCCGTAGTGATAATTGAAGAACTGCCGCACTTATCTTTTTCAATAAGTATAATCAGATGAATAAGAATATTCGATAAGTACGGGGTAAATACCCAATAGGTGCGGGGCTAAACAACGATTGCGACGAGCTGGGAGAGGGAATCGATTTTGATTACATTCGGGGGTATTTTTTTGAGGGTATTAGTATAGGCTTTTTTTATTGCTGCCGGCATATTAGCATCGAGGGCACCTGTGATGTCCGTGTCGATTCTGTCGCCGACGAAAAGCACATCGGCAGGTGCGCAATGCAAGGCGGCAGCGGCCTCTTTGAAGATTCTCTTGTCGGGCTTGCGGA
>MHYD01000069.1:6926-8285 GCA_001824645.1 Planctomycetes bacterium RBG_13_46_10
CGAAGTCCTGCCATTGCTGCTCGGAGAGGTTGACGCCTCTTTTTTGATTGATTTTTTTGAGGATTTCGGTTGAGTCGAAATCTCTTTTGATGATATCCGACCATAAGCCGAGCAGACGGACGACTGCGAGATGGCCGAGGAGAAAAGACCACAGGGTTCCGACAGGCTGATTGAGATTTTTCAGGAAGTTATAAGCAAGTTTGCCGCCCTCTTTAAAAAGGGTTTTCGGGGAGACTTTGCCGAAGTTCAGCAGTGTCTCTCCGAGGTCAAAAACTATAGCCTGAATTTTTCTTTCGGTCAAAACAAAGCTCCTGCAATAAGGAACTGGCCGAGATGGGAGTCGAACCCATACGCCCAATTACGGGCAGGGGATTTTAAGTCCCCAGCGTCTGCCATTCCGCCACTCAGCCGACAAAATGCGAGGTTAATACGAAATTATGGTATATGAGGCTCGGGGGAATGTCAATAAACAGATTGCGGCAGAGGCGTATTGCCCCGGGAATTGCGCGGGCGATAAAACAGCGGCATAGAAACTTTTGGGGCTGAAATCAGCTTTTGCCGGCCTGCTGCTGAGGAGAGGCGGCTTTGGCGATTTCCTTCCAATCGCTTTTCTTGAGAAACTCTATAATCCTGTCGAAACGCACCCTCATCTCCTGACAGAGGGGCTTGAAGTTCGTACTGTTCGAGTTTCTTGCATCGTCTTCGAGCTTCTTGCCAAGCTCTGAGAGTTTTGCCGCCCCGACGGTGCCTGCTGCACCCTTTAGAGAATGGGCGAAGAATTTTACTTCGCTTATATCATTCTTTTCCACAGCTTGTTCGAGCTTCTGCATTCTGTCAGTGTTGTCCTTGATGAAGATTGGTATTATTTCATCAACGAGCTCTTCGCAGCCGATTCTGTCCATAAGAAGATTCCAATCCAGTTCGAGTTCCTGGCTATCGGCGATTTGAGGCGTCTGCTGGGTAGGCATTTCCATATTTTTCTCCTTTTCTTCAACTTTGGTTTCGGGACCGTTTTCGGGTCGGTTTGTATCCGCTTTAGAAAGATATTTCGAAAGAGTTCTTACGAGTTTTTTTCTGTCGATTGGTTTTGAAAGATAATCGGTGCATCCTGCGGCAAAGCACTTTTCCTCGTCGCCTTTCATTGCACAAGCCGTCAGGGCGATTATCGGTTTTTCGATACCTTTTTCTCTCATAGCCTTTGTCGCTTCATAACCGTTCATCACGGGCATTTGAATATCCATCAAAACGAGGTCGAAATTTTCGTTCATCATTTTTTCTATCGCCAGTTCGCCGTTCTCGACTATTACCGTTTCAAGATTCATCTTCCTGAGTAAAAGCCTTGCGAGCGCCTGGTTGGTC
>MHYD01000069.1:8386-8510 GCA_001824645.1 Planctomycetes bacterium RBG_13_46_10
GCCGAGCAATTCTGCCAGATGTTGTGTTATCGCCAGACCCAGGCCGGTGCCTCCGAATTTACGAATTGCATGGCTGTCTGTATGGAAGAAAGGCTTAAAAATTGCCTGCAGCTTTCCGGGTGCT
>MHYD01000069.1:8584-12161 GCA_001824645.1 Planctomycetes bacterium RBG_13_46_10
GATGTTGCAAATGGCAATTTTAATATTAACTTTTCCCATTTCGATTTTCGAAAAGTCAATAATATCGTTTACCAATTGAAGAAGACTGTCGCCGCTGTCGCGAATCATCCTGACCTGTTCTTTCTGCTGGTCAGTTAAGTTCTCTTCGCTGAGCATTTCACTGAAACCCGTAATTGCATTTAACGGGATACGAATTGCGTGGCTCATATTTGTCAGAAATTCGTTTTTGGCCCGGTCGGCTTCCATTGCCCTTTGAGTCATTAAATTTGCGTGTCCGACCGAAGTCTGCAACTGGCTGTTCATCTCCTCGTTCTGCTGTTCGACTGCTTTTATTTTGTCGTTGGCCGAGGCAAGTTCGTTTTTATGATGATGTACAAGCTGTTCAAGCCCAAGGCGGTCGAGATGATACCTTCTCTGCATGCGAGTCATAAAGAGTACCATAAAAACAATCGTCGCCACCGACAGGCCGAAAGCAGCAAGACGTATATGAACAATTTGTTCGGATGCCCGGCTGGAGATGATTTTTGTCATCTCATCAAGGAGAGGTATGTAATTTTTTCGAGATATCGAAAGTATATAACGACAATCCTCTGTCAACTGCACAAGCTGATTATTGTCGTCCTGTTCGGGCAAATCGTCCGAAGTCAGGAGATGAGCTTTGGCTGAGAGATAACCTGTCTTATAGAGCAGGCCTCCTTCTTCTTTGCGGTCAGCGTTCAGCGAAGTCAAATCGCTCTGGCTGCCTGTTTTTACACGCTCGGTCAGATGAGAAACAGACGGTCCGATTCTATCTTTCAGGGTCAGCCACGATTGTTCGACATTATTCAACCTGCTTTCAAAGACCTGTTTTTTTGCTGCAAGCTCTTTTGTCTGTGAATCGTTCAGGAATGTTTTAAGCACGGCATCGAATATTCGTACGCTATGGAGCCATTTTTTCTCGTCGCTGCCTGTAGCCGGCTCTGTCAGTAAATTCGCTGTTTCGTGTTCCAGCGAATGCCATGAATCCGTAAGTGTCTGTATTTTATTGGCGTTTTTACGAATACTATCCGCCCTGCTGTCCGCATAAATCAAAAGCGATATTATAACGGCAGGACTTAACGTCATTACGAGAACCGTCAAAATCGTTGAATAAACTTTATTCTTAATCATTTTTCACCCTCTACATTGCCAGAGACTATGTCTGTAAAACATAACGATATAGTCATCGGTAAATCAGGCCTGGCACTATATCTGTGCAAAAATATTGAAAAAGCCCGATAAAGGGCATACGTAACATCTGTTAAAAAAAGGATTTAAAATGCGGGCTAAATATTGATATATATTTTTTTTCGATTTGATGAGTTTATAGGACTAAAGCGGCATTAGCGAAAGGCAACGGATAACCCGCAGAAAGCCGCTGAAATCGTAAAAATCAACTAACTTATTGGCGAGGCCGGGCAATTTTTAAGTGTAATAACTATATTCCGTTCCAGCTTTCCTGTTAATCCTGACCGCATATAGATATGCCTGTTTGTACAAATAATTGCCAAATAGCTATCTTCGAGAGGGCCTCCGCAAGAACTAAACTGACAACGAAACTTATCAGGGCTTTACGGCCCTTTAGATTGCACGAGACGCTGTAAGCCCGATACATCAAAACCACCATCCAGATGAGCATCAAAAGAGTAACGATAGTCATAACCGCAAAAAACAGCACATCGGTATTTTGAAGCTCAACCGTCACCGGCTTATTCATAGCTTTGGCTGTCAGGTATTCGCCAAATCTTGCAGCGCCTTTAGGAAGGGCAAGCAAAGCTGCCAAAAGATAAGGCGCCCTGGCCAAAGCCTGAGTACCAAAGATGTCGATTATTCTGAAAGATGATTGTGATACGATAAAAGCGGTAATCAAAAGCACTATGGAAAGACAAAGCCAATCAATTAGTACTTCAGCCAAAAATAACCATAACGGCACATCTTTGCCGAGGTGCACATCCAATACGCCGTCAAAATGCGTATTGCTCAACGAGCCTATATATGCTGTTATAAGGATAATCAGAACTCCCAACAGCAGGGAGCTGCCGCCGGCGATGAATTGAAATGGATTGAACAGCCATTGAGTCAGCGTTCTTTTTGGGCTTTGGTTTTGAAGTTTGTCATCAATCATAATTGTTCCTCTCTAATTTTTAATCCTGATTCTCCAGCGATTTAATTTGGTTAATAATATCATCGATACGGTTTCGCACGGTCGGATAGCTCAGTTTTAACCGCCGGGCTATTTCTTTTAACGAACCGCTGCATTTGACAAATTGCAGAATAAATTCCTGGTCATCAACAGACAATCGGAGCAGTCCCGGCAAAGCAAATGAACCCTCTATTTCAGTATTGCATTTGGTACATGACAATTTCTTGATACTTAACTGGCTTTGGCACGCAGGGCATAACGTTGGTAATTTTTTCATAATTTTACCTTTTTTGACATATAAAGTTTAATACTTCTTGCTTAATATTAACAAATATCTTAATAATGTCAAGTCTAAAATCAATAAAATTAAATAATTTTTTTATATTAGTCACTTTTTAGGCTACTTTATGCGATAATTACCTTATATTTCGGTTAAATTGCATTTGGCTGTCATACTGGCAGTAAACCGGCATATTTGCAGATAATACAAAGATGACCGCCCTGCGATATATTTTTATAACTATTTTAGCCAAAAAGACTTATGGCTTGAATGGGGTTGCTTATGGGCTGTGGCACATCATTTGCAATATAACAGGGATGTTGTATTTTTCGTCTGAGGCGGATAAATTGACAGCCGGATTATAAATAAAGCTGAAAATTACGGTATTTTTTTGTTTTGAAAGGACAAGGTAATGAAGATTCGACCATTGGCAGACAAGGTAATTGTCGAACGCATCGAGGCTGAGAGCAAAACGGCCGGCGGTATTGTTCTGCCGGACTCGGCAAAAGAAAAACCCCAGCGAGGCAAAATCGTCAGCGTCGGAGAAGGAAAACTGCTCGATGACGGAGCAAGAAGCAAAATGCAGGTTAAAAAAGGAGACGAGGTACTCTTTACGAGTTATGCCGGGACAGAGGTAAAACTCGACGGCAAAGAATACCTGATTATGGAAGAATCAGACATTATGGCAATTATCGAAAAATAAACCCCTAAGCACAGGAGACAAGATTATGGCAGCAAAAAAAATTGCTTTTAATACCGAGGCCCGCGAGGCAATCCGTCAGGGCGTCAAGAAACTGGCGCAGGCAGTAAAAGTTACTTTAGGCCCCTGCGGAAGAAACGTTATCCTTGAAAAATCATACGGTTCGCCAACCGTTACAAAAGACGGCGTTACAGTCGCAAAAGAAATTGAGCTGGAAGACTCTTATGAAAATATGGGCGCTCAAATGGTAAAGGAAGTCGCAAGCAAGACCAGTACAGTTGCAGGCGACGGAACAACGACCGCAACAATTCTTGCAGAATCAATTTTCGAGGAAGGCCTGAAAAACATCACGGCAGGCGCTAATCCGATGCAGGTAAAACGCGGCATCGATATGGCGGTTGAAAAAATCATCGATGAGCTCAAAAAGATGAGCATC
>MHYD01000069.1:12248-13149 GCA_001824645.1 Planctomycetes bacterium RBG_13_46_10
ATCGCTTGTGCCGCTGCTTGAAAAAATCGCCAAAGCGGGCAGGCCCCTGCTGATTATCGCTGAAGACATCGAAGGCGAAGCGCTTGCCACTCTGGTAGTCAATAAACTCCGCGGCGTTCTGCAGTGCGCAGCGGTAAAGGCTCCGGGCTTCGGCGACAGGCGCAAGGCCCTGCTTGCCGATATCGGCGTTCTTACCGGCGGCGAACCTGTTTTTGAAGACCTCGGCGTCAAGCTTGAAAACGTAGAGCTTGCTCAGCTCGGCCAGGCAAAACGAGTTACAATCGACAAGGAAAATACCACCATTGTCGAAGGTGCAGGCACGACAGAAGCAATTAAGGGACGTATCGAACAAATCAAGAAAGAAATCGATGCGACAACGAGCGATTATGATATTGAAAAACTTCAGGAAAGATTAGCCAAGCTCAGCGGAGGCGTTGCACAAATTAATGTCGGTGCGGCAACCGAAGCTGAAATGAAAGAGAAAAAGGCCCGTGTCGAAGACGCTCTCCACGCATGCAGAGCGGCTGTCGAGGAAGGTATCTTGCCGGGCGGCGGCACTTCTATGTTGCGGACATTGAAATCTCTGGATAAAATAAAGACAAAAGGCGATGAAGCCATCGGTATCGATATCGTGAAAAGAGCTGTCATCGCTCCGATTAAGCAGATTGCGACAAATGCGGGTCTTGACGGCTCAATCGTTGCTCAGAAAGTTATGGACAGCACCGATGTCAACTTCGGCTATGACGCGATGAGAAAAGAGTACGGCAATATGATTGAGTTCGGCGTGATCGTTCCGACAAAGGTCGAACGCACCGCTTTGCAGAATGGAGCGTCAATCGCTTCGCTGCTTTTGACAACTGACGCTGTAGTCAGTGAAATACCGGAAAAGAAAGAGACGCCT
>MHYD01000069.1:13160-14337 GCA_001824645.1 Planctomycetes bacterium RBG_13_46_10
CGGCGGAGGAATGTATTAAGAAATTTAAAATTTAAAACTTGTCCCCACGAAAGTGGGGAATGAAAATTTAAAATTGTTGAATCCCGCACCTGAAAAATCAGGTGCGGGATAACCTTTTCATTATGTTTTTCAATTTCTATTCCAATTCGTTCAATCAGGTTTCAAAGGGCTTTGCAAAGGGGCTTTTTGTAATTGGTTTACTTCTCATCGGCTTTGGGACCCTCGTCTGGATTTTAAAGGAAGTTCTCGCCGTAATCGCCGCTGCAATTTTTATCATAGTAGGCTGTATTTGCTGTTTCAATGCCGTCAGGATTTTTATAAGCACAATGAAAGCCAGGCAAACCCGCCAAGATAACAACGGCAGAAGCGATAACGTTAAAATTCACATCGAACACGACCTTGATATATAATCTTGCTATCTATCAGGACTGCATATATAGTTAATATATGAATTTGCGGTTCTTCAAACTCTCCGGATTTTTTCTAACAGTTTGGGCGGCAAGCATAATCACAATCGGTGCACTTTTATGCACTCTGCTGGTCAAACTCTATTGGGCAATTCATATAAACCGGCTCGGCCAATACTTCAGTTGGATTGCCGCTGATGTTTTTGTACTTGCAACCGCCGAGCTGCTTTGCATACTCGTATGTTTTTTCTGGCGGCGACGATGGGCAGCAAGAGTCGCTCTCGTTTTTGCGGCACTGGTCTGCACGTGGTCGGTAATCAACGCCGGCTGGCTCATCGCCACAGGGACACAGGCGCTTCCGGCAGTTCTTGCGCCGCTTTTCTTCGACCCGGTAAGCAGATTCGTCATCATCGGCTATAACCTTGCAGCCAAACCCATTGCAGCTTTTGCGCTTCTTGGACCCAGTGCTGTTGCACTTGCATTCTTTTTTCGTGTTTTGGCAAAACCGCAGGTGCCGAGGCTTACCAAAAAATATATACGGATAAGGCTGATTATATATACAATTCTGGTTATCAGCCTTGCTGTTGTGGCAAAAATCCGACAGCCAAAAACCGGAACAGAAGTCTTCGCAGAATTGCGGTATAACAGCCAGCTTAAAGCTATAAAGTCAATATTCGTAAATATCCGTCAGGAACGGGAAGAGAAAGCTGCAGCAAAGCAAAACAGAAAAATTTCTCCGGCTAAAGAAAATCCATCGCTTCCCTGGGATT
>MHYD01000069.1:14364-17713 GCA_001824645.1 Planctomycetes bacterium RBG_13_46_10
TCATAGTTGTACTGGAGGGAAGTTCGCCGGGACAAACAAATTTCTTCGACAAAGACGGCGCCGACGTCCCGTTTTTAGCTGAACTTGCTGCCGGCGGCGCTTCATTTACCAACTGCCGTACAATCGCCACTCATACCACAAAAGCCCTGTTCGCAATTCATACAGGCAGATACCCCTCGACCGACCAGGATTATGTCGAAGCTGCCGTAAAAGACAGGCCATATCAAAGTATTGCAACTATCCTGAAAAACTGCGGCGGATACCGAACGGCATTCTTTCAGTCTGCGGCAGGTACCTTCGAGGCAAGACCGGGGCTCGTAAACAATCTCGGCTTCGATTACTTCTTCGCACGTGAAGATATTCCTGATGCCAACAGTTATCTCGGTTACCTTGCGGCAGATGAATTTGCCATTATCGAACCTGTCTGCCAATGGATCCGGCAATCGCAAAAACCGTTTATGATAAGTATTCTCGGCTCGGCAACGCACGACCCCTATGAAGTTCCAGCCTGGTACGCGACCGATGATGACCCAAAAGACGATGAGCCTGTAAAAAAATATCGCAGAACTATTGAATACACTGATTCTTTCCTGGCAAAGCTGTATGAAAGACTGACGCAGGTAACCGACAGGAAAAATTTGATTTTCTGTGTTATCGGCGACCACGGCGAAGCTTTCGGCCAGCACGGAAGATACGGGCATGCACGAGTTCATTACGAAGAGGCGCTGAAAGTATTCTGGTTTATAAAATCGCCGCAGCTTATTAAAAAAGCCGTTAAAATTGACCGCCTTCTCGGCAATATCGATGTAACACCTACATTGCTCGCTCTTTTGGGATTCGATATTGAAAAGGGAAGCTTCGACGGCATAAACGCACTTAAGGCAAATACAGCTGAAAGAAAATTGTTCTTTTCAACATGGACAAATAACGGCGCCGCAGGATTCATAACCAAACAGCAGAAATTTATTTACGATGCGACAAACGAAATGGTTATCAAATTCGACCTTACAGAAGACCCTGATGAGCTTGAAGGAGAATTCATTCTGAGAAAAAATCCCGAAGACCAAAAGCCCATAATATCGCAAGTTGCCAAATGGCAAAGAGATGTATCTATCGAGCTTCAGCCTGACACGACAGAAAAATATCAGCGAATCTTCGATAACTGGCTGTGCCAGACTGACAACCGAAAGCCAAAAGCCGTTTACGACAACCAGTAGCAGCATCCGGCAGAGATATTCAAATCATAGCGTATTAATGCGAAAATAATTAACGTTGTTGTTTTTTTTAAACATTTCACCAGTTTTTGTCCTATAAGGTGTTAGTGCCTATAAAAAACCGTTTTTCAGCATTATTATCAGCTTTTATGTTGCCCAAAAACAACACGGTGCTAAACTTTAACACAGCTTTTAACAGCAATTTAGTGAGAAAATTGCTGATAACTTTCTCTAACTCCTGTCCTTGCAACTGATTCGGCCTTGGTGCTTTTACGCCCAAAAATTCTGGCATAAACTTTGCTCTATTTACCTTTACTTTAACTTTGCCGGGCGGGCTGTCTGAAAATCCGGAGGAGGAGAAGTAGGTAAGCCCCCCCTGCGTACGCAACCAGGGCTAAAAAATATATATAAAAGAGCTCTGTATATATAAATTGCGTTTGGTATTGGAGCTGGCCAGGAGGAGGCAGCTCCTTTTTTTTTGCGCAAAATCAGCGAAATTACTTTCCTGCTTTAATTTTTCTGCTCATATCTTATAATCCAACGCTATGAACCCTGCGATTTACAGAATAATAGATGCTAATTTCAATCGCGCCCGCGAAGGGTTGCGCATAGCGGAGGAATTTTGCAGATTTGCTCTAAATAACGAAAGCCTCAGCAGCCGATGCAAAAAAATAAGGCATCAATTGAGCAATACGGTCAAAAAGCTCGACCCACACGACCCACACAACCCAGAACATCTTATTGCCGCCCGCGATACCGAAAACGATATCGGCTGCGGGATGGAAGTGGCCGGCCAGATGAAAAGGGCAAACCTCGAAGACTGCGTAACAGCCGGCTTTGCGAGAAGCACCGAGGCGCTGAGAGTCCTCGCAGAAGCAGCAGCCACCATAGATACTGCGACAGCCAATAGCTTTGAACAGATGCGTTATGACTGCTATGTCCTTGAAAAAGATATAGCGATGTTCGGTTTTGCGGCGTTAAAATTCGCAAAAGTAAGACTTTACGGCGTAATCTCGACACAAATCTGTCCGGATGTGCCGGCTGTAACAAAGGCTTGTGCCAAAGGCGGAATTGACTGTCTGCAGTTGCGGGCAAAAGAAATGAACGATGCCGACTTCTTTTCGCTGGCTAAAAAGTTTGTTGATTTATGTAAACAAAACAACGTGGTAAGCATTATCAATGACAGGGTTGATATTGCTGTTGCGGCAGGGGCCGACGGTATTCACTTGGGGCAAAACGATTTACCGCTTGATGAGATTAACAAATGCCAAATTAAGCCTTTAATAACGGGGCTAAGTACTCATTCAATAGCGGAACTGAAAAAAGCGGTTGAAAAAAGGCCGCACTATGTAGGATTGGGCTCAGTTTTTCCGACGAATACCAAAGAGGTTAAGATTTGCGGGGTTGAATATGTGTCCGAAGCCCTTGAATTTTTGAAAGATAAATCCATAGAAGCCGTTGCGATTGGCGGGATTAATCTGGAAACAATAGATAAGGTTTTACAAGCAGGTGCAAGAAGGGTTGCTGTCTCCTCGTGTATCTGCAAAGCTGAAAATCCGGCTGATGTTTGCAAAAAACTTAAACAAAAAATCCTCCAATACTGCAGCCAATAACGACACAAACGACCACTTGTCGGCTGTAAGTCTTTTGCTCTGCAACAACTATACGCCTGTTGGCGGGAGAAGTTATCCACCTTTTAATACAGCATTCAAACATTAACGGCTGGGCAAGCTTTACGCCTCGGCCAAATTCACTAACGCATCGGATTAGGAAACCAATAAAAAGATTAAAACAATCTGAAGCTCTCTAACTATTTATGCAGAATGAGGTTATGTAAACAATTATAGGGCTTTGAGTTTTAGCTAATCAACCCGGCAAAAAAACAGCCAAAACAGCATTAGTTTCTCTGCTTTGCGCAAAGCCTTTATTTTAATGGCACAGCTATATTATCAACATCTTGTCCACACGATTAAAGACCCCGTTATTCTCGAATAAACGTTCCGCCCGGCGATACAAGATTAAAAAAGCCGCCGTATTTATATTGGTTTTTGCGCTGAATTTATTATATTAGGTGAGTCTGCACAAATTCAGGCGTCAATTCAGTTGTTAGCGAGTTTGTACCGACGTTGTCGACA
>MHYD01000069.1:17771-20855 GCA_001824645.1 Planctomycetes bacterium RBG_13_46_10
AGATTAAGTCAGGCTTTAAAGAACAAAAGCAGGTTTGTAATCGTTGCTGAACTTGTCGGAGGGCCGAACTTCAGTTACGAGCCGATTGAAAAATTCCTCCAGGCTCATAAAGAAAGCAAAGGCAAGGATATACCTGCCGATTTTGATTTCGTCGGGATAACCAGTCCGCAAAGTCCGGGAGGTATAGCCAATATCGAACCTGCTGATGTTCACCGTTTCGCGACAAGTAAAAATCTGCTCGGCGAGCTGGATTTCATCCCGCACATAAGCTGCAAGGATATGAACAAAGACGGGATTACAAGTCTTTTGAATACCCACAAATCTACCGGCGTTGAAAGCATTCTTGCGCTGACCGGCGATAAGCCTGTTGCGGCAAAAGGTGTCTTCGAGCTGGAGTCGATAGGTCTGCTCGATTTAATCGGCCGGTTAAACAACGATGCTCTTATAAAAGCAAAGCCCGAAGCTCTTCAATCCGTACGACAGTTCTTCGCGGGTGCTGCGGTTTCACCGTTCAAATATAACGAAGAATCCCAGATGCAGCAGTACTTCAAGATGGAAAAGAAAATTGCAACGGGAGCAAAGTTCCTCATAACACAGGTCGGCTGGGACTGGAAAAAAAGTACAGAGCTTATGCGGTATCTTGCCGATGCCAAACTCGACATTCCCGTCATCGGCAACGTTTATCTTCTAAGCACAATTACTCCTGCGCCGAGACTGATGCACGATATAAAACTGCCGGGCTGTTTCGTCAGCGATGAGCTTTTTGCAAAGGTCTGCAGCGAGAAGGTTGACCAGCACATCGAACGAGCCGCTCAGCAGCTTGCTATGTATAGGGCCATCGGCGCTGCCGGCGCCGATGTCGGAGGCGTGCCTAATTATCAAACATTTATAAAGATACTCAGCAGGGCCGCTGAAATCGGAAATGACTGGGAGCAGTTCAAGGATAATCTCTGCTGGCCGGCGAAAAATGCTTTTTATCTCTATGACGATGCCGGCAATAAAACAAAGCCTGCAGAATTCAAAAAGACGGTCGGCCATTGTTTGTTTAACTTTATGCATTGGGCAATGCTTGACCCCGAGCATAAAGGTTTTCATTTATTTAAAAAGACAATGAAGTTTCTCGGCGCAGAAAAAGGCAAAGGTTTCGTATATAGAGTATTTACCGCAGGCGAGAAGACGAGCAAGTATTTTCTGTTCGACTGCGAGGAATGCGGCGATTGTTTCCTGCCGGAGAACTTCGGCCAGTGTACCATCGGCAGATGCGAGAAGGGAATGAATAACGCTCCGTGCGGCGACTCGACCGCCGAGGGCAAATGTGGAAATAATCTCGATATAACCTGTATCGGCGACCTTATCTACAGGGCTGCGGCCTCGGAAAAAGGCGGCCTTGAAAAACTCAGGAAAATAATCAACAAGCCGAGAAACCCGGCCCTCGAACATACCGCATCAATCCTCAATTACCTGTTCGGAAAAGACCACACAGCCAGAAGCCCGCTTATCGGTATAGGAGAATTGGTACACGCCTCGATTCCAAAGACCGGCAGGATCATGAAACAGCTCCACGAGCTTGGCGAAAATGCTTTCACAGAGCCGAGCCCGGAACTTGATTACATAAAAGCCCTGATAGAATCGCAGGCCGTTGACGGGGCTGATTATATAGCGGTCAATATCGACCAGTTCGGTGAATCAGACCCTGCTTTTGCCGTAAAGTTAATGACCGAATATACAAAGCTGGTTCGCAAATACGGCAGAGGTGTGCCTGTCTGTTTCGACAGCAGCGATGATAACGTCCTGCTCGCAGGCCTGAAGGAATGGTACAATACAGATGAAAAAGTTGCGCCGCCTCTAATAAACTCCATAAAGACTTACACGATTGAAAATATGCTGCCGCTCAAGAAACATTTCGATTATAAATTCATCGGGCTTCTTTTAAGTTCAGGCAAGGCTACGGACCCCAGCAGAACAGATACTATCGACGACCTTTACGGTTTGGCAAAAACTCTTTACGATGCCGCTGTGAATAAGTACGGCTTTAAACCCGAAGAGGTTTTCTTTGATTCGACCGTTTTCCCGCTGGCGATTGATATGCCTATGCAGCCGGGCGTGCCGAGCTATACCTACCGAACTTTTAATACAATTAAACGAATCAAGACTGACGAGCAATTGAAGAAGTGTCATTTCTCGCTCGGCATCACAAACAGCGTGCGGGAACTGCCCGGAAGAAGAATCGGAGTCGCCCGCGCATATACCGAAGTAGCGATGCGATACGGACTCGATGCGGCAATTTTGAACCCCGCTAATCAGTTCGGCATAAAACCTGCAGACCCCGAGCTTGTTGAGCTTGTTGAGGCTTATGCGAATATGGACGGCTCAAACGAAAAACTCAATTATGCAATGAAGCTTATGGGTCAGTTCTGCGCAAAGAACAGGAAGGCTGTTTCCTAAACTCGTAATTTATTTGCGACCTTTACTACATCGGCCATTTGAGCAACATCGTGGACTCTGACGATTGAAACGCCGGCCGCCGCCGCAAGGGCAACTGTCGCTGCTGTGCCGAATATCCTTTCCTTTGGAGATTTTTTGCCGGTGAGCGTCCCGATAAAACTTTTCCTGCTCGTACCGAGCAGAACTCTATAGCCGCTGTTTACAAAGACATCGATATTTCGCAAAAGCTCTAAATTGTGCTCGGCGGTCTTGCCAAAGCCTATGCCGGGGTCGATAAAGATTTTTCCCTTTTCGACACCTGCCTCTTGAGCCTTTTCTGCTCTTTCCAATAAGTAACCGAGCACTTCGCTGCAAACATCATCATAGGTTGGTTCGAGCTGCATCGTGGCAGGACTGTTCTGCATATGCATTAGTACTACAGGTACTTTTTTTGCCGCTGCCAGCTTGGCCATTTTCTCATCACTCAAAGCCGTTATATCATTTATCATTGCAGCGCCAGCATCGAGAGCGGTTTTCGCAACCTGCTCATCTTTGCTGTCGATGCTTATGGGGATTTTTATTTTCACGGCAAGTTTCTCGATTATCGGCACAACTCGTCTAATCTGCTCTTCGGCGCTTACCGCTTTTGAGCCGGGGCGT
>MHYD01000069.1:20868-22895 GCA_001824645.1 Planctomycetes bacterium RBG_13_46_10
CTTCACTTTAGGTTATTCCAATCTAAAACCAAGTCCTGCAAAAATATTTTTCAAACCGTCATCTTCTATAGAAACAACGGTGTTTTGAAATTCTCTTCGGATATGATAATTCTTTCGTAAATTGTCAAAATATGCGCCGCGCTTTTCAGCAGGTTCTTTTATGATTTGTCTCAATTTTTCATCATCTTTTTTTATGTCATAGAGGGTATTAACAACAGAAAGTAAGCTCTGGATTCCCGCTTGCGCGGGAATGACAGGATGGGCCGGCTTTGGCAGAAAATCTTTTGCTGTAAACTCCGGCTCGATACCAAAATGTTTGCAGAACGCATTATAAATCATAATCATTCCTGCCACTTTGCCGTCATAAGAATAGCCTGCGATATGCGGTGTTCCAAAATCGACCATTTCCACAAGTTCGATATCGATATTCGGCTCGTTTTCCCAAACATCCAGAACGCAGGCTTTAATTTTGCCGCTTGTTACGGCATTTTTCAAATCTGTCGTCTTATGCACGCCGCCGCGGCAGGTATTGAAGAAAATTACATCTTTCTTCAACGCTTTAAAGAACTCCTCATTAGCCAAATGATATGTTTTGTCGATTCCTTCAAAACTAAGCGGCGTATGAAGCGTTACAATATCGCAATCGAAAATTCCTTCAAGCGGCCGGTATTTTTCATTGCCCGTCTGTCTTTTCAGCGGCGGGTCGTTCAGAACCACTTTCATTCCGAGAGCCTGAGCCTTTTTTTCTACTTTGCTGCCGACATTGCCGACGCCGACGATACCGATTGACTTTTGTGCAAGAGAAAATTCATACTCCTCGGCAAGATTCAAAAGTGCAGAGGCCATATATTCGGCCACCGAGTTTGCATTCGAGCCGGGCGCCGATGCGAAACCGACATTTTTCTCTGCCAGATAATCAATGTCGATATGCTCAAAGCCGATTGTCGCTGTGCCTACAAATTTTACATTCGTCCCGTCGAGTAAATCTTTATCGACTTTTGTAATACTGCGAACCAGCAGGACATCGGCATCTTTCAAAATTTCAGGCGTGATTTGACGGCCGCTAACCGCTAAACAATCTCCAGTAGAACTGAAACAGTCCTTTACAAACGGTATATTCTCGTCCGCAATTATCTTCATTTTCCGCAAAATACCCGAAAATTATGCCCCAAATGCCGGATATTAACAAAAAATGCATAATTTTCACGAAATTTTTTAAATTTCTACTTGACTTATTATGAGCATATGCCAATAATATATATAGAGCTTTAAACTAAAATTAACCTTTTTTAAGGAGTCTAAAAATGCCAGGTGGTGATGGTAGTGGTCCTTTCGGCGCCGGTCCTATGACTGGAAGGGCGATGGGTTATTGTGCCGGTTATCCTGTGCCGGGTTATATGAATTCTCCGATGGGTGGTATGGGTATGGGTCGAGGCCGCGGTCGCGGCAGAGGCTTTAGAAATCGTTATTTTGCAACAGGCCGGCCGGGCTGGGCGAGAGGTGCAGGGGCATTTGTGCCTTATCCGGCCCAAACTTTCAGTCCGCCGACCAAGCAAAATTACATCCAGGATTTGCAGCAGGAAGCGGAATATCTCGAAAACGACCTGAAACAGATAAAGTCGCAAATAGCAGAGCTTCAAGCAGAAAAACAAGATAAATAGAAGAAAGGGTTGGTATATGAAGGTTGTTATTGCTTCCAGCGGGCCTGCTCTATCAGCCCAGATAGACCCGCGGCTGGGTCGAGCTCCGTATTTTATAGTTGCCGATACAGACAATGATAAATTCGATGTTCTGGAAAATAAAAATATCGATGCGCCAAGCGGCGCAGGAGTCGGCGCTGCTAAAACAATTATCGATTCCGGAGCAAAAGCGGTAATCGCAAGTAACTGCGGACCGAAAACCGAACAAATACTCGCCGCAGCAGGTGTCAAAATCTACGGCGGAATCACAGGCACAGTTGAAAAAGCAATCGAGTTGCTCAAACAGGGAAAACTTTAAGGGGTGTTATCGTGCCGGTAATAGCTGTA
>MHYD01000069.1:22967-23088 GCA_001824645.1 Planctomycetes bacterium RBG_13_46_10
TGCGGCGGATGCAGATTAGTTTGCCCTGCCGGTGCAATTGAGTATGTAGAAAAAGAAATCGGCGTCATAGAAAAAGGTTCGATTCGGAACATTGAATTCTGCAGCGGTAAGTTAAACATCG
>MHYD01000069.1:23170-23312 GCA_001824645.1 Planctomycetes bacterium RBG_13_46_10
CGGAACGAGTTGCCCGGCAGTCGAAGCAGTCAAAGATGCTGATTATGTTTTACTGGTTGCCGAGCCTACGCCTTTCAGTCTGTATGACTTTAATTTGACTGTCGAGGTATTAAAAAAACTAAAAATTCCATTCGGCGCAGTT
>MHYD01000069.1:23389-24545 GCA_001824645.1 Planctomycetes bacterium RBG_13_46_10
TTGCGCTATTGCAGAATCGGTGATAATGGCCGACTGCGATGTCGATGCTCCTGATTTGCATTTGGTGCTCAGGCCGGACATTAAAGAGAGCTTCAATTATTTCGGTATGAAAAAGGCTAATATCCTCATCGAAAAATGTACCGCCTGCGGCAGATGTAAAAAATTATGCCGATTTGATGCCGTTAATAACACCAACAGAACCTATTCAATAAACAAAATGAACTGCCAGGGCTGCGGCGTGTGCTATGAATTTTGTCCTTCAGATGCAATAGAGCTTGTGGAAAATCTCAGCGGCAAATGGTTCTTTTCCGAGACAAGATTCGGGCCTATGGTTCACGCCCTGCTCGAACCGGCAGAAGAAAACAGCGGCAAACTCGTTGCCGCTATTAAGGAGTACGCAAAAAAGCTCGGGGCAAAAGAAGAAAAACAATTTTTGTTAGTTGACGGGCCGCCCGGTATCGGCTGTCCGGTTATTGCCTCTATCGCAGGGGCTGATTTAGTTATTATCGTTACCGAGCCGTCAGTTTCTGCTTTGCACGATATGCTCAGAGCGGCGGATTTAGCACAGCATTTCCATATTCCGACAGCAATCTGCATAAATAAATCTGATATAAATCCTGAAATAACCGATGAGATAATCAAAACGGCAGAAAAGAGAAAAATATCTGTCATTGGTAAAGTTCCTTTCAACGAGGATTTTCTTAATGCTCAAATCGCACAAAAATGCGTGGTTGAATTCTCGCCGAAAGGACCGGTCGCTGCTGAATTGAAAAAAATCTGGCAAAATGCCCTAAAATTACTATCCTGAATCAAATTAGAATTTATGGAAGGATGAAATTATGAAAATTGCAATACCCTTAACAAACGGAAAACTTTCCGAGCATTTCGGCCATTGCCGGCAGTTTATGATTGCTGATGTTAATACGGACACAAAGACGGTTACCAATAAACAATTGCTGACACCCCCGCCGCACGAGCCCGGAGTTCTGCCGAGTTGGTTGGCAGGTTTAAATGTGGAGTGTCTCATAGCGGCCGGCATCGGACAAAGGGCTATACAGCTATTTAATCAAAACAATATAAAAGTTACCGTCGGCGTTCGTTCGGATGAACCGGATAATTTAATAACCCAATATCTGAATCAAACTCTCGAATCCGA
>MHYD01000070.1:0-1101 GCA_001824645.1 Planctomycetes bacterium RBG_13_46_10
TTATCGCCATTCGGGCGGTTGAAACTTCCGACTTTATGACTGCTGATTTCTCACAAATACCCTATGAACTACTGGGCAATATATCAAGCCGGATTATAAATGAAGTTCGAGGCGTCAATCGTGTGGTTTACGACATATCGAGCAAGCCGCCGGCAACAATCGAATGGGAGTAAAAAATAACCTGAATTCCTCGAATCTATAATCCCTGAATTTACCTGAGCTTCAGCCACCGCAAATACATAAATCATATTCACCCATATTTGTGTTTGTATTCTCTAAACTTGACGGTAAAATTATGACCATTGAAGTGATAAAAAACGAATAAGGCAGATATTTCACAAAGTGATACAGGAGCTGAGAATGAGAATTGTTTGGTATGCTCTTCTGGTTTTGCTTGTTGCCGGGCAAGCTGTTAATGCAGCCGATAAGGACTCCAATGAGCCGAACGTTCCAAATGACCCAAATAACCCCCAAAAACTTTTACAAACCACGTGGGATGCTATTGTTTCAGTTCTAAATAAGAAAGATGTCGAGCAGGAAGTAAAAGAAAAAGAAATCTTTAAAATAATTAATCCTATCTTTGATTTTCAACTAATGGCTCAGCTCGCATTGAGTAGAACACATTGGCCTAAATTAAATAAATCTGAACACGAGAGATTCCTGCGGCTTTTTACCGAACGGCTCAAATCATCGTATCTAAATAAAGTCATGCTATACACCAACGAAGAGATTATATTCAAAGACACGACGCAGGACAAAAAAAAGAACACAATCAACATTCCGGTTGATCTGGTATCCAAGGAAAAAAAAGTAAACATGCTGTATAAGCTGCGTAAGGTTGAAAAACGCTGGAAAATCTACGATGTTGAAATACAGGGCGTCAGTATTCTCTTAACCTACAGGGCGCAATTTGACGATATTCTCAGCAAAGGCACCGTTAAGGACCTTCTAACACAGCTTGAAAAACCACCGGAGCCTTGATTTGCAACTCGTTTAATCGGAAAGTAGCATGAATAAAAACGGCTCTGTGACGTCATTTTTTTTCGACCGAGTTCTCCTCCAGCATCCCAGGATAGTCATCCTTTGCATGCTCATAGTCAT
>MHYD01000070.1:1108-2250 GCA_001824645.1 Planctomycetes bacterium RBG_13_46_10
TTTGCCTTTAAGGCCAGGCAATTCAGGTTGGACGCCTCAGCGGAGACGCTGATTCTGCAGAAAGATGAAGACCTGCAATACGCACGCCAGATCGATTCCCGATATGAACAACTCGACTTTCTCGTTCTGACTTACACTCCGAAAGACGACCTGTTCTCGGATAAAAATCTGGCCAATTTAGCCCGGTTGCGAGACGAGCTGAAACCTGTAGAACGCGTTTTATCGGTGGTTTCAATCCTCGACGTTCCTTTACTGGAAAGCCCGCCTCTCTCACTTAATGAGCTTACCTCTGACCTTCCAACACTCGAATCGTCGAAGACCGACAGGAATTTAGCCAGGATTGAGCTTCGCGACAGTCCACTCTATCGAAACCTGCTGCTCAGCCCGGATTTGAAGACCACCGCCCTGCTGATTTACTTATCGAACGACGTTGTTTATCAGGATTTACTGGAGAAACGCAATCAACTGCTGCAGAAAAAATCCTCCGGCTCACTGACCTCATCAGAGAATATCGAGCTGAAACGCATCACCGAGCAATTCCGACAACACAGAGACATAATGAGACAGCTACGACATCAGGATATCGCAGCGATACGGTCGATTATGAACGAATATCGCAGCGATGCTGAACTGTTCCTCGGCGGCGTTAGTATGATTGCAAACGACATGATATCCTTCATTAAGAAAGACCTGAAGATATTCGGCACAGGTGTTTTGTTTTTTTTGGTTATTACATTAGGCATTATCTTCAGACGAAAACGCTGGATATTACTGCCGATGCTCTGCTGCATAGTCTCTGTAGTCTGTATGCTTGGTTTGTTAGGATGGTTTGACTGGGAGGTAACAGTCATATCATCCAATTTCGTCTCGTTGCAGCTTATTATTACCATGTCTATTGTGATTCACCTTATAGTACAATATCGGGAATTCGCCGAGATATACCCGCAAGAGCCTAACCGCCAGCTGATCCTTGATACTTTGCAGACGAAACTGATACCATGTTTATATGCGGTGCTAACCACGGTTGCCGGTTTTGCATCTTTGGTGTTTTGTGACATTCTGCCGGTTATCACGTTCGGCTGGATGATGATTGCCGGCCTGTTCGTGTCCCTAATAATAACATTTATGCTTTTTCCTGCGTT
>MHYD01000070.1:2430-3651 GCA_001824645.1 Planctomycetes bacterium RBG_13_46_10
ACTGGTTCACTGCGGAAAAAATCTCCCGCATTAAAGCTGTGCACAATTATCTCGACAGCCTGTCGGAAACCGGTAAGGTGCTGTCGTTGGCCACCATCGTAAATATTGTAGAGAAACTCAATAAAGGTGAAGCTTTAGACGGTCTCGACCTTGCTTTGCTTTACAGCGAAACACCGGATGAATTTAAAAATATGCTAATTAAACCCTATGTTTCTGTGGAACATAACCAAGCCCGTTTTTGGCTGCGCGTCAGAGACTCCGATAAAACTCTGCAGCGCAACGAACTACTTAAAAAAATCAAGGCAGACCTGACAGGCAAACTTAATATTAACAAGGATTGTGTTCATCTAACGGGGCTTTTGGTATTGTACAACAACATGCTGCAAAGTCTGTTCGGGTCCCAGATAATGACATTAGGCATCACCGTGCTGCTTCTGATGGGGATGTTTCTGGCATTGTTCAGGTCGTTGAGAATATCCCTCATCGCCATGATTCCAAATGTACTTCCCATCGCGGTTGTGCTCGGTGTAATGGGCTGGTTGAACATTCCTCTCGATATGATGACAATAACCATCGCCGCCATCGGTTTGGGAATTTCGGTTGATGACACAATTCATTATATTCACAGATTTAAACATGAATTTCAGAAAGATGGAAAGTATCTGTCCGCAATGCATCGGTGCCATGGAAGTATCGGCCATGCAATGTTTTATACATCAGTAACTATTATCATTGGCTTCTCAATTTTGGCCCTGTCCAACTTTATTCCTACTGTTTATTTTGGTCTGCTGACCAGTTTAGCCATGTTCATTGCGATTCTTGCTGCTCTTACACTTTTGCCACAACTTCTGATTTTGGTCAAACCATTTGGCAAAGAGACTTGAAAATCAGGAGAAATACAATAAGATATTATTTATAGGAACGGGCTTGCGTTTATACGGTCTGCGATATATTCAAGGAAGATTGATATGAGACTACAAATCTGGGTTTTGGTCGCCTTGACCATTACTACCGCAGGCTGTGCTGTCTCCGACAAAACCCGAACTTCTCACCTGAAAGTAACAAATCGGGCAAATAACCATAATAACATTACTGATGCCAACGAAGAGGCAGTGGAGCAAGCTGAACTATTCGCTGAAGACGATTTTAACATGCTGGAAGGAGAGCTTGCCGAGCGAATGGCTGAAGTGGCGGACCCGTTGGAGGGTCTGAATCGAATAA
>MHYD01000070.1:3672-10214 GCA_001824645.1 Planctomycetes bacterium RBG_13_46_10
TCTATTTCTGGGTGGCCAAACCTGTTACTCAGGTATATAAAGGTATTGTGCCGAAGCCGGTTCGAATCGGCATCGATAATTTCTTCCACAACCTCACAACTCCTGCTCGCTTCGTCAACTGCCATCTTCAGGGGAAAGTCGATGCCGCCGATATAGAGCTAAAGCGGTTTCTAATTAATACGACATCAGGCATCCTGGGTTTTGGCGACCCGGCACGAGATAAAATGGGACTGGAACCCGTCGAGGAAGACCTCGGACAAACGCTGGCTGTGCACGGCTTTGGTAGCGGTTTTTATATAGTCTGGCCGCTCATAGGACCCTCGACCCTGCGGGATACAGTCGGCTTTGTGGGCGACCGGTTTCTTAATCCGGTGCATTACGTGGAGCCATGGGAGGCCTCTATCAGCATTTCCGCCGTCGGAACTGTCAACGAAAGCTCATTTTATATCGGCGAATATGAAACCTTTAAATCAGCGGCAATTGACCCCTATATAGCGATGCGTCAGGCCTATATTCAGTATCGAAACAAGAAAATCAAGCAATAGTCCAGTCTGCTGCCAGCTAAAAATATGCCCTGCACATCTTATACCGATAACTCAAATTGGCATAAGATAAAAAGTTTTCTTGACAAACTCATCTTTTTTTTGTTTACTATTATAATAAACGACCCGCCTGCCCATAGTATCCAGCTAAGGAAGAAGAACCTTTGAAGGATGGTACGGCGGCCAGGAATGTAAATTCCTTATGCGGAGGAACGAGCTATGCGTATAATTGTAAAACAAAAGGATGGACCCACAAGAGAATTTAAATTCGCTGAAGGCCCTATCTCTATCGGCAGAGCAGTCAATAACATGATTTTACTGCCCGATAGAGCAGTCTCAAAACAGCATGCCGTAATATCTTTCGCCGACGATGGGAAATGGGTAATCGAAGATATGGATTCAGCCAATAAAACGTTTCTAAACAATGAAGCAATCCATAGGGCTGAAATTAAGCATGGCGACTGCCTTCGCATAACGTGTTTCAGCATCGAGATTGATTTTGAAGAAAAACCCGAAATAGATGAAGCTGCCCAATTGGAAGATACACTTAATCTGGAGGCATCACTGGCAATACCCATTCATGAAACCGTAGTCAGAAAACCTGATGCCGGTCATGCGCCGGCCATGAGGCTGCCGGCCAAAAGATTAAACGATTTTTTGCAGGCCACCGAAATCATCTGCGAAGCTAATAACCTCGAAGAGCTGCTTCTGACCTTACTGAATATCACCCAAAAACAGTTCAGCGCCTTTCATACCTGGTGCGCGTTAAGAGAGCAGCCCAACGGACCTATGACATATCATGCAGGCAAAAGACGGGACGGCAAAGTAGTGGAGATAAGTGAAATTAAACTTAGCGACAGAATCAATCAGGCGGTTGAAAAAGGCCAGTCTTTAGTTATGCCGCGGGTTGCAGCCGACGTGGAGGAAAAGGAAAGAATACGCTCGGCAATAATTGCGACGATCAGACGAACCGCAGGCTGTTACGGTGTACTATACGTCGATAACGCCATGATACATGAACATTACAGCCTTAGTGATTTAGACTATTTGATGCTGCTCGCAATGCACACAGCCGCCGTGCTGAAAAAGTTTATTAATTCATAAAAATAATTTGTCCGCCGCAGCTATGAGGCAGATATATCCTTTCGCTGAAAAATAGACGGCTTTTCCCTGCTAAATTCTATTCCTCTACCTGTAATTATCTGGTTTTGTTCCCTGACGAACTCAATGTATTGCAGCAGCGCCCATGAGCTGTTATCCCATCTCATTTGGTAGCCTCTCTGATGTGCCTGCCTTTCCATAATAAGCCGTCTGCCCTTGTGAAACACAATATAGTCAAGTGCCTGGGCTATCTGTTCGACAGAAGACTCACCCGGATCAACCAATATACCTCTGGCATATCGGCCTGTTACCACGCCGGGCGGACAGTGTTTATTCGAATGTATCAGCTCCTTGGCGTAGCGAAACTTGGTTGCTATCGCAACTCTGCCTGCGCCGAGCGTATCAGCCAATATGCCGCTGGAAATTTGCTCCATATTAAGATAAGGCAGAACCATCACATTGGTCGCACCATAAAGTTTCAATAAAGTAGGCTCATCCAAAAAAACATCAAAGAAAACAATATCGTATTTATTAAAATCCACCGTCTTGAGGTCGTGCGTCTTACACCACCTCAATTTGCTGTCCTGGAGAGCTTGATTTATAACGGCCTGACACTCCTGGTATAGCCTGCCGCCATCAGCCTTTACAAATTCAGGGTGGAACTGCCCTGCTACCAGATAGACTATTTGTTTTATTTGGCTGTCTGTACACGATTCCTGTAAAAACCTGCCGTATGCTCGTACACCGTACTGGATACCCTTGTCCGGCGAAAGAAGACCCAACGTGGTAACAAGAATGTGATTCTCTAGACCATACTCATGTTTTATAGATAAGCGGTCAAATTGTGACGGATGCTGCATTCTTATTCCGTGGTCAATATGTTTGAGCTTTGAATGTTCGATTCCGTAAGCACCGGATTCAAGCATGTCAATGGCACTTTCTGTGGTAACGATAAGTCCGTCACTATGCGTGGCAAGCTCCTGCACGACCCATTTTTTATATTGGTCCGGTTCTCCCAGAACGGTATGCAAATAAACAAGTGTTGTTAATCCATGCCCGTGAAAAAATTTCGCCATTTCTACAAAGTTGGTGCCCCGGCCGTCGTTGCCGTCTTTGTCAGGGTCAAGGCCATACTCATGCTGCAATATGATTATAGTAGGATTAGCACTTTCGCCTGCCCTTTTAACGATATGGCTGCTTGTATCACTCCACGACTTGGGATTATACTGGTCTATAACAAGGTCCACTGGGATATCATATCGGCCAACACCATTATCTATAGCTGCGATTCTTATATGACCGACCTCTGCTGTAAATTGTGCCAGGGCGGTGGCTAAATCGCGTGTAAATGTCCCTATGCCGCACCTGCGCGGCGGATAAGTGCTCACTATACGAATGTTATATGGCATCGCAATTTCTCGGATTCTTTTGTCTGGTATTTATCAACAACTTTACGGATTTGTACGCCAAAAATCAAGAATTTTATGCTATTGTCCTGTTGCTATGTAATTTGCTTTGTGCTTTATTAGTGTCTTATGGAAAGTAATCTTTTCGATTTATCAGGCAAAACCGCCTTAATTACCGGAGGCAGCAGAGGCATCGGCTTAGCCGTGGCTAAAGGATTGGCCCGGCACGGTGCAAACATTACTCTTGTCGCTCGCACCGAAAAACAGCTCGAACAGGCCCAAAGGCAAATTCAGGAAGAAACAAATAAACACACCTGGACATTTCCATTCGACCTCGCTCAGACAGACCAAATTGAAGACCTTTTTGAGAATATAATCAAAGAAACAAAAGGAATAAATATCTTAGTCAATTGTGCAGGGATTACTCGCAGAGCACCGGCTGAAGATATTAATCTAAATGACTGGGGCCAGGTCATTGATGTAAATCTGACTGCTGTTTTTGCAATTTCTCAGGCCTTTTGCCGGCATCGAAAACATATTGGGGCTGGCGGCAAACCCGCCACACTGATGGCGGGTAAAATTATCAATATCGGCTCGCTGATGTGTCACGCGGCTCGGCCTACAAATACGGCTTATGCAAGCAGTAAAGGCGGAATACTGATGCTGACGAAGTCGCTGGCGGTGGAGTAGGCAAAATATAATATTAATGTCAATGCCATCGGGCCGGGCTATATCGCCACCGACCTTACCGCCCCGCTGCAAAACGACCCGAATCTAAACAAATGGGTCATTTCAAAAACTCCGTTTGGTAGGTGGGGTCAGCCTAACGACCTTATCGGCACGGCCGTTTTTTTAGCCTCAAGCACCAGCGATTTTATCACCGGCCAGATTATATACGTCGATGGCGGCTGGTTAGCAATGCTTTAAAAAACCCCAGTAAAACTGGGGGCTAAATATTTTTCTTGTCAACCGATGAGCAACATTGAACGTCTGTATGGGTAGTGGAGAAGCAGCCTCAATGGAAAACATTGACAGAAGCTTAATCGACGCCCATCTGAAGGGCAACGCGATGGCTTTCGGCGAGATTGTCCGCCGATATGGGGATAATGTCCTGGGATATTTGATATACATGACCGGAAATAAAGAACAAGCTGATGACCTTTTTCAGGAGACCTTTAAACGGGTCCACGTAAAAGCCCATACATTTCGGGGCGGTCAATTTAAGCCCTGGCTGTTTAAAATCGCAACGCGAGTAACTATCGACCACGCAAGAAGAAGCAGACGGATAAAATTGCTCTCGCTTAATCAAAACTCAGATTGCAATAATCATAATGATGAAAAAATGGGAGCTATGGCAGCAGTAGATTGGCATAATCCACCCGGTGAAATTATCAAAAACGAGCAGATAGAACAGGTGCGGCAGGCTATACAGTCGCTGCCTGAAAAGCAGCGGGCGACGGTTGTTCTGGCATATTATCAGCAGCTTAGCTACCCGGAAGTTGCCCAGGTAATGGGATGCACAACCGGAACAGTAAAAACTCAAATGTTCAGGGCACTTAGAACACTGGCAAAAAGATTGCCCGATACTCGTGCTACGTAGCGACTTCGCAAAGTAGCATTGGTTAAGGTTTGAAATAATGCGTCATTTAACAGAACGAGAGCTTATTGAATACCAGTTCAAATTGGTCTCGGACGACCGGCTGAAAGAAATCACCAGTCATCTGCAGGACTGTACTAAATGCAGTGAATATTTGGAAAAGGTTAAGCGTAAATTCGCGGCGTTGGAATTATTACGCGAGGAACCAAAAGTTTCCGAGGATTTGATTTCAAGCGTTGTAGAACACGCAAAATTGCCTACAAGAACAAAAGCCCTATTTAGAAAATCCGCCTGGATTAGTGCGGCTGCAGCGGCGCTATTGGTAGGGTCGCTGCTGCTGGTTGCACACCTGAATAAACAAACAGCACTCCCCTCCTCACTTGTCAAAAAGGAAGGTGCAAAAGAACTGACGCCAGCAGCGGATAAAACAACTTTCGAAGTAAAATCCGATACTTCAATTCGGCGCGATATCGCCGAACTCGAGACAAAGAGTGCTTTGGCCGATCGATTAGGTGAGAGTTCGTCCATCGTCTCTCGTCCCTCATCCCTCGTAGCTCCTCCCTCGTCCATTATTTCTACAGAGGAACAACCACCTTTTGCACCGGCTAGCGCTATAGAATTAGTCGTCCTGCCCAGGCGGGAAAACGTACAGCTTACTATCTACAATTCTGCCGACTTAACGCTTGTGCGGGAGCGAAGGAATCTTACATTAAAAAAGGGGTGGAACTGGCTGCAATTTATGTGGGCCAACACGCTGATTGATCCGACTTCTTTGAGTCTTGAGCCGGTAGAGCAGAAAGACAAAATCTATGTGCAGCAGTTGGTTTTTCCTGCGAGGCTGCGGGAGCTTGGCCGCTGGCTTATCCGTTCGGAAATCAGCGGCCAAGTCTCGTTTGAGATAACATATTTTACCAGCGGCCTGTCATGGCGGGCATTCTACATGGGCACACTTTCACAAGATGAAAAAACAATGCATCTGCAAGGCTATGTAAGAGTCGCTAACAATAGCGGCGAAGATTACGAAAATGCACAGACCCGGCTGATTGTCGGCAAAGTACATCTACTCGATGAGATAGCTGAACTGGCAAGACGGCAATATCCCTACGACAGGCCAACTATAATAGCTGAGGAAAAAAAGGACTATCGTGGAGATATAATTTTAAGAGGAGGAATGGGGGGCTACGGTGGGGGAATGGGCGGCTTTAGTATGGATTTTGAACAACTAAGACCCAAGGAAATTATAAAGGAAGGGCTTAGCGAGTATTTCCTTTACACGATTGAGGGAACCGAAACAATACCAGATAAGTGGGGTAAGCGCCTGCTGTCTTTCAAAGCAAATGACACAAAAGTCAAAAGCCTTTACAAGTATGATGAAGAACGCTTTGGCAAAGAAACAATAAGATATATTTCGTTTGCCAATGATAAGGAACACAGCCTTGGTGATACGCCCATTCCGGACGGCAACGTGAAAATATTTAGCAAGGCTGACAAACAAGGATACTTGTCGTACGTCGGAGGAATGGACATTAAGTATATTCCTGTAAATGAGGAGGTTGAATTAAATCTCGGCCCGGCACGATTAGTCAGCGTTGAGCCTGTTTTAATGGATTATAAAAAGGAAAATTTTGTCTTCGACAGAAGAAGAAACATTACCGGCTGGGACGAATTACAAAAATGGAAAATCGAAATCTCGAACACTCGAACACTGCCCATAGATATTGAGATTACCCGCCGAATCGATGCTCCATACTGGTCATTGCAGACAGACACACCCTTTGAAAAATACGATACAAGACGTGTTAGATTTAATATAAGTCTTGAACCGCGAACAAAACGAACATTTGAATATACGGTGAGAATGTATCACGGCGAAAGAAAAGAAACTATAACAAGATA
>MHYD01000070.1:10223-10537 GCA_001824645.1 Planctomycetes bacterium RBG_13_46_10
TTTAAGGAGATTCGGTTATGAACAGTAAAAGAATCAATCTAATAGCAATTATGCTGCTGCTTGCCAGCAGCGGGATAGCTCAGGCGAGAATCAAATTGGTTGCGCTGCCGGAGCGTGCGGCGACGGTGATTCGCTTAGACAATCCGCAGGCAACGCTTATTGAAGAAGAACGTGTACTGACCTTGCAGAAAGGCCTAAATAAGGTGGACTTTTCCTGGAAGGGAGTCAGCATTGATGCAGATTCAATCCGGCTGGTTGCAATTGACCATCCGGATAAAGTGACGCTGCTGTCCGTCAGCTACCCACCTAACGAG
>MHYD01000070.1:10554-13330 GCA_001824645.1 Planctomycetes bacterium RBG_13_46_10
TCGACCACGAAGAAACAAAGCAGATGCTGTTTCTAAAGGCAGATAAGGTGCCGATTACCAAAATCTGGACATTCGATGCAGCCAAGCTGCCCTGGGATCCCCAGCAACTGGAAAACAGAAATGTTGGCATCCCTGTAAGCTACAGAATTGTTAACGATGCCAACAGTAAGCTCGGACAATTTGCCCTGTGGGGAGGAAAGGCACGAATATTTCAGGATGATGGACACCAGAGCACTATCTTCCTGGGTGAAGATAATACGAACCTGGTGCCGGTCGGCGAAAAAATGGAGCTTTATATCGGCGACAGCAGGGACATCGTCGTGACGCAGCGAAAAATGACGGACAATCAAATCAACATACGAAGAAACACCAAAGAACAAATTGTTTTGTTCGATACGGACGAAGAAATCGTTGCCAGGATCGAGAACTTTAAAGACAGCCCCGCTGTTCTTACAATGCTGCAGCACATTCCGGGCCAGTGGGATATGGAAAAGTGCACCCTGGACAACAAAGATTTAAAGCTCGGTGCTGATTACAAAAAAAAGAACGCCGGCACACTTGAGTTTGAGATTAAATTACCCGCCCGCACTGAGAAAGGGCCGGCTGTAAAAGAGCTAAAGATGCACTACCATCGCCGAAACGTAAGACCGTGATGAAACAGAAGACAGATGACAGAGAACAGAGGACAGAATATAAAGGGGCAATAAAATGAGACGAATAATAACAACAACATTTATAATCGTTGCAATTAGCAGTGTTGGCTTAGCTAAAGTTGATTTAGTAACACTGCCCACGCGGGACACGGTACAGCTTACGATTTACAATTCTGCCGATATGACCTTGGTGCGGGAAAGCCGGGCGCTCACGCTGAAGGAAGGCAAAAACAGCCTGCAGTTCTCCTGGGAAAATACGCTGATAGACCCCACGAGCTTGGAGATGCTGCCGAAAGCCAACGCAGACAAGATTAACATAGCTGAGCTGGTCTATCCGCCGAGGGTAAGAAATCTTGGATTGTGGAACATCGAAAGCGGCATAAGCGGCAAAGTACCGGTAGAAATTACATATCTTACCAGCGGCCTGTCCTGGCGGGCATTTTATATGGGGACACTGACAAAAGATGAAAAGACAATGCGCCTGCAGGGCTATGTACGCGTCACCAACAACAGCGGCGAAGACTACGAAAACGCCCAGACGCGCCTTATTGTCGGCACGGTGCACGTCCTCGATGAAATAGCCGAGCTTGCCCGGCGACAATACCCATACGGCAGACCGGAGGAAATAGTGCCTATAGATGAGATACAGCGTTCCAAGTCGATGGTGCTTAAAAGAGAGATGGTTAAAATAGATATGGAGCTTCCAGCACCGATGTACCTAGGAAAACCCAAAGAAATAACAAAAGAAGGATTGAGTGAATATTTTCTTTATACAATTGAAGGAACCGAGACGATTCCGACCGGCTGGTCGAAAAGACTGATTAGCTTCGACATCGACCAGGTGCCGGTTGTGAATCTCTATAAATACGAAGAGGAAAGATACGGGCAGAACGTTGTCCGCTTCCTCAGCTTCAAAAATGACCAGGAGCACAAGCTCGGCCAAACGCCCATACCCGGCGGAGTATTGAAGGTTTATAGAGCTGCCGACGAGCAGGGACAATTATCTTACACAGGGCAATCCGAATTTAAGTATATCCCTGTGGATGAGGATGTGGAGCTTAATCTCGGTTCAGTTGCTGATGTTGTCGTCGAGCCGAAAATTATGGAGTTCAAAACAGATAACTACAGGTTCGACAATCGCGGCAACATCTCCGGCTGGGACGAAATCCGCACATTTACGATTGAAGCACGAAACACCCGTGACATCGCCGTTAAGATTGAAATCCAGCGAAACTTTGATTCAGCTTACTGGAATCTGGAAAAAAGCGGCGACTTCGACCAGTTTGAGAAGGTCGATATGGATACGGTCAAGTTCACGCTTAATCTGCAGGGCCGCTCTGCAAAGACGTTCCAGTACACTGTAAGGGCTTATCGCGGCACCAGACAGGATGATTTCAGAGAATCCTCACAGTAGAAGCAATATTATATATTGCTGTATTTAGCCCCGCAATCCTTCGGCTCAACTCAGGACAGGTTTATTGCGGGGTTACTTCTGCCGTTAAGTTAAATACATCGAACTGCGGCCCATACTGGCGCATGTAGTAAAGCGAATAAGAACGCTCGAAAACATACACAGGCAAAAGTATCACAGTACCGATATAAGGTATCAGCAAAAGCACACCTACACAGCAACAGCAGCAGCCTATACAAAATCCGAGAAGAATAATAAAACCAATAGCAATCCCTATTATAATCCTGAAAAAAGCATAAAGCGTAAAGCGAGCTTTGTTCATCGAAAGTAAGCTGAGTAATTCTCGCCAGGCCCCTAAGGGGCTTGTTGTTCGCAAAAACATAATCGGCACTACAAAATCCATCGTGAACCTATGAACCAGCCAAAATACAACCCCCAGCAGGATAAAGACAAGCACTGCTATAATAATAGTCGGCACTGCCAGGATAATCGTTGGCCCGGTCAACATTGCAACTAAAGAAAAGGCGACAAGAAGAAATGGCAAACCCACTATTACAAAAGACACCAGTCCCACTACAATCCTGAAAAGAAACAGACTGTTAGCGTGCTCGCGGAATTTCGTCCATGGAATTTTGACTTCTGCTTTATTTTCAGCAACACAGTGCAGGAACATAAATCGTCCCCGGCTGCTAAGCCAGGTTAATAGAATCCA
>MHYD01000070.1:13343-19149 GCA_001824645.1 Planctomycetes bacterium RBG_13_46_10
ACGAACATAAAGATTATGGCCACAGGGATAATCCAGAACATATTTTCCAGGAAAAATTCTTTAGCTTCTTCAATTTGATGTCTGACATTATCCATGTTCCACTGTGCCCTGCCGTTGCCTCCGCCACTCCCACCACCTCCGCCGCCTCCGGTGCCGAGATAAGCAAGCCAGGCGCAAAAACCTATAACGAACCATTTGCCCAAATCAAATGGTTTGAAAAGAATTAATTTTACCCTTTCAAAGGCTGGATCGAGAGGGTCGATTACACTTATTCTTTTTAACTGCTCGGTAGTCATAATAGACCTCCAAGTCTAAAAAAATAAAAAAAACATCCCGCATAAATTGGTTCGACCTGCCAATTACAATTTACATTCTGGATTTTTCCAACTGTTGTTTTAATTTTCGCAATTCCCTGCAAACAGGCCAATCTGCAAAAGCCAGGAAAAAGGCCATGATTATGTTTGCTATTGGTACGAGCATTAACAGGCCCAGCGCCCAGCTGTAACCCGCTTTAGAGAAAATCTTACAGAAAATAAGTATTTTTACAATAGTTACTACTAAAGCACAAAGCGTCGCGAAAAAGATAATAAGCACTATTAAAAACGGAGTCATTTCAGGACAATGATGAGAAAAAGAAACAGGTTCGAACATATTATTCCCCTTTCAATTGATCGGTCTTGTAATTTAGCTTTACATGTAACCGTATCGCAATAACAAATATGGAATATAATAAATAGACATCTTATTCTCAAGGAAAAAAGACAAACTGCCTCATTAAGATGATACTGATTCCCTTGTGGATTGTTGGCTGCAATTTATCCGCCGCAGGCGGATTAATCCGAGCATGGCGAATTTATGCAGGGAGTTGAAAGTAATTAATATTACGCAACCAGGCTCTTGGCCAAATCGACAGCTGAAGCGGCATCAGGAGCATAACCGTCGGCACCAATCTTGTCGGCGTAACCCTGGGTTATCGGGGCACCACCTATCATTATCATAGCTGAAACACCAGCTTCTTTCAGCGCCTTAATCGTCTTTTCCATACTGGGCATCGTTGTAGTCAAAAGTGCACTCATGCCGATTAATTGTATGCCTGTAGCTTTGGCTTTTTCTACAAATTTTTCCGGTGCGACATCGATGCCGAGGTCAACAACTTCAAAGCCTGCACCTTTAAGCATCATGGCCACCAGGTTTTTTCCGATATCGTGAAGGTCGCCTTTTACGGTTCCTATCATGAATTTGCCGACCGGCTTTACACCGGCCTTTACAAGCTCCGGTGCGAGCACCTCCATTGCCATTTTCATGGCCCTTGCAGCTATAAGCACTTCAGGTATATAAACTTCGTTCTTTTTAAACCGGTTGCCGATAACATTCATGCCCGCGATTAATCCGTCTTCCAGAACACTCTTAGCAGATGTGTGTTCTGCCAAGGCTTTTTTAGTTATCTCCACTGCAGTATTTTGGTCGCCTCTGATAACCGCATCTGCTAATGCTTTCAAATCCGCCATTTCAGCTCACCTCGAAAAATCTGACCTGTTTTGCTTTCATTATAATCGAAGCAGAAATTTAACATTATTATCCCTACAAAAACAAGCATTAAATTGGCTTTTTTTGAATCTGCCAGTAAAACTTTACACTAAATTTATTTTAACATTAACCATAAGGATTGTATTTATATATACCTGATTCTAAAATGGCAGAAAATAATTTACGTTTTACGTGATATGATATAAAGTGCAAGATTATGACGTTCAATGAATTAATAGAGCTGGTTTCTTCAGCCGATAGCCCCCGAATCTGCGTCGATTCACGCCTCGTCAAAGACGGCGATATCTTCGTAGCTGTCAAAGGCACTATTTATGACGGCCACGATTTCATCGACCGGGCTATCACCAACGGCGCAAAATATATCGTCTGCCAAAATGACAAAAGACGGAAGACAGAAGACAGAAGACAGAAAAATTGTGAAATTATTTCAATAGAAGATTCTACAGAAGCGGTGGCCATCCTGGCACAGGCAAAAGCTGGCAATCCCGCTTCGAATCTGACTAACCTTGCTGTTACCGGCACAAATGGCAAAACAACTGTGGCTTATCTGGTTCGCTCCTGCATCCGTGCAGCGGGACAAAAGTGCGGCCTTATAGGCACCGTTGAATACGATACAGGCTCTGCCGTTTGCGAGGCCTCTATGACAACGCCTGACAGCCTGGAGATTGCACGGATCCAGAAAGAAATGCTAAAAGCCGGCTGCGAATATATGGTCATAGAAGCAAGCAGTCACGCCCTGAGCCAGAACCGTCTTGCGGGGATAAATTTCAAAGCTGCTGCTTTTACAAATCTTACCGGCGATCATCTGGATTACCACAAGACCACAGAAGATTACTTAGACGCCAAAACCAAACTCTTTTCGTGCCTTTCACCCGACGCGATAGCCGTGCTGAACAAACAATCGACCGAGGCACAATACATCGCGGAGAGGACAAAGGCAAAAATTCTTTGGTACGCCATCGATGAGCCGGCTGATATTACTGCTCACATCGAATCGATGGACATCAATGGAACTCGATTCTCGATTCTCGATTCTCGATTCTCGCTGAGGATCGAGATAAAGACGCCACTACTCGGGTGGCATAACATCAGCAACCATTTAGCAGCGGCTGGACTGTGTCTGGCAGCTGGCTTCAATTTAGAAGCCGTGTCAGCCGGCCTTTCATCTTTGCAAGGTGTTCCAGGCCGATTAGAAAAAGTGGATTTTGCCGATTTTTCCGTCCTTGTCGATTATGCCCATACCGATGATGCGTTGAAAAATGTCTTGACGACGCTTAAGCCTCTTTGCAAGGGAAAGCTAATTGTTGTTTTTGGCTGTGGCGGCGACAGAGACAGAACTAAACGCCCGCGAATGGCCAAAGTCGTCGAGGAATTAGCCAACATTGTTATCGTCACAAGTGACAACCCACGAACCGAAAAACCAGAAGATATAATTAATGAAATTCTCTCAGGTTTTGAAAATCCAAAAACAGAGAAAATTACCGTCGAATCAGATAGAAGAAAAGCTATTGAGTTAGCCATAGAAACCGCCGGCAAGGATGATATTGTGCTCATTGCCGGCAAAGGTCACGAAAATTATCAAATCATCGGCACACAAAAATTCCATTTCAGCGATAAAGAAGTAGCTACAGATTTTCTTGAAAAACGAATGTGTGAAGTAAAACAACTTTAGAAACTATATCGCAGGGCTACATATATATTTGTATTATTCTGAAATTGCGCGAAAAAAGTGCCGGGGTAATCGCCGAAGAAAACATTTGCACCGGTCTCAAGGGCTAAGTTATCAGTAGCCTTGTAGTTTATATTCGGCCTCATATAAACGTCCTTGTCCGACGGCGAATAATATGTAAACAGTGAGCAACGCAGGTTTTGATTCATTAAAAGTTTTGTCAAACGAACCGTCGTCACGTGCCTGTCTCTGTCACGGTCAAGCCCAACCGGCATGCTGTCTTTGTGCCGGCCATAGTCCAGCATATACTCAACATAATACTGAAAGCCTGCAGTAAAGTCCCTGCCTACCTCCTGCGTATAGCCGGCCAAGAACCGCAATTCCGAATTATTTATCAGAGGGTCTTTGCCGCTCTGGTCATCGTCCGATTCATAATAACCAAATTCAAAATTGCCTATGCCTTTTCCCACAGCCCCGAGAACACTGGTACCATAAACATTTAAATCCGGGAAAATCGCCTGGTTTCGTGCGATATTTTGCCCACCAGGGCTTTTCCAGTAGCCGCGATAGCCATAGAAAGCAAGCTCATAATTGTCGATATTTTTATATAGTCTTACTGCAATCTCATTATCGCGGAACCAGCGGTTCGGCTTATCTGTACCCATTATCGCATCCCGACCGGCCAGCCGGCCAAGGTTCGAATTCCAGTAAGAAATACGCTCGCCGTTTATAAAACGATCCAGGTCGAACTGCGGCGTATAGACAATATCAAGATTAACTATGTCACCGAACAGGCTGACCTTAGCTGCATCCGACGGCGCCTTTAGATATTCGGTGTCCCTGCCGATGAAAAAAGAATTCCAGTCTTTCGGGAACAAATCGTTGATAAAGAGAAGGTCGCCTGTCCCCCAGGTCAGAATCTGCCGGCCGACCTTTAAGTCCATAAAATCGGCCGGGCGGGTAAATATATTTGCTTCCCGCAGGTCGAAATCCGCCTGCTCCTCGACCATATCACCAATTACATCACCTTTCACCTTTAAATCTGCCCAATCCAAATATGACGCAAGGTCAATCTGCAGGCGGCTTTCCATTACAGACATATCTTTTTCGTATTTATCTTTTTGCAGCCTGTAGCCCGACCTTATCTCGTAGAAGCCGTGCACTTCCACCGGAAGCTCGCGAAGAAACGAGCCAACAGCATCCTGATTGTTCTCCTCTGCCGAGGCGCGCAGCAAAAAAGGGGCAGCAACTAAAATCAATCCGGCCAGTATATTTTGGAACCGAATCATCTCATCGCCTCTCGCGGCGGTTTGCGAAGGTATCGCTCCGTAAAAATGTCATCACCAAGATTAATATCGTATTTAACATCGCTAAAGGCCATTTCTGTCTTGCCGCCGGTTTTTAAATCTGTAACCTCCGACGTGACAACTGTGGGAAACCCCTGGATTATTTCAACCTTTTTAGACTCAATGATTCGATAGGGCTTACCTTGCTTGTCGAAATATTCCATCTTCATAGGAACGAAATTTTTGCGATCTATCGAAACATTGTAATAGCCGAATTCCACAGTATCTGCTTTTATGGGCACATTTTTAATAACAAAATATTGCTCTGTCGTCTCAATAAGCTCGTGTGTGTCTTCCGCCAAGCTTCTTCCCGAAACATCTTCATAAAGAAAGTCCGAGCCGATAAAGCTGGTACGCTTGTCACCGGTTGCGATCCGCTTCACCAGGTCGAGCGCGGGCAGATACAGCCATCTGTCATCATCCTTTTGCAGCCCTGTGTGTTTGTGGACCATATAGACCATTCGGCGAACATCAGCCGGTCTTTCAAAATAAACAAAATATTTCTGGTCGCCGCCATCATTGACATCCTTCCTCAGGATAATAAATTCGCGCTCGCGCTTTTGTCCCTGCTTATTTGTTATGGTCATTGTCACCTTTGCTTTGCCGTCCATGCCCTGATAATACGCCATCATATTTGCCTTATTGGTTATGGTATCGATATCCGGAACTTTCTGCACTGCACTTTTTGGTTCGGCAGCCAAGCTGGATAACGCAAAAACAAGCAATATCAATACAATCGTCATGTATTTGGTCATTTTATACCTCGCTTTCATCTTTTTTCTGTTCTGCAGCCACTTTACATTTCTGTCGGCGTGACATTATTCCACAAATAAGCGCCATTATCGGTATCGCGATTATACTAATCAGTGTTAATCTGCTCCAGCCTAACTTTAAGTTTTGATACAGATTCACCGCGATTAAAGCAGCCATCGCTGCCGATATAACCAAACAAAATCCGCAATTGCAACTCAATGAAACCGGAACTTGTGCCAGCTTAAACATTCCTCTCTCAGCCAAAGCTATGATGGCTGGCAGTACCAGCAAAGTAACCGCACCTGATAAAGCCATTATTGCGCACAGGAATATGCCAACCGTTTTATACGGTATCAAAGGCGCTGCTAAAAGAGGCAAAAATCCTATTGCTATAACCAGAACGTTTCTGCTTATCGCCCGCGCCGGCTCGCCAAACATTACAGCGGAGCTGTCTTTCCATGAATTAGTTTCTGCGTAACTGACCCGTGAG
>MHYD01000070.1:19289-20636 GCA_001824645.1 Planctomycetes bacterium RBG_13_46_10
TGACCACTTTCTGCATTTGCTTATTGTCGCCGCTTTTCAATTGCAGCCATATATTGGCCTTTCTGTAATCGTATGTAACGAAATGCCATAAATCATCAGGCGTGTGACTGCTCTGAAATTGTATCAGGCATTGACCCACTGCCGCCGATGTGTCGGGGATTTTATAATTTTCTATACTGCCATCAACAAGCTCCTGATGCACTTTTTTCACAATGTCCGCGACAGAATTACTTTTGCCAACAAGTCCGGTTTTGTCTGCGTGCTCCTGAAGTCTCGATAAGTAGCGCAACACCTCCGGATGTTTGAACATTCTCAGTTTTTCTTTTTGTATCTCAAAAAAATCAATAAGCTCATACCAAACATCAGCTTCAACCTTGCTCGCGGAAGACTCTTTTTGACTTGCAATGTCAGTTAGCTTATTTAAAAACTCTTCTTTTGTCAGATCTTTGTTCGCGCCGGCCAACAGCAGCTTTTCCATCTCAGCAATAACATCAAGGGCCTTTGGAAATTCCGCCTTAAGCTCGGAGCCTTTCTCCAGAAGTTGCTTACGCACCATATCTATATATTCGGTATTAATGGCCTGCGGTGTATCGTCCTGGAGCACGAGGTATGCCATATAGGTCCCACCGAAGTGTTTGTTCAGCTCGATGTCGGCCTGTCTTATGGGGTGTCTTTTAGAAAACCACTTGATAGGATTATCATTTATCTCAATTCGAGTGACGCCATAAACCGCTACTGCCGTGACAAGCACTCCGATGGCTAGGATTGGCTTTGCAGCTTTATAAGTAAATCCTCCAATTGTATGCAACAATCTCGCAAGCCAAGTTTGTTTTTCCTCGTGCACTGTAACCGCGCCGAAATTCTCCAAACGGCTTTCTTTCAGCATCATTATATATGCTGGCACAAAGGTAACGGTACAAATCCATGCAATCATAATGCCAACAGCGACAAATATACCGAAGACCTGCACAGGCGGAATAGGAGTAAGTGCCAGCGATGCAAAACCAGCCGCTGACGTCAGCGAGGTATAAAGCATCGGCATGAACAAATTGCTCATTACCTCCTTGATTGTATTTTTCCTGCCCTTTTCCTTACTGTAGAGGTCAAAAAATTCGGAAAGGATATGCACCGAGTCCACCACGGATATCGGCATAAGGAAAATTGGTATCATTGAGCTCATAATGTGGACAGGATAACCAAAGCCAATAAGAAGCCCCATCGTCGCTATCACGGAAACCATTGCCACTATCATTGGTGATATGACCAGCACCAGTTTTCGGAAAAATATCAACATCAAAATAAATATCGTAAGCATTGCCAGCGGAGCTGATATCGCCATCTGAATAA
>MHYD01000070.1:20686-24782 GCA_001824645.1 Planctomycetes bacterium RBG_13_46_10
TATTCTTCATCACCTTTAAACTCAGCGATTTTTTCATTCAGCCTTTTATATACCCTGTGGCTTAAGCCCTTGCTGGTTAAAGGCAGATATAGGCATATTACTTTTCCATCTTCGGATATAATCGTCCCTTTGAGCAAAGGGTTGGACATCGCTTTGTTTCTGATTTCCAATGCCTCGGCGTTTGTCGCCGGAGGCTTTCGCATCAGCCATTCAAATTTAACCTCTCCCGGGCCACCCTGGCCGATATGGTCAACCGTCGAAGGTGCCAATAAATCAATTTCAACAACGCCTATTTCTTTGTTAGGGTCCTGCTCACTCGGCCAGCGCAATTGCTTTGCAAACTCCGTCAGCTCATAAATCTTGGACAGCGAAGATGGATTAAAAACACCATTGGGGTCCTTATTATTGACTACGCCGAGAATCACAATGTCACTTAAGGCGAAGTCCTTTTTGGTCTGGTCGTGAAAAATCCTGACCGGCTCATCTTCCGGGAGCATATTTTCAGGGTCGGTATCAACCTTAATTAGCGGGATAAATGCCCCTAAACCAAGAGTGAACAGCACCATTATTATGGTAACAAGTTTGTAATTCTTTATCGAATAACCTGTAATTCTCTCTCTGAAATACATTTCTTCCTCTCAACCAATTCTCGACCTGTCAATAGTTATGATTGCCTTGGTAAATTCCACAATATTATTACAGCGAAAAAAATAATTAATTCCGATTTACCCATAATGCCGGATTAAAAGCTAATCCTTCAAAATACCGGCAAGGATTTTCTTTTCATCCTCAGCTACTTTACCGCCCATTACGCGTGCTATATTACCGCCGAACAGCTTCGCCATCAATCCCATATTCATCCTGGATATATATACTTTTTGATCGTCCCCCTGCCACACGGCGAATGTACAAGGCATCATAACTGAAATATAGCGGTCTGTGGCCAAAACACTTTTCGCATATTCTGGATGACACAGCTTAATCAGCTTAACACGAGGTTCAAATTCAACATTGTGTTTTGCCATCGATTTATTCATATCCATTACAGTAGAGATAATCCAGCCGTTCTGCTCGGTTGCTTTTTCCAGCTCCGCAACCGTCTCATCTAAACCGAGCCTGCTTTCCTTTGTGACAATCATCATCGACGGCACCAGTGCAAAGATGACAATCGCACATAATATTACCCCGATTAATATGCCTAATAAACCACTTAGCAGCAATACCTGTTTGCTGTATAAAATATTGGTCTTTTTTTCTTCTTCACTCATTTTTTACTCCTTGTCTCTGCCTTACAATGATCATATACACAGGCCAGCACTTTAATTACATTTTTGTTTTCAATCCGGTAAAAAACTTTCGCTCCCTCGCGCCGGCAAGCTAAAATCCCTTTATTCTTCATAATATTAAGCTGCTGGCTTGTTATCGCCTGTTTTTCACCAAGCTCATGGACAATATCTCCCACGCACATTTCTTCTTTCTTTAGCAGTTCGATAATCTGAAGCCGAATCGGATGCGCTACCGCTTTTAAAATATCCGCCGAATGTTCTGCCAAATCTCTATCCATCGTAACGCGCCTTAATATATTACTATATTGCAATAATACTATATATATTATTAAATGTTCGACATAAAAACAAAAATCTTGTGCTTTCTATTTTAACTTCCCCCCGCTTTTCGATATGGCATATTTTTCAGCAGGTGAACTTTCAGACATGTAGTACACTCATCTTCGCGCAGCTAAGGCGAAGTGAGGTTTCAGACTCCAAAATCCCCGCGAGTCTGTAATCCCCTATGACACCAGCAAAAATTTGCTTCTTTTAAACGCAGTTAAAATCTTCCGATGGATTTTTCGGTGCAATTGTTCAATCCGAGAAGAGTCTTTAACTGATTTGCTATAGCCTGAGCATCAGTATTACCACATGTGAAAACATCAACAGCCATCTTACCCTGATCTGCGTAAGTGTGTACCGATATGTGGCTCTCGTCAAGCATGACAAAAACGGTACATCCGGGAGGAGAATTGTGGCCAAAGTGGTAACGAGATGTGTTAATAATTGTGGCGTTGTTTGACCTTGCGGCATTTGTTACCGTCTCGAGCAATCGTTTATCATCAAGGCAGAGATCACGCGACACATCGTAACAATCCAGAATTATGTGCATTCCTTTACTCAATTTCGGATACCTCCAATAAATCTCCTTTCCAAAAAAAACATTATTAATCAAACTAGTCTTACAAAAATAACAAATATCAATATTTTATCGTTCAGGAACTACTAAATTGTCCAGAAAAAATAAGTTATGGCTTTACAGATATAAATAATATTTTCTAAGGCCCACATAATTTCACCCATACAATGTTATAAAAAGAAGGACACGGGGGAAAAAAACAAACAACCTAAATTATTAGATTACGTCCTATAATATTCTGTGTTGTTTACTTATTGTATCTCTCGTCCTGACCAGCTTTTAATTTACCTGAATTTCCTGTTTTATTTCTATTTACTAAATTCCAATAACAAACAGATTATTAATGCTAATATGGGGAATTTCATTTTTTTACACTTGACAATTTAAAAACCCGTAGTTAAATTAGGTCGAAAAGGCAACATGGCGGCCTTTTGTCAAAAGGATTTGGCTAAAAAGGAAGGGATGGAGAATGAAGGATTTATTTACGACCGGCGAAGCCGCCGAAATCTGCAGGGTAAGCCAACAAACTATAATTCGCTGTTTCGATTCCGGTCGGCTGGAAGGATTCCGAGTTCCGGGCTCAAAATTCCGCAGGATTCCACGCCGAAGTCTGATCAGATTTATGAAGGATAATAATATCCCCCTTGACCAGATTGAATCCGGCAAAAAGAAGGTGCTTGTAGTCGATGATGATGCCGAAATAATAGAGTTGATAAGTGATATTCTGTCTCGAGACGGCAGGTTTGAAGTTAAAACCGCATCAAGCGGTTATGAGGCAGGAATATCCACTCAACAGTTTCGACCAGACTTAATATTACTTGACTACATGCTGCCCGATGTTAACGGAAACATAGTCTGTCAGATCATAAGAAGAAGCCCTGAGTTCGAAAACATCAAGATTATTATCGTAAGCGGCGTGGTCAAACAGGATGAAATCGACCAACTCTTGAAATCCGGTGCACAAGATTTCTTAAAAAAACCGTTTAATATAGATGAGCTTGTCGATAAGGTTTCCACCGTATTACAGATAAAATAATAAAATGTAACTGCTGAAGACCTTTCGAAACCTGTCATAGCCGGTAGGAGTAAGGGTGGATATCATTCTACAATGAGTATCTAATCCACCAAGCCGGTTCCAAGAGGCAAGGATGATTATATGCAGGCAAAAAATGCTGACCCAACTATTGCTCAAAAGGTAGAACTCTCAATTGGTCGGCTTGACTCACTTTCGACCCTGCCATGCGTTGCCGTAAAATTCTTTCCCAAGCTCATGGAAGGTCAATTTTCGCGAGCAGCTTTGGCAGATATTATAGAGTCAGAACCGTCCCTTGCCGCCAGGATTCTTTCAACCAGCATCAAGCTAAAGGTCACCCTTTTTGATGAGAGGTTTTCACTTCGTCATATAATTGATAGACTTCCAGCAGAGCAAGTCCTCGGTACCCTTCTATCCGTTAAAGTCCTGCCGATCTTCGAAGCAGGCCAATTAACTGAGCAAAGAATTTCGCTTCGAAAAGAACTGGTCCTTCATAGCCTTGCGGTGGCCTGTTGTGCAAGGGACATCGCGGAGATAACGTTACCTCAGGTTGATCCGTATATGGCTTACTGTGCCGGGCTGCTGCACGATATCGGAAAACTGGCAATTGAAGAAACAATGCCGAAAAGCTTTGCTCGAATTGTTGAAGAAGCACGTTCAACCAAACAATGCTCCTGCACTATAGAGCGTCAGCACCTTGGAGCAGATCATACTATTTTCGGTAAACACTTAGCTGAAAAATGGCAACTGCCTGAACAGATTTCCCTGGCAATCTGGCTGCACCACAGTGACACAGCGACCATTTCATGGCACTTACCGGAGGCAAGAATCGCTCAGGTAATCCAGTCAGCCGATGCTATAGCTCGGCAGGCCGGC
>MHYD01000070.1:24796-27786 GCA_001824645.1 Planctomycetes bacterium RBG_13_46_10
CTCACAAACAAATAGATCTGTCCCTCGAAAATCGCCGGCTGCAAACAGCATCGAGACATTTGGATTTTACAACAGATTTTTTACTGAGCTTCAATCCGGCGGCAGCAGCCATTGATATAGCGGAGAATTTTGCCGTTCGCTGGCAAAAATTCTATCAAACAGGCACGGTCTGTTTATATTTAGCTGTCCCTACTGACGCCAGATTTGTTGAAGCAGCCATCGTGGAAAGTCTTGGGCAATGCAAAACCGTTTTTTTGAATGTCCCCGATGATATGAAGGCCATACCGGATATCATAAAGCAGAATTTTACTATTTTAAACGCTTTTGAATATGTCGATTGGCTGTTCGAGCAATTGGATATTGATTTCGATAAGCAACAAACCAAGCTGGTGCCGCTGCTTTCAGCAGGCAAAGCGGTGGGAGCCATAATTTTCGAGCTTCACTGGCCTATAGATTCAAATCTCATGGAGGAAAATTTCAGGATAGTGACATCAATTGCAGGCTCGGTTTTAGATTCAGCTTTGAACCGACAGAAGCAAGAAAATCTTGCCGAATGTTTTGCTCCGCTCATCAAAAAATCCGAAATCCGAAATTCAAAATTCAAAATTTCGGCTGACAGCCGACCGGATGCGATTGCAGAGATGGCAGCCGGCATAGCACACGAGCTGAATAATCCGCTTTCGGTCGTATCCGGACGAGCACAGCTACTGGCCGAAGCCGAAACCAATGCCAAGAAGAAGCAGTCGTTGAAGCAAATTCAGGAAAATGCCCGCGAAGCCTCCGCAATTATTGAGGACCTGATTGGCTTTGCAAATCCCCCGCAGCCAAGGCCGACCCAGACAAACCTGAAACAGATAATTGAAGAAGCAATACAATTAGTCAGTCAAAAAGCAAATATGGAAAAAATCAGCGTCCAGGTCAAGGTCGCTGAAAACGTCCAAAACGTCCTTGTGGATTCAGCCCAAATTGCATCAGCGATTGCAAATATTATAAGTAATTCTCTCGAATCTTATACGGATGAGGCCGGTCCAATAATAATTACCGCAGATGCCGAGGGAAAAGAGCAAGTGAAATTACAAATCAGCGACACCGGCTGCGGAATGGATGCAGAAACCCTGCGAAAATCAATTCAGCCATTCTTCTCAGTCAAACCTGCCGGCCGTAAACGCGGAATGGGCCTGGCCTATGCTGCAAGATTTATCCAATTAAACAACGGCACATTGAATATAACAAGCCGGCCCGGCAATGGTACCACAGTAACAATCACACTACCCACCGAATGAAAAGGAAAAGCAAAGTGATACCTTAACCGCTCACTTTTTAGGCGGCTGAGGCCCCAAAAAACACATTTTTCTGCTAACCTCGATTTCCTTACTATTTTCTGTTGGCCTCTAACAGAAAAAATGTAAACAAATTTCATAAATACTGCTGATTTTCTAAGTAAAACACCGCAATTTTTGCATAAATAGAGCTATTTTATTTAAAAATACCCAATTACCTTAATTGTTTTCGGGATAATAAAACTGTTACAATAATTCTTTTAAGGATTGACTTTTAATTGGTGAAAGGAATTCCCAAAAAGAAGTGTATTAAATTAGATTGCGTGTGCGTAGCGCATCAAAGCGAGAATGGAGAATTTTATTTAAATAGTAGATAGTGCGTAGAAAATCCTTTTTTAAAATTAGCGTATCTGGATGGAGGAGGAAACGGAGGAGTGTTACCACATAAAAACGCAAAATGGTTGTTTGCGCTGGTCTTACTTGTAGCATTTTCTACAGTTAATGCTGCACCCTCAATTGGCGATATGGATACAAATGTTATTACGCCGAGAGTGTTAGCATATTCATAGAGAAGAATTGTCATCTTAATCTTATTTTTAACCTTGGCGCTGGTCGGCCAAGCAAAAGCAAATTTTACTTTCCAACCCGACCCACCTGACCACGAATACAAAGATATGGATGACCTCGACCACGATTATTATTATATTTGGAGGATAAATTTCACTCTTCCGGCTGGTCTGACCATCACAGGTGCAAGTCTCTTCTTTGATAATATCAATGATTACGAGGTAGAAGATAACGATATTTTGTTTCTTCGACTTCTAAGTAAAAGCGATATTGATAATGCGAAAAGTGATTTGGGAATGATAGATGCCTTCTTTGCAAACGATATGATTAGAGGCTTGGATCCTAATGAGGGCATCGGTGATAATCTCACCGGCTATGGAATTGAGCTGACGACTTTTACCGATGACGACGACGAGCCCAATCCTGCGGAAGATTTTACTTATACATTTACTACCATCCAATGGAATGCTCTGGCTAATTATATTGCAACAGACGGCGTATTCGGTATTGGTTTCGACCCTGACTGTAACTATTTCAACGATGGTATTACACTTAATATTACAGCAATTCCGGCTCCAGGTGCAATCATACTTGGCAGCATCGGCATCGGCCTTGTCGGCTGGTTGAGAAGACGCAGGACATTGTAATTAACCTATTAAAAACATGCGAATGAAAAAGGGCTGTGGGACATTATGCCACCAGCCCTTTTTTATTAAAAACTTCCCTTCAGATGCAATTATCCGACCTTCACTGACTGGGCATAAAAAATCAGCCCTATTGCGAAATGACGGTGATGATTAAATAACCCTGTAAATAAGATAAAGGGGGCGGGAAAATCCCGTCCCCTTTATCTTTGAAGGAGGATCATGGATGTGTGTACTTTAGAAAATACGTCCTAATAGCAAGTCTGGTTCATATCACAAGACCACAAATTACTTACGATTTTAATTTTCAGGTCTTATTCTATAATCAATATTATTGCTAAATATACGCCATATAAAAAGTTAGGTGAAATACCATCAAAATGCTTGCATTAGCATAAGAATTAGGTTATTTTAATGTAGTTGCTGACCATGGGGTGTTGTTAAGCAACCATTATGCAGGAGATTGAGGCACAGGCAAACAAGCAATTGGAAGATGCAA
>MHYD01000070.1:27865-31606 GCA_001824645.1 Planctomycetes bacterium RBG_13_46_10
AAATATAAACCGGTAGTTTCTAAGTGTATCCAAATAGGAAAACACCTGAGATGGGAATGAAACGACGCGAGTTTTTAGTTAGAACTATTACAGGCGCTGGCAGCATTCTGCTTGGATCAAGGTTATCTTCTGCTGAGCAACAACCTGCAATGTTTGACCCATACGAACAGGTACTGCTTGGAAAAACGAAGATTAAAGTCAGCCGCGTCGGATTAGGAACGGGAATGAGAGGCGGCAGACGGTCATCGAACCACACACGCCTGGGGAAGGAAAGATTTGAAGCACTGGTCAACGCCTGCTATGAACGTGGTATTAGACTTTTCGATGCAGCCGATTTATACGGGACACATACATTCCTGGCTGAAGCACTTAAGAAGATGCCACGAAAAGACTATACGCTCGTGTCAAAGATTTGGTTGCATCGCGGAGGCCTGCCCGAAATAGAAAGACCCGATGCCGATGTAGTTGTAGAGCGCTTTCTCAAAGAGCTGAACACCGATTATATTGACCTGATTCTTATGCATTATGTTATATCTCCCAAATGGCCCGAAGAAATGAGCGTTCAAATGAATATCATCGAGAAGCTCAAAAAGAAAGGTTTAGTACGGGCACACGGAGTCTCGTGTCATTCTCTCGGGGCACTGCAAGCTTGTGTCAATGAGCCCTGGGTAGATTCAGTACATGCACGGATTAATGCCTATAGTGTCAACATGGATGGCCCTACCGATGAGGTTGCTCCTATCCTACAGAAACTACATCATGCAGGCAAAGGTGTTGTAGGAATGAAACTGATTGGTGAAGGTCAATTCCGTGACAATGATGAAATGCGTGATAAATCCGTACAATACGTGCTCAATTTGGGCTGTGTTGATACAATGGTGGTAGGATTTGAGAAAATCGAAGAGGTGGATGATTTTGCTGCACGTATTCGTAAAGTACCTGTAATAAATAAACCAAACCAGGCTTACAGTTATCAGCCGGTCTTAAGAAAGTTTTATCAGGCTGCTAATATAATGTGACATTAAGGAGAAAATAACCATGAAACTTAATCATGATTTTGCAATGTCGGTTGAAACCATCATTTATCTCAAAGATAGAGCATCCAATGATTTTATTCAGGCCAAGGAAATCGCAAAGACTCTGAATTTCTCTGTCGGGTATTTGCAAAAAGTTGTGCAGACACTCAGCAGGCACGGCATACTGGAATGTAAGCGAGGAAGGATTGGCGGTATCAGAATAAGGGCCAAGGTTGTGACACTGCTCGATTTGTGGCAGTCCACTTCCGGCGGTTTGGAATTTGCAAGCCCCCCCATGGCCATTATGGAAAAACCGTTGAAAGCCTTTAGTGATTCGCTCAGCAAGGTCATTATTTACAGGCGAAAATAAAAATCGCTTGTGACATTGTCCTTTTATCGGCAAATTGTAACCGGAAATTGGTAATTTTAAACTGCTTACCAGATTACTAACCATACAATACCAGTCTGTCTATAATAAGTCCGAAAACATAACAAACCATTCTCAATCATCCTGAACATGATGGAGCTGACATCCGGCATTACACTCATTCTGACAGTCACGTAACCGATAACCGATTGTTTATAGGGCTACCTTGCAAGTTAAAAGAAGGCAGAGTAAATGCCTATTTGAATCTAAAGCTATACGCCTGCCAAGCCGAACTTAATATACGGAAAAACTGCAAATACAGTTTATTGAAAAGCAGAAATGTATGGACCAAAACCAGCGGCAGAAAAGATTAAGGCTGCTTGTAAGCAAGTTTAATAAAGAGCGCAAAAAACAAGCAAAAAAAATAGACATGCTCTGCAATGACCTCATTATGGCGCAAAGAGACTTCATCAAAAAACTAAACGCCATAAGCTTCGCAGCGGATTTTTATAAATCTCTCATAGGAATAAATGACTTAAGCAGGCTTTTATCCGCCGCACAAAAACTCATCAAAAATGAAATCGCCGAGACAAATGTCAGCTTCTTTCTGCGTAACACTAACAGCTCAGGAGCACAGTTATCAGAAAGTAACAAATCAATTACTGCCCCAACAAATCAGATCGAGAATTATTTCACAGCCGAAGTGACAGAAAATATCTGTAAAGCCAACAAAATATGCTCTCTTGAAGAGATGTTCGCCATGGGTTTGCAGGGCAATTTGGTTGAGCTGAACAAAATATCGGCCTTTGCCATCCCGTTAAGCCAGCTTGGCCGGTCATTAGGCTTTATTTTAATTTACCGGCCATCGGAAAATAAATTAACATCCGACGAGCTAAACAAAATCTCCGCCATAACCTGCGGCCTATCACGAGCGATACAATCCTATAAATCGCTTTCACATGTTAATGATGTCGAATAGCTATTCTTTCGTGAGTTATCCGCGGCTAAAAAGGAACCTCAATCTTCCTGGCCGTTATCGTTTCTGCAGAAGCGGGTATCAATAATGCCTCTTTTGACTTTGTAAAAAAGACAAGACCTTTATAGCTTGTGATATATTTGTATTTGGTAACTAATCCTGCAGGGGAATAAACAACCAATGGTTTTTCTGTTTTTCTCAGGATATTTAGAAACTCCTGCGGTTCTACAACAACAATCGACCCCATTGCTTTGATGGCATTAGCAATAGCCGCAACTACAGCGGCTCCGGCAGCTCCATTAGCCATTTGTTCTCCCCTTAACTAAATATACTGTGTCGACCAAATTTATTTAAAAACAAGAAAAACCAGGTAAAACGACTTTACTCGAATAATCTCTTTATGTCCTCGTCCGTGATTCTATCATCAGGATTTATTGGCTCACCTCTTTGCCTTCTGATGTGCTCAAAAAACTCCCTTACATTTCCCGGTGCCGATTTAATTACCAATCCCATCGAATATCTCATCAAAGAGATATCTGCCCCTTCCAGAATACCTTTTATAAGGCCCGTCTCGGAGTCTTCCTGGCTCTTCATTTTTTCTTCGAACCTATTTAGGACATCCTGGAGGCCGCCGTATTCAACCAATTCCTCGGCTACAAGCCTGTTGGTTATGTGAGAAAAGGGCAACTTCATCGCTCTAAAAAGATAAGTAGCCTCAGCAGGAATAGCCCCGGCGTGCTCAAAACCTTCTTTAAATTCCGGCCCACCATAGTAATGCGGCAAAAGTATTTGAGGTTTCTGAAATAAGATAATACCTCTTCGGACGAGAGTTCTATCCTTGAACCGGCTGTGCTCAGCAGCAAAAACATAAGGCAGGTCCATATCGCCGAAGGTATATAGCATCCGTTGATACTCTCTGATAACCTCGGTCTTTTTCCAGTATTCCTTAAATTTGTCCTGAGCAAACTCTGACATCTATCTGTCCCAACAAAACACTTGCCAAGCGAGAAATAATATATTCAATACAGCATTGAGACCTGTGCTTTTCACTCATAGATTTATACTATCAAGATGTAATCCGTCTGTCAAACGAGTCATTTGTTGATATTATCCACCGGGGAGCATGTTAAAAGCTACTTTTAGCCCCCGTGCCATTGACTTTTAGCCCCCGGCTCCGTACCGCCTCCGGTGGGGAAACCCGCCAAACTGACAGCGGGCAAGCTTCTTGTAGTCTGTCATCTGTCATCCGTCCTCTGTCATCTGGTTGAAAATTGGCTTTGATTGGCTTTGTTTTCACCAATCTACAAAATTGTAGATTTTCTCTTATTCACTTGTCAAAATAGCGCTTATGTTAATTTTTGACTCGCAAAAATTGGCTTTGT
>MHYD01000071.1:0-4499 GCA_001824645.1 Planctomycetes bacterium RBG_13_46_10
CAATCGGAACCTGCTGTTCAAACTGCTACTATGTCACAGCCTGAAGAACAATCCTGTCCTTCTGAATCTACAAATGCCAAAGAAAGTTTTGCCCTGCCTTTAATAGATATCGGCGCGCCAAAAAAAGATTCACCAGGACCTAAAATAGATAGTGACAGAGCCGAACAATTGCTGAGCGGTATTCTGGAACAGCTTAAAAGTATGCAACGAACCGACATGTTCGACGAGTTTTCCATGATGAGACTGATGGCCGGAGTTGTGCAAATCATCGTTCTCTTTTGTCTGTTACTAAGTGTGTGGTTTCTTATGAGTCCTGCCGGACAAGGCAACGCCGTTTTGATATCGCTGGGTTTTGCTATGGTGCTGCAGCTTATGTCATTAACATTTTATATCATGCAGAATCGAAGATGAATTTGCAGTTTTCCGACAGGCTAAATACTTAGCTGGGCATTTCAAGCATGATTTATCCTTTACGCAATCGAGATATGCAATGCAAGATATGGGAAACAAGATTTTAGTATGGCTTCCTTCTCCTATGGGCGATGCTGTTCTCTGCACACCGGCCTTGCGGGCGATTCGTCGTCATTTCAGTTCCAGCGAAATAACATTTTTAGCTGAGCCGGTAGTTCGTGAAGTTTTATCACCGAGCGACTACAACGATAAATGGCTGGAACTACAGCGAAGAAATCCTTTTGCAATCGCAAAGATGCTTAAGGAGCATAAATTCACACATGCAATTCTTTTCAAGAACTCCCTGGCTTCGGCATTAGCAGTTGTTGTGGCGGCAATACCATTGCGCATCGGTTATGCCCGCGAGGGCAGGGGAGTTTTATTGACTGAAAAACTTTATCCACCAAAGCTACCCAATGGTAAATACGAGCCTTATTCTATGATTGATTACTATCTTGCTATTGCATCTAAACTGGGTGCGAAAACAGACGGCAGGAACCTAGAATTGCTCGTTGACCCAAAGTGCAGCGGTGCTTTGATGACCAAAATGCCGGAAGTTGACGAAGCTGGTGGGCCGGTAGTTATAATTGTGCCGGGTGGTGCGTTTGGACCCAGTAAATGCTGGCCGAGCGACAGGTTCTCACAAACTGCCGATTGGCTGATTGACAATTATAATGCAACTGTCGTTATCTCTGTTTCCCCTGAGCCTGCTGAGAAAAAAATAGCTGAGGAAATCTGCGCTGCAAGTAAAAATACACTTCTTAACCTGTCGGGAAGAAATGTAAGTCTTGGCGAGTTAAAAGCGCTCTTTTCAAAGGCTTCCTTGGTGATAACGAACGATACAGGCCCTCGGCATATAGCTATAGCCTTACAACGCAAGCTGGTTACTCTTTTTGGGCCGAATGACCCTGCGTGGACAGAAACCAATTACGAAAATGAAATACAGGTAGTCGGCAATGTAAATTGTGCTCCATGTGCCGAGCCGACATGCAAACAAACGAAACATGCTTGTATGCAGGCAATCACTGTAGAGATGGTTTGCAGTGCTGCACAACAGTTACTGGAAAATAATCGCGGCCAAACCGTCGTTTATGCGCGACAAAAATTTATTAAAACATCAGACTCATTTTTTCTCGACTCAGATTATAAAACGTCGTTTGGCGAATTAGGCTTGACCTCTATTGATAAGGTATTTTCTTTTAATGCAGCGAAGAATTTGGTTAAAAAGAACCTTGCAGGTTACCGGAGCAGGCTGCAATTTGAAGTAAATTCGCCTTCAACTACGCTGTTTCTAAAACGCTATGAAAAGCCGCCAATTTTAATTCAGCTTAAAAACTGGCTGCATACGCACAGCCGGAAAAGCTGTGGTCTCATCGAGGTAGAGCATATAAACAGGCTTGCAGAAGCAGGCATCAACACCCCTAAGGTTATCTCTTACGGTCAGCAGTGGGGGCTTTTTTTTGAAAAAAGAAGTTTCATTATTACTGAAAAGATACTCAGGGCCGAATCTTTGGAACGAAACTTACCTAATTATTTCACGGGCACCGGGTCGGCTGAAAATTTAAAACTAAGAAGGGCTTTTATCGCTCAGTTGGCTGACTTTATAAAACGATTCCATGAAACAAGATATTGCCATCGGGATTTATACTTTTCGCATATATTTTATAGTGACAAAGGATGTTTTTATTTGATAGACCTGGCGCGTGCCTTTAGGCCCATCATTTTACATAAGCGGTTTAAAATAAAAGACATCGCACAATTGTACTATTCTGCGCCTGCCAAATATTTTTCAAACACAGATCGTTTGCACTTTTATCATCGTTATACCGGCAGAGATAAGATTGTAAATGGGGACAAAAGTCTTATTCGCAAAATATTAAATAAAGCAAATCGTATGGCTAAACATGATGTCAGGCACAGCAGGCTTGCTCCATTTGTGTCTCAGTGTGATTAATTTTATATTTGACGAAGAGATGAAAGTCGCAATTATAATAGAACGGGCGGATATAAATCTTGGCGGGGCAGAGCGTTCGGTTTTTGAGATGGCGGAAGCCATTTCAAAAATCGGCATCGAAGTAGATATTCTTGCAGCAAAAGGCTATAGAGATACTAAAAACCTTCATCTTCTCTGTGGTGACAATCAGAGCAAACGAACCGGCTATTTTACCTTTGCTAAGGCAATAAAAAGACATTTGTCCGAAAATCGCTATGATTTAATTCATAGTGTTTTACCCTTTACCTTTGCAGATATTTATCAGCCGAGGGGAGGTACTTACGCTGAAACAATTTTGCGCAATGCGGAAAGCTTTCAAAATAAGTTCGTCGTTTCTTATAAGAAACTAACAGCATTTACTAATTTTCATCGGAGTGTACTTTTACACGCTGAGCGCAGGTTGTGCAGGGCTGACAAGAGCGGGCCTTTAATTATAGCTATCTCGAAATATGTTGCAGAGCAGTTCAAACGGCACTACTCTGTTGGTGATGACCGGATACTGATTGTACCTAACGGAATTAAAATACGTACAGAAATAGACTCAGACAAAGCCGGCAAGCTCCGCACACAAATTTTTGCTCAATTGGAAATTAACGAATCGGATAATCCGGTTTTTTTCTTGTTTGCAGCTAACAATTTCCGGTTAAAGGGGCTGGATGTTTTAATACGAGCAATGCGGTTGGTGACAAATCTTAGAACGCCCAGACCTGGATATTTAATCGTGGTTGGTAATGGTGACATGAGAAAATATCAAAGAGTGGCAAATGAAATCGATTCATATAATGTGAATAAGAGGATTATCTTCTTAGGACCTGTCACTCACATTCAGAGCGTTCTATCAATTAGTGATGTGGTTGTTTTGCCTACTTTTTATGACCCGTGTTCACGGGTGATTCTCGAAGCTTTAGCGGCAGGTAAACCGGTAATAACCACGAGATTCAACGGCGCAACCGATTTTTTCGTTGATGACCGGCATGGCAAGGTAATTGATTCCCCTGAAGATGTTACTGCTCTTGCAGATGCAATTAACTATTTTACGAATACCGACAATATTCAAAAGGCATCTAATGCGATTGCTGTAGATAATCTCAAGGATAAAATCTCTATCAATAGGGTTGCTGAGCAGCTGATTTCTATTTATAAAACGATACTCGAAAAACGGAGACAATGACGAGATTTGTAATTTAACCGATTAATAATATATGGCTGAATTTCCTTTTCAACTTTCAATAAAGTTTGCTTCTGGAGAGATAGAAACATTAACATGCACTGCTCTTTTCAGGGCGATTCCCGGCAGGCGTGAGGTTTATGATGCTCTTTGGCAAGGCAGGGCAGTGATTGTAAAGGTGTTTTTACATTCAATTAGTGCGAAGCGTCATCTTAAAAGAGAATGGCGAGGATTAAAATTGCTGCAACAGCGGGGATTAAATTCTCCGGAGACTTTATTTTTTGGAAAAACAGAAGATGGCCAATGGGCATTGGTTATGGAGAAAATCGCCAATTCATTAACTACTCTGGAGGTTTTGGGCAAAACAACAGAAAAGAATAAAAGGCTGGAGATTATGGTTCTGATTTGTAAAGAGTTGGCGAAACAGCACAGCGGGGGAGTTTTGCAAAAAGACCTTAATTTGGGAAATTTCCTGATGGATGGTAATAAGGTTTTTGCGCTTGATGCCGGACAGATGAAATTTTCATCACATCAGGTGACAAAAAGCAAAGGCATTTCTCAGTTAGCTTCACTGGCATTGTGTCTGATGAAAGACAATAACGAGTTTCTTTCAAAGCTTTGCGATGAGTATTTAAGAGCCCGCTGCTGGAACCTTAAAAAATCAGATGAAATATTACTTCACAAACAGCTGCTTATACATCAAAAAAGAGTCATAAGGAAAGAATTGAAAAAGTGCCTGCGCACAAGTAAAAGATATTTGCGGATTAAATCTGGTGAGAACGTTGCTGTATTCGATTCAGATTTTTGCCGAAATGCCGATATACATGATTTTATTAAGCGAATGGATTCTTTGATGGATAAAGGACAGATTCTTAAAAACGGAGATAC
>MHYD01000071.1:4531-7439 GCA_001824645.1 Planctomycetes bacterium RBG_13_46_10
GGGATATTGTAATTAAACGGTATAATCATAAGGGAGTTATTCATTCCCTACGGCATACTATCAAGAAGTCACGCGCCTATAGGGGGTGGTTACATGCACATCGTCTTGGTATTTTAAATATAGCCACTCCAAAGAGTCTTGCTTATATTGAAAATCGTAAAGGATTGCTCGTATGGAAATCTTATTTGATAACTGAGTACATGCCGGGACAGAAGCTTTATGATGTTCTTCGGGATGGTAATGTTGCACCGGAGGAGCTTTTAAAAATGACTCATCAAATCAGAAAGCTGCTCGACGAGCTTGGCAGGTGCCGCGTCAGTCATGGTGATTTGAAACAAACAAATATTTTGATTACAGATAACGGCCCTGTTTTGACAGACCTTGATGGCATGAAAATGCATGTTTTAAATTGGACATGTCAGTTGTATCGAGCGAAAGACCGTGCTCGCTTGCTCAGAAATTGGCCGCAGGACATCACAGTCAACCTGCAAGACATTTTTTAATTAATTCGAATAGTTTCTTACCAATGATGCCTGTATCGAAATTTTGGACATAAGCAAGTCCTTCATTTCCCATCTGTGTTTGCAATTGGGGATTCTTAATCAGTTGGGATATCTTTTCGGTCCATTCCTGGTTGTTTGTGGCGAGGAAGCCTGTGACGTTCTGGCGTACATATTCAGAATTTACACCAACGGGTGATGCAACCACCGGCAGACCGGCAGCTTCGTATTGTAGAATTTTGAAGCCGCACTTTCCACGCGTAAATCGGTTGTCCGGCAGCGGGGCCAGGCCAATATGGCTTGTTGCTAAATCAGCCGCTTGTTTTTCCAGAGACCATTGAAATTTTTCAACCTCCATATTTTTAAGGTCGAAAAAATCATCGCATATTATTCTTAAAGTGACATTGTTAAAACGTAAGCCTATTTGCTCAAGGGCAGGTTTTATTTCAGCAAGATATTTAAGGGTGCTGCGACTACCGATCCAGACAAGGCGGATTTTCCCATCGTTTTGGATATTCTTTTTCATCTTATAGGCATTGACATCTAATCCAGTTGGTAAATCAACGACGTTTTGATTGAATCTCAGCGCATGTTCAGCAAGATAAGAATTGCCTGCAATAACCATATCTGCTAATTTAACACTTCGCGCAAAGGGCTTAAAATGTGACCAGCTTTTACGTTCTGGATTTTTATCACTATACATTATAGCGTCGTCAAAGTCGTAGATGATTTTTTTGCTGTATTTAGATAGAAAAAAGGCGTCTAAGAAATTTAATCCTTTTCTGTGCAGGAAAACGCCATCAAACTTTGCTGTTTGTTTGAAGAGCTGCCGACGAGCTAATGAGCCTGATGGAAGCTGCGCGATTTTGCAGCTAATACCGCTTGCCTGAAGAATATTTTGATAAATTCCGATTCGCTGTCTGAAGCTCGCTCGATTCGGATTATTCGTTAATATAAGAAGATTCATTTGCCTTTGTTGACTTTGTTTATTAAATTTGAGTCAAAATTGAAATTCTTTTGTTAATCTGTAAATTTAATATTATTCAGATTTATCGATTTTAGGCAGATTTTAATTATAATCGGGCAAGAGTAAAGAACAATTATGCTGAATCAGTGAGCAGGAAGATGACATTCATTATTTTAATCATAGGGGCATATTTAGTTGGCTCGATACCATTTGGTCTGCTGATTGCAAAGGCTCATGGGAAAGATTTACGGTCAATTGGCTCTGGCAATATAGGCGCAACAAATGTAGCCCGTGCTCTTGGTAGAAAATGGGCTTATCTGTGCTTTTTGCTCGATATGCTAAAGGGCGCACTTCCGATGTTCATAGTTGGTAATTACAGGTTACAGTTTACCAATTACCAGTTTCTCTGGCTTTGGCTCGCAGTTGGTTGTGCTGCTATCTTGGGTCATATTTTCCCTTTATATTTGAAATTCAAGGGCGGCAAAGGTGTGGCAACCAGCCTCGGCGTGGCGCTGGGGCTTTGGCCGTATTATACGATTTGTGCCTTGTTTTCCCTCGCAATTTGGGTAGCTGTTGTTCTAAAATGGCGATATATTTCGCTGGCCTCGATTATCGCTTCAGTAACTTTTCCTCTTGTATTGGTTTGTGCAATAATATTAATGGCAAATTGGGATTTTATTGACCTCTGGCCCTTATTTATCGCAGCCGCTGTGATACCATTAATGGTGATTATACGGCATCGAGGAAATATAAGAAGACTGTTCGCAGGGACCGAAAGCAAGATTTTAACCAGACCTACGTAGACAGTAGAAAATAGGAACTTTTGAAAAGAAAGAATGAGTGGATTAATTCATTGTTAATCGCAAAGCTGTTTAGATTTTTTGTTGTTAAGCTTTAAACAATCCTCGGCGAAGCAGCGCCATCAATCAACTTGTAATAGATTGATGCCTCCCCATTTTACCAACCGTTGTAAAACCAACGACTTTCCAATCTTTCGCCTTCTCCGCCCCCCGGATTCATAAAGAAGTTATAATATATGCTCAAGTATTATTTATATCTGTTAAACGAAAAGGAAATGCTAATAGGAAATGCCTAAATATAAGCTCTAAATATCCTATTTATTGAATTGTTAAGAGAATATACCAGTTGTCTTTGTTATTCATGTCGTTTATACTTCAAGAGAGGCCAATCCTCCAAGAATAGCAATCTTGACGAGTTCAGCTATGGTATAAGCATCCAGCTTTTCCATAATTTTTCGTCGGTCTGCCTCAACGGTTTTTGGACTTACGTGTAATTGCAAAGCAATTTGTTTTGTGTTTTTCCCTTCACTGATGAGCTGAAGTACCTCACGTTCTCTTTCTGTTAGGGTCTCCAGTGGAGATTCAGTGGTTTTGGCCACACGCTGCACATAGTCACTAACTACAACACCGGCAACCTTGGG
>MHYD01000071.1:7449-13182 GCA_001824645.1 Planctomycetes bacterium RBG_13_46_10
ACACCGCCATCGGTTACCGTCCTTATGGCCTCGACAAGCTCATCAAATGTACATTCCTTCAATACATAACCGGATGCCCCGGCCTTAAGCATATCAACAACAAATGCTCTGTTGGAATGTATAGACAGGGCAATGACTTTTACTTGCGGGAAATCTCGAATAATATACCTGGTTGCATCTACACCATTCAAGTTGGGCATAGTTATGTCCATAATTACCATATCCGGAGCAAGCTTTCGTACAAGGTCTATAACTTCGCGCCCATTATCGGCCTCGCCAACCACCTCGATATCGGATTCTTTCTCAAGCAGACTTCGCAGACCCTGTCGAGTGATTCCGTGGTCATCGGCCAGTAAAATCCTCGTACTCATAGTATTACTCTCCTGTTTGTCATTTTAGCTTTCTTTTTTTATGGCGCCATCATTTCAACCTTACATCCACAACCAGGTGCGGATTTGATCTCCAGATGTCCTCCTAACTGCTCCAGTCGCTCACGGATACTAAAGAGTCCAAATCCGCCTTTTCTCACTGCTTTTGCCATGACTTCGGCAGGAATAAATCCAACTCCATTATCCTCAACACCAATGCTTATCATGCTCCCAACAGAAGCGATAGTGACTTTCACCTTGGTTGCCTGAGAATGTTTAACCACATTGATAAGCAATTCCCGCACATTGCGAAATAGAATCGCTCCTATATCGTTATCCAAAGTCTTGAATTTTTTATCATCCTCCAGTTCAACCATGATATTGTGTTTTTGCTCAATCTCTTCAGTCAGCCATGCTGCCACGGCCGCTTCAAAACCCAGTTCATTTAGTATAGGAGAACTAAGGTCAAATGTCAAAGACCTTACATCAGTAATGGCTTGGCCAAGCAGATGACATACCTCTTCTAACGTTGTAGTGGGATTAGCTATAGAGATAGAATGTCTCAGTCCATCCAGCTTCACTTTGGCGATAGCAAGAGATTGACCAATGCGGTCGTGCATCTCTATGGCAATTCGGCGCCTTTCGCGCTCTTCGGCCAGTGTCAATTGTGAAGCTAAAGATTTAAGCTGTGACTGATAGTCGAGGAGTTTTTGCTCTGCTTGTTTGCGTTTGGTGATATTAACCACCATCGAATGCATCCAGCGAAACTGGCCTTCATCGTCACGCTCGGCGTTGATGGTTAGACCGACCCATATCGCTGTGCCATTGCGTTTTTGCATTTGCAGTTCTTCGTCGCGCATAGTTCCTTCTGCACGAACGTCCTGGAGTATTTGCAGCACTTTGCTTTTACCGTATATGGTATCGGCATAAAGGTCCTCAACAGGTATGCCGACGATCTCATTGACACTGTTGTAACCCAGCATCTCCACCAGATATCGGTTACAATACCCAATCCGCCCTTCATTGTTGACGGAGAAATATCCGTTTGGTGCATTTTCATACAGGTCTCGATATTTCTCCTCCCTCTGGCGAAGAATCTGTTCAGTTTGCTTTAGCCGAGTAATATCACGTCCTACAGCCTGTAGCTCAATGACTCGACCATTTTCGTTGACAATTCCCTGAATGACCCATTGGATCCAGCACTCCCTGCCATCATGTCTGTAATTTAGGTACTCTCCTGCTATCGGTCTGGGGTCGTTCACCATGTTCTTGGTTTCTTTCATGACCAGTTCATGGAACTCCGGCGCGACCATAGACAAAAAACTGTGACCAATCAGTTCCTCACGTGTTTTTCCATAGAACTGACAGTAAGCGTCGTTAACAAACGTTAGTGTGGTATCCGGCAGGTATCGGCTGATTAGGTCGATTTGGCTTTCTATCAAGGCCCGGTAGCGCGCCTCGCTTTCGCGCAACGCATGCTCCGAAGTTTTGCGCTCAGTAATGTCGCGGACAATTCCAAATTCTCCCACCACCTTGCTGCCGGCAATGTGTGGCGTAGAGGTGAATTCTCCAACCAGATACTCACCTGATTTAGAGAGAATACGCAATTCATAGGGCGGCGGTGCCTTCCCACGCAAAGTTCTCTGAAAAGTCTCTATGGCAATAGACAAGTCATCGGGATGCACTATGGCGGCAAAGTACTTTCCCAGCCATTCATTGCGCGACCACCCTGTGATTTTTTCAAACGCCGAGTTTAATGACACAAAGGTACCATCTTCAGCAATGTTGTAGATAACATCCGGTGCGGTTTCAACAAGGGTACGGTAGCGCTCCTCGCTTTCGCGAAAAGCCTGTTCCGCTTTTTTACGTTCTGTTATATCTTCTATTATCTCGATGAATCCGGTCACTGTGCCATCTGATTTCATAGCAGGGAATGCTTGGATACGGACTTGAAAACAACTTCCGTCGTCATGGACGCCCTCGGTCTCAATCTCAGCCGGCTGGCCGGTTATTATGGCCTTCCTACCTGGACAATGAGGACAGATTGAATCACGTTTTTCAAATTCTCTGAAACATTCTCGACCGACAAGTTCATCGGCAGGCTTGTGGGAATACAAGCGGACCATATTATTAAACATTAGTATCTTGTAGTCTAGATCTATCAGTGTAATTCCTATGTAGGTATTTTCCATTATTGAACGATATAAATTCTTAAGGTTATCCTGAGGATTTTCTACAACGCTGATATCATGGCTGACATGCTCTAATTTCGCTTTACGTGCGTGTAGTTTGTCTCCCTTTTCAACCGTCTTTTCGCTGCTTGGCTTCATGTTTTGCATCGCTCCAACTCCTGCTTTTTACATGCATGCCAAATACGTCCCTGCAATTAAGAAATGCCCGACGTAATTTCTTTCAACGTCATAATTGTAATATCTTTGGTATGTTTATCTCATTAAATTTATTTAATCTGAAAAGTCAACCCTATTTTTTAGAAAGATTAGAGAAAATATATATAGAGATGTTCGTTTTCTCTTGACACTTTATTGAATTCCTATGACGCCGATGCTGGAATAATACAAAGGAATCGTAGAACCGAATCTCCGGTATTCTTGAACTGGTGTTGTTCATTTCCGGGTACGAATATCACGTATTCTGCGTCAAATTTATGTTGTTTGCCTTCATACATGAGGATACCCTGGCCTTCGATTATGAATACTTCATGTTCGTGTGGATGAGTGTGTAAAGGTGTAAATCCGCCGGGCTGCAGTTCAAACATCCGCATCGCAAAATTCTCTGCACCATCATCTTTTGAAAGAAGCCATCTTATTGCTGCTTTTTTTGCTCCCTCGACCTCAACCGGCAATTTTTTAATATTGCTGCTTTTTTCTACCTTCATTTTTTGCCCCTTTGATTTTGGACGAATCCTCATCCAAGTTTCCTGGCCAGGATTTCGGAAACTATCTTTGGATTTGCCCGGCCTTTGGTTTTTTGCATCACCTGGCCAAGTAAAAAGCCACGGGCTTTACCGCTTTTTTTACCGGCGTTTCTGATATCATCAACAGCCTGCGGATTTTCCTCAATGACCCGGTCAACAATAGCTTCTAACTCGCCAGTGTCACTTTTCTGAATCAGATTGAGTTTTTCCGCCAATACTTCTGGTTTTTCGCCTGTTTTTGTCATTTCCTGCATAATCGTATTTGCTGCGGTTGCGCTAATGGTTCCGGCATCGGTCATTTTTGCGAGCTCAGCTACTTTTTCAGATGTTAGACCTAGTTCGGCAAGACTACATCCGGCCTCATTAGCCAGTTTCAAGCCGACCTGCGTGAGCAGATTACAAACTCTTTTTGGCTCACCGCCGATTGCGACTGCATCCTCAAAAAACTCAGCGATTGACCGCTCGGCGGTTAAAACGCCGGCGTCGTAATTGCTTAATCCATAATCCCGAACATATCGCATATGCTTTACCAAGGGCAGTTCACATAATTGAGTTTTAATACTTTCGAGCCATTGTTCTGTTATTTCAACCGGAACAAGGTCCGGGTCAGGGAAATATCGGTAATCGTGTGCTTCCTCTTTTTCTCTTTGTAGAACGGTCGCTTCATTGACGTCATCCCATCCGCGGGTTGATTTAGTCCCGGGCTCCATAATTTTTCCGGTTTCCATAAATTCATCTAATTGCCTCGATATTTCGTAATCCACACTTTTTTCCAGTGCACGGAAGCTATTAAGGTTTTTGATTTCAACTATGGGTGTTTTATATTCGGCTCCGTTTTTTGTTATCACTAAGTTAACATTCGGTTCAAAACGCATGTGCCCTTTTTGCATGTCCGCTTCGGAGACGCCTAAGTATCTTACCATTCGCTGGAGCTCTACCGCCAGTGCTCGAACTTCGGCGGCACTATTTATGTCCGGCTCAGTGACAATCTCCAAAAGGGGTGTGCCGGTTCTATTCAAATCCACCTGTGAAAAATCACCTGCTGTATGCAGGTTTTTGCCGGCATCCTCTTCCAGATGCGCTCTTGTTATTCTGATTTTTTTAGTTTGTCCAGAATCAGGAAGTATCTCTATATAACCATTTGAACTGAGTGGTAAATCATATTGGCTAATCTGGTAATTCTTTGGCAAATCAGGGTAATAATAGCTTTTTCTATCCCACTTTGTAAAAGACGCTATTTGGCAATTTAACGCCATGCCGACCAGAATCGCATATTCTACAGCCTGTTTATTCATTACCGGCAGCACGCCCGGCATACCAAGACAAACCGGACAGACTCTGCTATTGGGTGCCTGTCCAAACTCAACCGCGCAGCCACAGAACATCTTGCTTTTTGTGCAGAGCTGAACGTGAATCTCCAAACCGATAATAACTTTATACTGCAAATCAGTCATTTGCTATATTCCGAATCTAACTTGTTAAATAATAATCATCGGTTTTTTCTTGTGCCAATTCGTTTGTGCCTCGAACATTCTTGCAATCCGTAATAATTTATTTTCTGCAAATGCCGGGGCAAGAATATGCAGACCGATCGGCAATCCTTTATCATCAAATCCGCAAGGGATGCTAATGCCCGGAATACCGGCCAAATTAACTGCTATTGTATAAATGTCGGAAAGATACATTTTAAGCGGGTCAGCCACTTTTTCACCGATTTTAAAAGCCGTTGTCGGTGAGACGGGCATCATAATACAATCGCATTTCTGAAAAACCTTATCGAAATCACCTCGAATTAAATTTCTGACCTTAAGTGCTTTTAAATAATAGGCATCATAATAGCCGCTGGAAAGGGCATAAGTCCCGAGCATTATTCTCCTTTTTACTTCTTTGCCGAATGCTTCGGCGCGTGACTTGGTATAGACTTCGATATAGTCTTTCGCCTTTTCTGTTCTATAGCCGAAATGAACACCATCGTATCGAGCCAGGTTGCTCGAAGCCTCGGCTGTAGCTATTACATAATAAGCAGCGATTGCATAATCCAGATGCGGCATCTCAATCGCTATAATTTCAGCTCCGAGGTTCTTATACACATCTATCGCTTCACTTAGAGCTTTTTGAACCTGCTCATCAGCACCGGAATTGAACTGCGGCACAACTGCAATTTTGAGCTTGTCCAAAGGTTCATCAAGTTTCTCAAGCCAGTCACAGACCGGGGCGATTTTTTCATCGACACTGGTGCTGTCGCAAGAGTCATGGCCGGCAATCACGTTCATCAACAATGCCGAATCGGCTACCGTACGGGTTATTGTCCCAATCTGGTCAAGGCTCGAACCATAAGCGACAAGACCAAAGCGAGAAACCCTGCCGTATGTTGGTTTTAGACCGACAACGGAGCAGAAACTCGCCGGCTGACGAATTGAACCGCCGGTA
>MHYD01000071.1:13214-17752 GCA_001824645.1 Planctomycetes bacterium RBG_13_46_10
TTTGAAGCGCATGTGGTAGCTCCAAAGGTAGTGCACATATTATCTTTTATAGCGACTGGCACGCCGGCAAGCTGTCCAACTGGCTCACCACCGGCAATTTTTTTGTCAACTTCAGCAGCTTTTGCTAATGCCTGCTCTTTGAAAGTGCTGATGTAGGCGCCGATAATCGGCTCGATTTGCTCTATATGTTTAAAAATTTCTTCTGTTGCCTCGATACTGCTTACTTGGCGGGAGGCAATTTTGTCTCGTAATTCTTTTGCACTAAGCTCTTGAAAATGCATGACTTACATCACTATATTTATTTGGCTTTATGATGTTTGAGAAGCCAGTCATAAAGCTCTGGATTATCGTAGGTGGCAGTCCATGAATCATGGGCGGCATCAGGATAGACTGTCAATTTAGCGTTGCCTCCACGAGCATTTATTGCATTTACCATTTCTTCAGATTTAACAAGTGGAACCACGTTATCTTTCGCACTGTGAAAAGCCCAAACGGGAACTTCTTTGAACTTGTCCGCCATATAACGCTCTCCGCCGCCGCAAATAGGGGCGATAGCAGCAAAGCGTTCGGGGTAGGCAGCGGCTAATGTCCATGTCCCATACCCACCCATACTCAGGCCGGTCAGGTAAATCCTTTCCGTATCCACGTTGTATCGGTTTACAATTTCATCTAAAAGGTTTATCAACACTTCAACTTTTTCAGTCCACCACTGGCCCTGTGGGCATTGCGGAGAAACAACAATGAAAGGGAAGTCTTTTTGTTGTTCGATAATTTTAGGTAGGCCATGCTTTTTCACCAAATTCAAATCATTGCCGCGTTCGCCCGCACCGTGAAGAAATAGGATCATTGGCCATCGCTGCTGTTTGTTCTCGTAGCCTTCGGGTAGAAACAATAAATATTGACAATTCAAAGTTTTGGTTATTACCTTTTCAAATATCTGTGGGTGCTGGCCGCTCTGCAGAGTCGATTGGGCTGTCTTAGCCCTCTCTATTTGAGCAAAGCTAATAGCAATTAAGGCAATCGACACACAAAACACCAGATATCTTGCTTTCATTAACAGGTACCTCCTTATCTTCCGTAAAATTTATGCTTTAGAGCTGTCATCGAGTATCTTTGGCACTTTGAAAAATTCTCCGTCACGTTGTGGAGCGTTAGCCAATGTCTTCTCGGTTCCAATTGATTCTTTAATACAATCTTCGCGAAAAACATTACTTATTGGCAGGCAATGTGCCAGAGGCTCAACACCGGTTGTGTCCAGCTCCTTCATTTTTTCCACATATTCGAGGATTGATCTAAGCTGGCCTGTAAATTCCTCAATTTCCTCCTCGGTTAATTCAAGACGGGACAGCTTGGCGACTTTTCTTACCTGTGCCTGGTCAATTTTTTTCTTCATTGTTTCGGGACCTTTTCAAACAAAAAAAGCGAGGCAGAACCCACCCCGCTGTGGAATTTGATGAAGATAGCTTGGTTAGCCTGCTTCTTTTTCGGCGGGCTTGTAATTTCGCTTAAGTGGTTTTTGAACCAAGCCCATGCGTATGGCTTTGGTTGAAACCTTGATTTGGCAGACCTTGCCGTTTATAACAGCTCGAACCTTCTGTATGTTGGGTTTAAATTTCCTCTTAGTAATACCTGTAATTTTTCGACCGACACCACCAAGATATTTAGCCTTGCCGCGCCGGGCGATGCTTGTGCCCGATACCGTTTTCTTGCCCGTGAAATAACATACTCTTGACATTAATTACGCTCCTATTTTGATTATTTCTTAGAATTTAAAAACAATTGCATTCTAACGGAATTAAGTTAATAAATATATAGTTTCGTATGAAAATTGCAAGAATAAATAAAATAAGACTCAAGAATTGTTTTTTTCCCGGCTGCGGCTCGGCGCTTCGCCGTGACGAGTACTTTCGGTCTTATACCTTTTTGTGTTGTATCTGCAGATAGAAATAGCATGAATATCTTAGGAATATCGGCTTTTTACCATGATAGTGCCGCGGCACTCGTACGCGATGGGGAGATTATTGCAGCCGCCCAAGAAGAGCGTTTTACACGAAAAAAACATGACAGTCGATTCCCATCGAATGCGGTGGATTATTGCCTCCAGGCAGGGGAGCTTGCCGCTGACAAACTTGATTATGTGGTCTTTTATGAGAAGCCGCTGCTAAAATTTGAAAGGCTGCTTGAAACTTACATTGCTTATGCCCCACGAGGTTTCAGGCAGTTTTTAATGAGTATGCCATTATGGCTTCGCCACAAACTATATCTGCCTAAAGAAATGGATAAAGCTTTGAATAATGGTTATAAAGGACGTTTCATTTTTACCGAGCACCATGAGTCTCACGCTGCCAGCGCTTTTTTCCCCTCACCTTTCAATGAGGCTGCGATTTTGACTCTGGATGGTGTAGGCGAGTGGGCAACAGGAAGTTTCGGCATCGGCAGAGGTAATAAAATCAGCCTGACTCATGAACTGCGTTTTCCTCATTCGCTCGGTCTGCTTTATTCGGCTTTTACATATTTTACCGGCTTTCGTGTCAATTCAGGCGAGTATAAAATGATGGGTTTGGCACCATATGGCGAGCCGATATATTATAAGCTGATATTAGAGAAATTGATTGATCTTAAGCAGGATGGCTCATTCCGCTTGAATTTGTCTTATTTCCCTTATTGCCATAAAACGGTAATGACAAATTCAAGGTTCGAAAAGCTTTTTGGTGGTCCTCCTCGCAAGGGCGAACAGCCTATAACCCAGCGTGAGATGGATATTGCAGCATCTATCCAGATGGTTACCGAGGAAATAATGCTCCGCACCGTTAGGCATGTTCATAGCCAGACAGGTATGGAAAACCTTGTACTGGCTGGCGGTGTGGCGCTTAACTGTGTAGGAAATGGCCGCATTCTGCGTGAGGGGACTTTTAAAAATATCTGGATTCAGCCCGCTGCAGGTGATGCCGGTGGTGCGCTTGGAGCGGCACTATTTGTATGGCATCAACTGTTAAACAATGAGCGCAGGGTCGATGGCCAGGATAAACAAAAGGCTTCCTTGCTTGGACCGGCTTACAGTAATGAGCAAACAGGGCGATTTCTGGACTCGGTTAATGCGAAGTATCATATATACACAGACGAAGCAATGCTGTTTGATAGGGTAGCAGAGTTAATCGGTCAGGAAAAAGTAATCGGCTGGTTCCAGGGACGTATGGAGTTTGGCCCTCGCGCACTGGGAAGCCGCAGCATTATTGGCGATGCTCGAAGTGAAAAAATGCAATCGATTATGAACCGAAAGATAAAATTCCGCGAATCCTTTCGTCCCTTTGCCCCCTGTGTCTTAAGGGAAAATATACAGGAATATTTTAACCTGCCCGATGGAGATGAAAGTCCGTATATGCTGCTGGTTGCTTACGTAAAGAACGATAAGCGTTTACAGTCAGTAGATACACCACCACAATCTCTTAAAGGTTTGGATAAGTTAAAAATCAAGCGAAGTTGTGTCCCTGCTATTACACACGTGGATTATTCGGCACGCATACAAACCGTGGATGCACAGCGTCACCCTAAACTGCATAGTCTAATGAGCCGATTCAACGAAAAAACGGGCTGCCCGGTGATAATAAACACGAGTTTTAACATTCGTGGTGAGCCGATAGTGTGCTCTCCGGAGCACGCATATAGATGTTTCATGGCAACCAATATGGATGTTCTGGTTATGGAAAATTATTTGCTTTATAAACATGAACAGCCACAAGCAACCCAGCATGATGTGGATGAATACGTAGCACAATTCAATCTGGATTGAGCTGTTCGGAAAGGGAAAAAACTGAAATGTCACTTGTCGAAATAAACTGGCAGCCTAAACGCAAGGAGCTTCGCAATTTTGGCATTATTGCTTTGATTGCTTCGATTGTTATATCTCTGCTGTTTTATATATTTAAGGGCCTTGAAATTAAATGGATTTTAATTATTTGCGCTATCGGTTTTGCCATTTTTCTAATTAGCTGTATTTCTGGTAAAATATCTAAGATAATCTACCTCGGTTTAATTCTGGTGACGCTGCCGATTGGCTGGATGGTGAGCTTAATATTACTATCGGCCTTTTACTTTTTGTTGCTTACACCGATTGGGCTTATTTTTCGTTTAATGGGTCGTGACCTGCTATGCCGCAAGTTTGACTCGTCTGCTGACAGCTATTGGCTTCCCAGACGTCAACCGGATAGTTCCGACCGCTATTTTCATCAGTTCTGATTAGACAGGAGATAATAAATGGTGACAAGGCCTCAAGATAAGAAATCCAGCGAGTTCGATAAAATCGCTCAGGAGAAGCGTCCCTCATTAATTTCGGAGTTTTGGTTTTTTCTCAAATATAACAAAAAGTGGTGGTTGCTGCCTATATTGATTGTTTTATTACTTTTAAGTCTTCTGGTACTGCTGGGCGGTACGGCGATAGCGCCATTTATTTATCCACTTTTTTAAGGAAATTCCGTGTTTTACTGAGGTGTTTGTTTTGTTGAGGGGATTTTCAATATTGCATCCAGCACTTTGCGGGT
>MHYD01000071.1:17797-20011 GCA_001824645.1 Planctomycetes bacterium RBG_13_46_10
TATAGCTTCGTTTCTGCGTCCTTGTTTTTCCATGGTGAGACCCAGATTATAATGCAGGTCTAAATCATTCGGCACAAGTTTCAAACCATCGCGATAAGTTTGTTCTGCATGACTGATTTTGCCCTGTTGGTATAGTACTACTGCCAGGTTATTATATGCCTGTGCATAATCCCGTCTGAATCTTATCGCTTTGGAATAGTGTTCAGCAGCTTTGTCGAGCCTGTTTTGAAGCTGATATGACAATCCTAAATTGAAATGTGCATCGGAATATATGGGATTGATGCGTATCGCTTCGAGATTGTTGGTGATAGCTGCTTCTAAGTTTCCCTGTTTGCCGGCCAAAAGACCTAATTTGGCGTAGGCTTCATAGCGATGGGGAACAGCATTAAGAGCCAAAAGGTACTGCTCAGCAGCGGTATTGTTACTGCCTATTTCTTCCAATAATTCCCCGTATTTCCAGTGCAGCCACCAGTCAGAAGGGTTTTGTTGAATCGCCCAGCGATACTGAGCCTGAATCTCGTTAAGAGCCTCCGGGGTAAGAAAAGTCTTAAGTGTTTTGAGATGTTGCTCCATCCGTGTGACTCGATGGTCATGGTATAGCTGATTGGTAAATGGTGCTTGTTTTATATAGCTGTTGAGAACCTCTTGTGCAATTTTATTTCGGTCCCAGTCTGTATATGCTAAATATTGGGCACATTCTGCTTCGGTGAGTAATTGTTGTTCTGCCTTATAGCGTTTTATCCGCTCCGGAAGTATATCTTCAACCTGTTCGAAAATTTCTTTGGCCAGGAGATAATTACCGGTGAAATTCATGTGAACGTGTTCATAGAACAGTTCCTCACCCGGAGTTTCGTATGGACTGTTCTTTTCAAAGGTCGAGACGACATCTACTAAATAGATGCCATCGGCTGTTTTATTATCGGCGATGTCCCGGATGACCTGATTTATCCTTGTGTCGGCTCGAAATCTAAGCGTGTCTAAATCGCGAGCCAGGACAAATCTCTCCTTTGCCTTTTTATATTCACCCATTGTCCAAAAACAACGGCCTATACGAAATTGCAGGTCTGCGTAACAGTTATCAATTTCTGTGGCTTTTAGGTACTTTTCAACTGCCTTGTTATAGTCACCGGCTGACTCGTATTTTATTCCCTGTTTGTAAATGTCGTCCCAGTCTTTGTGTTCTGCCTCAGTTGAATCCGGCCTGTTTAAAGATGCAAAAGGAGGCGAGTCTTTCAGATTACTGCCCACAGTACAGAAGATTATCCTGGCTTTGCTTTTATGAGCAACATGGCCGATATCTTCAAGGTTTTTTTGGAAATGCTGATAGACTATCTTCAAACGTGGGTCATCTGCCCGTACTTGTTTTTTAAGAAACATTTCCAGCCCGCGCCAAATCTGTGGAGTATTCTTTTGAGGACTTAGAGATCCCAATAAATTTGTTAATATCTGTCCAGTTCTGGATGCTTTAAGGGTCATATCAAAATGAATAAAAGATAAACTTCCTGAAAGCGGGGCAAAAACAGTTCCCGCACCGTATGGCCCGACTACTTCGTTATTTCCCATATATACTATAAAAAGGTCGGGCTGGTGACGGGCGCAATCTTTTGCGATTTCCAACACGACATGGGAATTTATGGCAGGCATTGCAGTGGTAATAACCTCGAAATTTGCCTGTGGATACTGCCGGTGGAGCATTACCTGCAGGATTCGTCCGAAGCAGAAAGAACCATCCGGCGTACCTGCTGCGGCTGAGGAGCCCATTATGAAGATTTGGAAGGTGTTGTCTGGTTTCTCTGCGGGAAAAATATATGGATGGGCTTCTCTTGCGATGTTTGGAGGAAAGAAACGCCGAGTGAATTTTATATTGTTGCAGCAATAACTTTTACCATTGACTTTGCATTTGACGATTGCGGCTGTCGGAAAACCATAGCCTGCCACGCGAAGAATCATCTCCAGCAGCAAAAACAAAATGACAGGAATAATAGTAATTGCAACGACACGAAAAAGCCAGAGACGCCGGCCGGTTATAGGCTTGCGCGGTTTTTCTTTATCTTTTTTCTCTTTTCTATTTCCGCTGGGGGATGCCTGATGGTATTTGATATCTTTTTTTGTCGGATGTTTCTTACGTAACATTGCTTTTCCTGCTTTTTTGTTCGTCTTTCCCGTCCTGAGCCGGGTCGAAGGATTTCAGGTATTTGATTTCAGCTTTTGTAA
>MHYD01000071.1:20017-27842 GCA_001824645.1 Planctomycetes bacterium RBG_13_46_10
TGAATTTTCCTATGCCAAGGCCTTGTGCAGCGAGACTAGCGATGCGGGTTCTATGAATTGATTTCACACGCAGACCAACTTTAGCTAACATCCTGCGAATCTGACGATTAAGACCTTGTTTAATAGTGATCTCGACCAATGATTCTTCATGCCCGTACTTTAGTATTTTCACTGCACAACTGGATGTTTTCCCTTCTGCCAGCCAGATGCCTTTATTTAGTTTTTCAACTGTTTGGTTATTAACTTGGCCCTTCACTTTTACCACATAGGTTTTAGGAACTTCATATCTTGGATGTGTTAACTTATTTGCCAGTTCGCTGTCATTGGTTAGTATAATGATTCCTGTTGTATCGGCATCGAGTCTGCCTACACAAAAGATACGTTCGCGGCTGGAGATCAAATCAATTGCTTTTTTCCTGCCAAAGGGGTCTGAACTGGTACAAATAATCCCTTTAGGCTTGTTTAAAAGGAAATATACTTTTTTTTCCGGCCAAATTCTTTTGCCGTTTACTGTTATAAGGTCTTGTTGTAGATTAACAAAAACCGGCAGCTCATTTACTATTTTGCGATTTACTTCAACTATTCCGCCAAGTATTAATTCTTCACACTTTCTGCGCGAGCCTATGCCGGCTGCTGCCAGAACTTTTTGTAGCCTTTGTTTTGCCATTTTTATTATTATTTCATAAAGTATTTATGCCGTATCTTAAACAGATTATAACTGATTCAAGCCTTGATTTGAGGTGAAAAAAAGTTATGTGATTAATTTGGGAATTTTACCATGGCAAGTTTGGCATGGATTAATTTTATTATTCTTCATAGTATTCGTTCTATGCAACAGGTACTGCGAAGGTAGAAATACGACTAAGGAGATATTTGCATGAACAATAAACAGCAAAACAGACTTTTCTTTAAGGAAAGTGCACAATTTCACGGTTATTAATAAGTTTGTTTTGCTAATCCGCCGAAGAAGGCAAATCTGGTTCTTCTTCCGGCTCCGATGATTGTTGTTCTTGTGACTTTTCTTCGACCGGTTCTGTGCTGCTTGTTTCGGAAACCGTATAAACCTCTTCTAAAGCAGTGTTGTCAACGGCCTTACGCATAAGAGAATAAATTATTGTATTGGCAGAGAAGTAAAAACTCACAACAAAAGCGGTGACCAATACAACAACAGCTATTAATAATATATATACTAAAAAGGCCGCAAATGACTCCAGCCCATTGAGTTCTGCCCAATTAGGTTGAGCTATTAATTGAGTGAATGTTGGGACTTCTTGCCAAATCTCTGCAAGTTTGCTATTATCGCCCAGAATGCCTGATTGTAAGAAGCAGTAAGTGGCCAAAAGCAGCAAAAATGTGAAAAATCTTATAAATGTATAACAAATCGCTCCATATACTAATGTAATAAAAGTATAAAAGCCCATTCTCCAGGGTTTTGCAAAGATATAGCTGAAAGAACGGCTAATCGCATCAAAGCAGTCTGAATTGTCATAAGCTACCGCTGGAAACATCAGGTTAAATCCAGCTATTGTGCCGATTAAAATAATTGCAATCAATCCGCCTGCAAACAGAGCTAACGGCATGAAGATGACCATTATCGGCTTGCCGATCCATGGTATATTGCCTACCAGTCCTAAAAGGAATATAAAAAAGCCGATGAAGATAATGATTCCAATCGGTGCCAAAGGCGCGGCGAAGAAACTGGTGAATTTTTTTGTACTGAAACGCAACGCTTCGGTAAAACCTGGTTTTTCTCCTTGTGCACTATGTAACGCTGCTATACGGCAAATAGCTCCACCAGCTAAAGAAATGACAGCCAGTTTGATAACAAAAAAGATAAAACAATAAATATAATGTTCCTTAAATGTTGCTCCAACTGTTGCTAAGTAGCTGCTGAAATTATTAATTACACCGAGCAGATTAAATGTGAATAATGCTTCCAATGCTCCATGAAATCTTGCTGATGCAGAAACCCAGAGAACGGAAAATACACCGTTTGATGAGTCCGAAACGGCCATGAAGATTAAATCCATGATCCATCCGGTAACATATATGACAGCCATTGCCAGGAAAGCAATTATCAATTTGCTTGGCTGAATGGCCATTCGAAAAGTCTGGAATACCTTTAGGAAGAGTAAGTTTTTAAGGAAATTCGATGATTCTTTTTCTGTAACCATTATGCTTCCTTTCAGAAAGATTAAATTTTCTACTGATTTAAAGCAGAACGGATTCTACCTATTTATAGCGTATTATTGAGTCTTTGCAATAATTTTTATTATTTTTTATTCCTAATTATTATGTTTAGTGTATGTGGTATATGTTCTGCTAATATCTTTTCTGTTGTTCGTCAGGCTCGGGTAATACAGGATTGGATATTATTTTGTACTCATCATTCAGCCAGGCACCTAAATCTATTAGCTTACAACGTTCAGAGCAAAAAGGAAAGAATTGAGACGTTTCAGATTTTCCCTGAAGGGATGTTTTAATAATTTTGCTGCAAATTGGACATTTGTGTTTCATACCAAGGCATTTTTATAAAATATTGTACACAAAATGAGGCACATTATTACAACTGTATTTTGATAAAAATAATAGCACCTTATTGGAGTTCAAAAATCATGTTTTATTAATTTATCTTATTTCTTATAGGACGTATATGATTTGTCTGACTTAATGTATATTTGTAGTATCCCACTTTATTCCTATATAGTACCTCGCTCTAACATTTTAGCGTATTCAACACAGTATTTTGCCCACGGCTGAGCTTCAAGGCGAGCCTTTCGTATCAGTTTTCCAGTCCCTTCGCATACACCATAAGTTCCATCTTCTATGCGTTGTAGGGCATCGTCAATCTCATTTAATAGCTTTCTTTCACTATCCATTAAACCTAATACAAACTCCTGTTCATAGTTGTCCGTTCCAAGATCTGCCATGTGTATAGGCATGCTTGACAGATCTCCGGTTGCATCAAGCCTTGATTTTTTCAGGGTTTCATCCTCGATTTCGTTAACATTTGTCAGAATTTCTCTTCGTTTTTCCAGGAGTAACTGTTTGAAATGCTCAATATTTGCGGAGCTTAAGTGAGACTTTTTAATCCGGCTTAGTCTTTTTTTGGGTTTCGATACTTTTTTTCGGTTTTCAGACACTTTTATGTCTACCTAAGTTCCTCGTAGCATTTTTTAATACATTAGCTAAACATTGTATTATAACATTGCAACATATACAAAGTACAACACTTCTTTGGGTATAAAATCATCTCAGTAAAGTCTTTATAATGCTATATTCTTTGGATATAAGCATTTAGACACATAATCGCGTGGCTATTTTGATTGGATACTATTTGATTTGCGTTTGATTTGGGTGGTATCTTTTGCAAATTTACCCAGGGGAATAAAGAATTTTTCCTGTCCAACTGTGCCGGTAAAAGTTTTGACTCCGAAGACTTTTTCTACTTGCTCCTGTGTGAATACGTCCTGGGTTTTACCAACGTAGTAATTTTGTTCGTTTTGAATATTACTTTGCGATACTGGTGAGATATAAGACCGCCCCGTTAGAAGCAGAATCTGGTCACAATACTGTGCAGCCAGATTTATGTCATGGGTTACGGCTATTATTGTCTTACCTTGTTCAAGCTGTGCTGCCTTAAGCAAGTCGTAAATTTTTACTTGATGATTTAAGTCGAGAAAGCTTGTAGGTTCATCAAGTAGTAAAATTGGGGTATCCTGAGCGAGAGCGCGTGCGATAAAAACCCGCTGCCGTTCACCACCACTGAGATGGTTAAGTGCGCGGTCGGCAAAGCAGGTAGTATCGGTCATTTCAAGCGCATCAGCTATCGCCTTTTGGTCGGCTTCGCTCTCAAAGGCAAACGCACCTAAATATGGGGTTCTGGCCATTGACACAACCTGTAACGCCGAGAATTCAAAAACGGGAACAAATTCCTGACGCACGACCGCGACTTTTTTGGCCAGCTCTTTTATGGAATATGATTGTAACGGTGCATCATTGATTGTTATTGAGCCGGCCGTCGGCTTGAGCGATCCTGAAAGCAGATTAATCAGCGTCGTTTTGCCCGCTCCGTTCGGACCTGTTATCGAGAGAAAACTGCCGCGTGCAAGCCGGAAGCTTATATTCTTTATTAACTCAGCCTGCCTTTTATAAGCAAAACAAAGATTCTTAACTTCAATATTCATTTTTGATACCCGATTTTTTTACTATATCGCGCCAGCAGGAGCAAAAATATCGGTCCACCTATAACGGCGGTTATTACACCGACGGGAAACTGTGCCGGCGCAATTATCACGCGGGCGATAGTGTCGCAGATAACCACAAAAGCCGCTCCGACAAACGTGCTTGCCGGCAGTAGCTGGCGATGGTCAGAACCGAGAACAAGCCTCACAGAATGTGGAACAATCAGGCCGACAAAACCTACCAGCCCGCTTAAACCGACGGCCACAGCCGTGATAAATGAGGCTAGCGCAAATGCGGCGAAGGTAACCACGCGAGGATTTACGCCGAGTGATTGTGCCTCCTGTGCGCCGAATGTCAGAACGTTCAGCTTTTGGCAAATTGTAAATAATCCGAAAATGCCAGCCATAATAAAAATCGCGCTGGTCAGCAATGTCGAAAAATCCTTTTCGCCTATATTGCCCATAAGCCAGTATATAGTTGTGCGAAGCTGCTGACTGTCAATTAGCGAGATAAGAAGCATTATCACCGCCGAGAAAAATGCGTTCACGACGACGCCTGCCAGAAGCAGGCTGGTTATGCCTGAGCCGCCGGCCAAATGCCCAATCAGCCAGACCAGCCAAACGGTGCCCAGTGCAAACAAAAACGCAAAGACCGAGATAGAAGCGCCTGCCCCAAAAGACCCCATATTTATCCGAGTTGTTATGCTTGAGCCCAGTGAAACGGCGGTTATTACGCCAAGCGCAGCCCCGCTCGATATGCCAAGAACATACGGCTCGGCTAACGGATTTCGTAAAATCGCCTGAAGCGCGACGCCGCTTGCTGCTAACGCCGCCCCGATAAGCGCAGCGAGAATTATTCGTGGGATTCGGACACGAACGAAAATATCATAGTCGGTATTCGTCCCCGGGGTACTACCCGGACCATCGAGAACAGAACTGAGAGAAATTTTCTGTGTCCCGATAAGTGAGCAGACGAACATCACCGCAGCCAGCAAAAATATAAACAGGATTAGCCGGATTATCAAACGTGTTTGCGTTAGTGATTCCGTCATTTTGTCAAATTTATACGCCTATGGCGTAATAGCTCCTAAATCTTTTTGTCTCAGGCATTGTGCGACGGCCTGCGCTCCCTGTCCGATGCGTGGCCCCAAACGCAGCACCGTATCCGGGTTAATAACGTAGATTTTTTTGTTCTTTACCGCGGTTAGATTAGCAAACCTGCTCCAGAATTTCTCCGCTGATTCCTGCTGTTTTGCCATATCCTGCGTTCCCATCGCCGACTGAATTATCACTTCAGCTCCACAGCCGGATATTGCCTCCGTCGATATTGAAGGATACTGATCGCCTGTCGGCGCTATAGCGTTTTGACCTCCAGCCAACTCGATGATTTCGTTCACGAATGTATTCACACCTGCTACTCGCACCGGCTCTGTCTGTATGACCCATAGAACCTTGACTCTTTTGAGTGAAGAGGATGCTTCTCGGATTTGGCCGAGCTGTTCCTTTATGCCTTCGTCAAGCTGCTCGGCCTTTTCAAGGCAGCTGGTCGCCTGACCTATTAGCCGAATCGCAGCGAAAAGCTCATTGATTGACTCAACCCGCAATGAAAGAACGTTTAACCCTGCCCTTTTAAGTACTTGAGCAGCCTCGTTATGCTGGAGAAATGTCTCGCAGACAACTAAATCGGGTTTGGAGGCAATGATTACCTCGGTATTCGGCTGCCAGAAAGACCCTGTCTTCGGCTTGTCTTTTGCCTCGGCTGGCCAGTCACAGTCGCTTGATACTGCAACAATCTTGTCACCCAATCCAAGTGCAAAAATAATCTCGGTCAGATTAGGCGAAAGCGATACTATCCTTCGTGGCACGACCATCCCTTCGACTTTGCTCAGGGCAGGCTTGGCCGTGCTTTCGCTGATTTCGGACCCATGCCGTAAAAAAATTATCGCCACAACAGCGAAAAAAACAATAGCAACAATTGCAAATAGTTTTTTCATATTCACGTGCGCTTAAACTGTTTTTCCAAATCACTTAATGAGAATTTTATCGTAGTAGGTCTGCCATGCGGACATCTTCCTGCATAATCGACTTGCTGCCTGTCTGCAAGCAGTTGTTCTATTTCGCTGTTGCTTAATCTCTGGCCGGCCTTTATAGCTGCTTTACAGGCAGCCATATTTAAAACCTCATCAAGCAGTCTTTCCGGGTCGAGGCCTACACCTTTTTCCGTTAATAAGTCGATTAAATCGCGAACAAAATCAATTGTATCTGCTCTTGCCAGCATAGTGGGAAACGCCTGTATAGCATATACACGAGGACCGAATGGTACAAGCTCGATCCCTAATTTTTCAATAAGCTCAGCATTTGTTTTTAAAATATCAACCTGGGCATCTGTAATCTCGAGGCTTTCGGGTATCAGCAATCTCTGAGATTCGAGTTTGCTGTTTTGTATTCGGCTGTGCAATCTCTCGTATAGTATTCGTTCGTGAAGAGCGTGCTGGTCGATAATAAGAAAGCCGTTGTCGATTTGCTCAATAATGTAGCTGTCATGTATTTGCAGGAATTTTACTTGTGACAAGCCGGCTTGGTCTATATTGGGGTAAGCAGTGGTATCCGCAGCCTGGATGTCAATTGCTCTTTGTCCGCTGGAGAAATCTGTTGTTGCTAAGCCGGTTTGTCCGGCTGCGGCTTGGCGCTCCGCCGTGATGAGCTGTTGTGTTTGGACGGGCCTATGCTTTTTGAAAAATTCAGCCATGGCATCTGTAATCTTTTGGCTTCTATGACCTGTTCCAAATGCGTGTCCTGTATGTTCTGTTATTGGAATCTTTGCATGTGTCTGAATCTCTGTTCCAAGGAGTTTTTCTCTAAGGCAGCCGAGGATTTGGGAATGGATGAGGTTGGCATTATAAAAACGCACTTCGATTTTGGTTGGGTGTACATTGACATCGTAATCTTCGTAAGGCATTTGAATATATAAAAAAGCAACCGGGAATCTGTCCGGTTCCATGTTTCCTCGATAAGCTTCCTTGATTGCGTGCGAGATAAACTTGTCACGGATGAATCGCCCATTTAAGAATACATATTGAAATTTATTGCTTGTTTTGGAAATATCGGGCCTGCCCAGCAGTGCGAAGATATGTATTCCTTTTTCGTCGCTTTCAGTTTCAATAAGATTCTCAGAAATTTCTTTTGAGAACAACTCCACTATACGCTGGCGAAGACTGTCTCTGCCTGATAAACGGTAAATCTCTCTGCCATTATGTATGAGCGTCAAATCTAAATTGCTATTTGCCAGTGCGATGCGTGTGAACTGTTCGGTGATATGTTCCATTTCGGTGTTAGCAGTTCGCAGAAATTTGCGTCTTGCGGGCAGCTTATAGAAAAGGTCTCTGACCTGGATTGTTGTGCCGAAATCGGCGCTGCACGGGCTTCCGCTGCCTTTACTTCCGCAATCAATCTCGACGCAATTGGCTGTATTTGAATCTTTTATTCTGCTCACAGCTTTGATTTGTGCAACCGAAGCGATACTTGCTAACGCCTCTCCTCTAAAACCGAGGGTCGATATGTTGTGCAAATCTTGACTGGTTTTGATTTTGCTGGTTGTGTGTGACTCAAATGCCCTGACTAAATCTTCGCCGTCCATTCCG
>MHYD01000071.1:27912-31104 GCA_001824645.1 Planctomycetes bacterium RBG_13_46_10
GAATTTTTATACTTTGGTATAGCGTCGGTAAAAGATATTTTGACGTTGAAAAAGGATTTGGTTTGGGTAGAATTAAGGGGAAAGTAAAAAAGTTAAAAATTAATAAGTGGCTGTCCCACTAGTTATCATACACCTCCACTTATTTCCGACAGCAAAAACTATACAATCTATTTAGAAAAACAGGATAGAATTGAAAGGTTTGAGAAATGAAAGAGGGTTGTTGGAATGAGCAATAGTGAAAATAATCAAGTGCAATGGAAATCCCCAGCAGGTAAATATTGGAAAGAACTTTCTGCTATATGTTCTGCTAAACGTTCTACTAAACCTTCTGCTAAATGTTCTGCTGAATCGTGGGATGACCTTGTTCAGATACATGACTGGTTAAAAAATCGAACCGAATCTGCTAACCAGGAAAGAGAAAGTTCACCAGTGTTTATATTCAGAGGGCAAGGACCACACGGCGACCTAAAAACAAGTATTGAGCGAGCTTTTGAGGAATTTGAAATTGACGGCAATGAACGTCCAAAATTCGAAAAGCAGTTAATTAGGTCATTTCAGCGCAAAGCCCCATATCACTTAAAGGGTGTCGGTGTTCCCACACTTGATAATACACTCGAATGGCTGTCACTTATGCAAAATCATGGGGCACCAACACGACTACTCGACTGGACATATTCGTTTTATAGAGCGTTATACAATGCTATTAGCAAAAGCTCGCGATCGCGCAAAGATAAATTGTGGGAGAGCGAACTATGGGTGATGAATACAAGGTGGTTCACGAACAAAACAGAAAATAAGATGCGGGAAAGCATTAATAAAGCACCCCAAAGTACAGAAGAAGAGCGTGAACGAATGGAGGAACTATTAAATTTTTTAGACAATGCTAAAGAAGAAGTAAAAGATTACAAAGGCTTGTTAGCTAATAACAGAAGCAAAATGGTACAATACTTGATGGGCGAGGAACCACTACCCTTGGTCTACAATGTGACCCCGATCGGATTGAACGAAAGGATAATATATCAGCAAGGAACTTTTGTTCTACCGGGTGATATAACCAAGTGTTTTATGCAAAACCTTGAACCGTATAAAAAAAATAATTGTAAAGACCATCTTTTCAGGATAGCTATTAAACTTGAACATCAGGGAAGAAACAGAATCATAGAGGAGCTTAACGATATGAATATTAACGAGGCCGTTCTTTTCCCCGGACTCGATGGTTTTGCGAGATCTTTATGGATGGAGTTGGCATTTTTGCATAAACGTTGAAAAGTAGTTAAAAAGAATCAATAGATTTGAATTAACGAAATCTGTGGAAATCTGGACATCATACTAATTTTTTAACAGTTTTTTGTTAGCTATACTATTTAGGTTTGCAGAGCAAGTCATTTTGCTTTGGCAATTTTGAGGGCTTGTTTAGCTGAAACGCGGCAGGCTTTGCCATTACGTTCTATAATAACATATTGGCCAAGTAATGCTTTTTTTCTTAGTTCATCCCGCACAGCTTTTCGTAGACATCTCAAGGCGTCTGTTGCCATTTTATTGGTTTGCTTTGAAGTCATCTGATTGGCTCATGAATATCGGTTGCGTTTATTCGTCTGTCGGTTATGCAGCTCGTTACGGTTGCGCTAAGCGTATAACGCTACACGATGGATGAAACGAGCAGCGCAACCACAACCGCTTAACGCGATTTTCATTTTTCAAACAGTGATTGGCCGGTCATTTCTTCCGGTTTTGGAATCCCCATCATGTCTAAGAGAGTAGGTCCTATGTCGGCTAATCGTCCGCCTTCTCGCAGTTTCCTGTTTTTATAGCGTTCATCGAATATAACTAATGGCACATCCCCGATGGTATGGGCTGTGTGTGGATTATCCGGGCTGCCATCAATCATCTTTTCGAAATTACCGTGGTCGGCTGTGACAATCGCCGCACCGCCCATGTCTTTAATTTTATGTAAGATTCTGCCGACACATTCATCGACCGTCTCAGCCGCTTTAATCGCAGCGGAAAGTATGCCTGTGTGGCCAACCATATCCGGGTTGGCGAAATTGATTACTACGATATCGTATTTGTTTGCGTCTAGTCTTTCAAGAACTACGTTTGTAACTTCGTATGCACTCATCTCTGGTTTTAAATCATAAGTTTTTACTCTCGGCGAGGGTACGATTTGTCTGTCTTCACCGGGGAATGGTTTTTCAGTGTAATCATTGAAGAAAAATGTGACATGTGCATATTTTTCTGTCTCGGCGCAGCGAAATTGGGTCAATCCCAACGAGCTCCAATATGCACCTAAAATGTTTTTCATTTTCGGGGGTTTTGGAAACGCCACCGGTGCAGGTATCGTCGCATCATATTCTGTCATGCAAACGTAGTAAATATCCGGCTTTGTCGTTCGAGGGAACTCTTTGAAATCGGGCCCAACGAATGCTCGCGTAATTTCTCGGGGCCTGTCGCCTCTAAAATTGAAAAAAACCACTCCATCACCATCACTTACAGTAGCAATCGGTGCATTTTCATTATTGACTATGCAGGTCGGCTCGATAAATTCATCGGTTACGCCTTTTTCATAACTTTTTGTTATTGCTTCTGATGCGCTGGCTGCCTTTATTCCTTTGCCGAACCGCATACATTCATAAGCCTTTTGCACACGGTCCCATCGGCTGTCTCGGTCCATCGCATAGAATCTGCCGGAAACGCTTGCTATTTTTCCGATACCTATTTCTTTGGCTTTTGTTTCGATTTTTTCTATGTATCCTGCGCCGCTATCGGGGGGTGAATCTCGGCCGTCGGTAAAGGCGTGGATAAAAACCTCTTCAATATTATTTCTTTTTGCCAGCTCGAGTAGCCCGTATAGATGGTCTAAAAGTGAGTGTACTCCAATGTCGCTGCACAATCCCATAACGTGCATTTTGCCGTTATGACTTTTAATGAATTTGATTAGATTTAAAAATTCATTATTTTCGAAAAATGAACCATCTCGAATGGCCCTGCTTAGTCTCACGGATTCCTGTGGGGCGATTCTGCCGGCTCCGATATTTTGGTGTCCGACCTCACTGTTGCCCATAGTGCCATCGGGAAGACCAACTTCTTCTCCACTGGTATGTATTAGGCAGTTTGGATATTGAGACATCAGCATATCGTCTATTGGTGTTTGAGCGCATTTGATGGTATTATACTCATCCTCGGCAGAGTTTG
>MHYD01000071.1:31227-31593 GCA_001824645.1 Planctomycetes bacterium RBG_13_46_10
GTCCAAGCCTTATATTCCAATTGAATTAGGCAGTATGATATAAGGTTATGTTGGATATGTCAAACATTTCAGGCAGAGTACTACGAGGTCTTGCTCCTAAAAGTCTTTGACAGCGCTATTTACATAAGTATAATTTTGGTGGTTAGATAAAAGGATTGGGTATTGATTACTAACCTAATCAACCTTGCCAGAAAATGTAGTTTGAATTAATAGGACTTATACGAGGTAATCAAAATCAGCAGCTTGGATGGATTTTAAGTATGACACAATCAAAATCGGAAGAGATAAGTACTCAGCCTGATTTCGAAACTGACCCTTCGAGCCGCCGTTTTCCTGTAATGCCTGATTGGAAGGCGCATATAGTAT
>MHYD01000071.1:31640-31962 GCA_001824645.1 Planctomycetes bacterium RBG_13_46_10
AGTGTAATATTTTCCTGGCTGGAGTGGAAACCCGGCAACAGCGTTTCTATTATCAATGGATTTTTGCAGTTAGTCAGGGTCGTCAATACAGGAGCCGCATTTGGAATCTTCGCAGGGCATCTTAATTTATTAATAATGACATCGATTATTGCACTAATGGTAATCTTTGTGGTTTTTTTCCTCAGCGGTGCGGAGAAAAGGCCGGTTCATATTGCATTGGCGTTGTTCACCGCCGGTATTTGTGGGAATCTTTACGATAGAATCTTTAATGACGGTCTGGTACGTGACTTTATTGATGTGGTTTATTGGCCTGGCAGGCACT
>MHYD01000071.1:31974-33600 GCA_001824645.1 Planctomycetes bacterium RBG_13_46_10
ATGTCGCAGATAGTTTGCTTTGTATAGGTGTTGGGCTGCTTATGATTTCTACTTTTTACAACCCTAAGAAGACTTAACAGGTCAATGTTGCTTTTTACTCGGATGTTTGCTCGAACACGTGCTCAGCAACGAAAAGAGGGGTATTTGACGCTGCAGCTAAGGCAATCGCATCGGAAGGGCGACTGTCAATTTCGATAGTTTGCCCGTTTAAACGAAGATGAATCTGCGCATAAAATGTATGGTCACGCAAGTCATTTATTACAATTTTTTCTATTTCGGCACCGAGATTTTCAATCACGCTGTCCAATAAGTCGTGCGTCATTGGGCGGGGTGGTTTAATGCCCTTCAAACGGCGGTCTATCGCGAAAATTTCAACTATCCCGATAACAATAGGAAATCCGCGTTCGCCGTTACGTTCTTTTAATACGATTATCTGCTGATCGGAATGCTCATTTATGATTATCTTTGACAATTCAACTTCAATATCCATTTTTGCACCACCTTCCTTGCTTCAACAGCCTAATTCCGAAAGATGTTTTTCAACAGTTTTTAACTGCTCTGTCAGCTCAGCCAGCCTGTCTCTGGCCTGAGCCACCACTTCCGGTTTGGCTTTGGTTACAAAATTTTCATTGGCTAATTTAGCCTCAACAGCTTTTTTGGTCTTTTCTGATTCCTGTTTTTCTTTTTCCAGGCGGGTTCTTTCTGCTTCAATGTCTATTACGTCGTGCAAATAAAATGACATTCCATCAACTACTGAAACAGCAGCTTTTGCAGGTTTTTGTATGTCGATGCCGGGCCTGAAGTTTTTTAGACCTGCAAGATGGCAGATGAGGTCTGAATTGGCGGCTAAGGTGTCCACAATCTCAGCCGAAACACCTGCTGAAGCGGATACCTTTACAGAGTTGGGTATATTGTATTTGTTTTTCATGTCTCTATAAGTTCGTACCGGTATTTGGACATCTGATATTTGCTTCTCGATGTCTTCATTAATAAAACCATCGAGCCCTTCGGGCCATTGTGCGACCACTAATGCCTTGGATTCTTTCTCCAGAGCTAAACTCTTAAGCTCCCTGATGGGTATAACTTCGTTTAGCTTCTGAAATATGCCTTCGGTGATAAACGGCACGAACGGATGCAACAGTCGTAAAATCTGGTCCAATACAAAAGCAAGGACGTTCTGGGCAATTGGTTTTTGCTGGTCATCCTGCATCCTCGGCTTTATCCATTCCAGGTACCAGTCGCAAAAATCATTCCAGAAGAATTTGTAAAGCTGTGCCAGGGGCTCACTAAATTTGTATTCACCTAAAGATTTGTTTGTCTCGGCTGTTGCTTTAGCGAGTCTTGAAAGAATCCATTTATCAGTAATGTCCATTTTATCGGGTTTAAATTCAGCAGGATTAATTCCATCGAGGTTCATCAAGGCAAAACGCGAGGCGTTCCAGAGCTTATTACAGAAGTTTCGCCCGATATCGAACTTCGGCGAAGTGTTTTCCATGCGTCCATCCGGCAGCTTCATTAATGTCACAGGCATTCGGATGTCCTGAGTTTCAGTGGTCATGCTGGCTAATGTAAAACGCATCGCATCGGCACCGTGACTGTTAATAGCTACCAGCGGATCGATACCAT
>MHYD01000071.1:33666-34308 GCA_001824645.1 Planctomycetes bacterium RBG_13_46_10
TGAATGGAATATCCCCGACGCAGTATTGCCCCATCATTACCATGCGCGAGACCCACAAAGTAATGATTTCACGTGCTGTACAAAGCACATCACCCGGATAAAACGTTTTTACCTCTGGTTTGCCATCCGGCCAGCCGAGTGTGCTGAACGGCCAAAGCGCTGATGAAAACCATGTATCAAGAACATCACTGTCCTGGACTAAATCTGTGCAGCCACACTTATCACAGTTTATAGGATCTTCGAGGCCGGAAGTCGTTTGATTGCATTTTTGACAATACCAAATCGGGATTCGATGTCCCCACCAGAGCTGTCGGCTTATCGGCCAATCGCGGAGGTTTTCCAGCCAGGTTTGATAAGTTTTTCCATAGCGTTCAGGGATAAATCGCAGCCTTCCATCAAGAAGCGGCTTTAGGGCCAGGCCGGCAAGCGAGTTCACAGGTACATCCGTACCCTCAATTAGGCCATTACCGAATTTTTCTCTTAAGTGCTCAATAGGTTTTTTAACTGCTATATACCATTGGTCGGATAGATATGGCTCAATAGGAACATGGCTGCGGTAACTGTGGCCAACCTCGTGAGAATATTCTCTGGTCTCCTCCAGAAGATTTTCCTGCCGGAACCATTCAACTATAGCTTCGCGTG
>MHYD01000071.1:34354-38657 GCA_001824645.1 Planctomycetes bacterium RBG_13_46_10
AGCATTGGACCAGCCGAATTTGTCGCTAATTGAGCCATCAGGCGCCATTACATTAATGATCTCAAGTCCATGCCTTTGGCCTATATCCCAGTCATCCGGGTCATGGGCGGGTGTTACTTTCAAAAAGCCTGTGGAGAATCTAGCCTTTTCATCCTCACTGTTTGGGTCGGGCAATACAACGTGCTCATCTGCAATTATTGGGATAATGCGACCAACGATGGGAAGATGAACCTTTTTGCTTACGAGGTATTTGGCTCGCGGGTCGTTAGGATTCATAGCGACGGCTGTATCACCGAGCATCGTTTCAGGCCGAGTTGTGGCAACGGTAACATATTCAAATCTCCTGCCTTCGATTTGAACCGGTTCGACCAGCGGATATTTCATGTACCAAAAATATCCCTGTACAGTTTCATGTTCCACTTCGTCATCGGCGAGCACTGTCTGTGTAGCCGGGTCCCAGTTGACTAATCGTTTACCACGATAGATTAGACCATCTTTGAATAGCTTAAAGAATGTTGCCCGGACGGCTTTTGCACAAACCTCATCCATTGTGAAGCGAGTTCGCTCCCAATCACATGAGCAGCCCATTGCTTTTAACTGGCTGATGATTGTGGCTTCATATTCATCTTTCCAAGCCTGTATGCGGGCGACAAATTCATCACGTTTAAAATCTGTCCGGCGTTTTCCTTCTTCCGATAGTATTCGCTTCTCAACGACCGTTTGTGTGGCGATGCCGGCATGGTCGGTACCCGGCATCCAGAGCGTATTGTCCTGCTGCATCCGATGGTACCGGATTAATATGTCCTGTAATGTATTATTTAATGCATGACCAAGGTGGAGCGGCGCTGTAACATTTGGCGGAGGGATTACGATTGTGAAAGCTTTTTTATTGTTGCTTGTAGTATCAGCATGAAAGTATTGACCGGTGAACCAGATTTCCGTGGCCAGTTTTTCTATAATCGCAGGCTCATAGACTTTCGAGAGTTTTTCGTCCATGACTTTCCTAATTCAAGTAGCTTCCAAAAAAAATTCCGGCAAAAAATAAATGCCGGAATATTATCTTAATAAAAACAAAAAGCAAAGTAAAGCGTGCAATTAAGCTAAAGTTGATATTATCACATAAGCTTAATAAAAACTTGCTGTATATTAATATATTAATCAAGATTCATGGTCATTAAAAACTCCGCATTGCTGCGGGTTTTAGACAACCTGTTTTTCAGCAGTTCGACTGCTTCAACCGGATTCAATTCGCTCAGGACCCTTCGAAGCCGATATACAAGCTCCAGCTCTTTTGGGTCAAGCAGCAATTCTTCGCGTCTTGTTCCGCTTCGGCTGATATCTATTGCCGGCCATACTCTTTTATCCACAAGGCGTCTGTCGAGGTGTAATTCCATATTTCCGGTTGCCTTAAATTCCTCGAAAATCACCTCGTCCATTTTTGAACCTGTATCGATTAAGCAGGTTGCAAAGATACTTAATGAACCGCCTTCTTCGATGTTTCTGGCTGCACCGAAGAATTTCTTGGGCATTTGCATTGCACTGGCATCAACACCGCCGGTAAGAATCCTGCCCGAATGTGGTGTTTCACTATTGTAGGCACGGGCGAGTCGGGTTAGCGAGTCCAGCAGGATTACAACGTCATAACCATATTCAACCAAACGCTTAGCCTTTTCGATAACAACCTCGGCCACCTGGCAATGGCGTGCGGCTGGTTCATCGAAAGTAGAGCTTATAACCTCCACGTCTGGACCGACTTTGCGTTCCATTTCTGTGACCTCTTCAGGCCTTTCGTCTATCAGCAGCACTATCAATTTTGCCTCAGGACTGTTTATAGTGATTGCATTTGCTATTTTTTGTAAGAGAATTGTTTTACCTGTTCTCGGAGCCGCAACTAACAGACCTCGCTGGCCTCTTCCCACCGGTGTTACAAGGTCAATTATTCGCATATTTAACTCATTAGGTCCGGTTTCAAGTATAAAACGTTTTTCCGGATGTAACGGCGTTAAATCGCTAAATACTATTTTATCCGAAAGAAGGTCGGGATTTTCATAATTGATAGCTTCGACGCGTAAAAGGGCAAAATACTTCTCTGAGTCTTTCGGCGGCCTGATTTGTCCTGAAACAATGTTTCCTGTACGCAGGCCAAAGCGTCTGATTTGAGACGGTGAGACATAAATATCATCAGACGAGGACAGGTAGTTATATCGTGGATTCCGCAAAAATCCATAACCATCCGGCAGAACTTCCAGTACACCTTCACCGTACATTAGGCCATTCTGGCGTATACGTTCTTTCAGGATTCTGAAAATCAGGTCCTGTTTTTTAAGGGCGCTGTATTCTGTAATACCCTCTTTTTTGGCAATTTCGTGTAATTCAGCTACTGTCAGCTTTTGCAGGTCTGTTAAGTATAGTTCGCCTTTTTTTATCCGCTCATATTTGGCGTGGGTAGATTCTTCATCTGATAATTGCTTTTGTTCAGCATCTTCGATGACCTGTGCTTGTGTATCAGGGATTTCCGCTTCTGTTGTTGTAGCTATGTTGCCTTGGACCTCAACTTGTTGTTCATTTTCCAGGGCAATCTGCTCTTCTTCAGCAGCTCTTTTCTTTGAGGGTTTACGTTTTTTAGCAGTGGCCTTTTCTGTTTTTGCAATAGTTTTTGCCATGATTACTCCTTTTACCTTTGCAAAGATTAGTTATCACCCTTGCAAGTGCAGGGTTATGATTCCGTTAATTAATCTTCTCGCAGGATTTAGTAAGATTTGTGCTTTGAACAGTAAAAAATTAAACCTAAATCTTTAAACCTATAAAAATTTGTATCTATTATTTGTTATAAATCTCGATTACCTATTTATTAATAATATATGAGAAGATATCAAAGACTTGCCTGACTAATGCCTGGAAGTCTGAATTGTTATCGATAGTATTATCGGCGATGGAAGCTTTGTTGTCCAGAGAAATTTGAAAATTTTCTCTTATTTTTATTTGATTTTTTTTAAGACCTTTCATTTTTTGTGCTCTTTCTATTCTTCGCTTTCGCTCGCAATCGACAAAAATCAGCCTATCGCATCGGTTAGTCCAGCCAATTTCTGCTAATAATGGCATATCCAGTACAATTGCCTTGATTCGACCTTGCCTCTGGTATTGCTTTATAAGCGTCTCAGTTCGTTCTAAAACAACAGGATGGAGTATATTGTTAAGCAGCGAGAGCTTATTGGAATCGGCAAATACGACTTCAGCTAATTTCTGATGGTTTATATTTCCGGCCTTATTCAGAATACCCGGACCAAATAGACCGATTATTTTCTTTTTAATGACGTTTTTTTGGAGTAAATCGTGAACAATCTTATCGGCATCAATTACTTTACATCCAAGTTTAGCAAACTCGGCTGCTACTGTACTTTTGCCAGAAGCAATACCACCCAGGATTCCAATTATCGGTTTTTTTTTAATCTTGCCCACAAACAGGCAGTTTAATTAATCTGAAAAAGTCAGTCAAGCCAGTAGGTATTCTAAAATGTTAGCCGGTATATGTCAAGCTTTGTTTTATTTATGAAATATTTCAATTTTTAAGGTGGTTTTCATTTCGTAAACTTTATATTAAGTGATTTGCATTAGACTTTAATATTGCCCAAAATAAGCATAATGACTTACTTACGAAGATATTTCATGTAGAAATATCACCTCTTTTATAACCTTACGAATTGACAACCTACCGAACTTTCTAAAAGACGTAGTACTTCCATAAAATCATTGCTATTAACGTCGTAACACAGTATATTAACCTGCCAACAAAGTATTAAATTTAACAAGGAGATTTTATTGTGCGGTTACTTGCGAGCGTTTTAATCCTGTTGGGACTCTGTCTGGGCAGTTTAGGGAATGAGGCATCTGAGAAAGTTGACGTTAATGATATCTCCACCGATCTTGCAGCATATTATGGATTTGGAGAAATAGAGATAATCAAATTAGACTGGGGCGTAAAAGATATAAGAGTTGCAGATTTTAACAGAGACGGTAGAGATGATATTGCTATAGTCAACAACAGAAGGGCACGGATTGATATTCTCCTTCAAAAGGAGGGTGTCGGACCGGCTGAGGCAGAAGTTGCTGTTGACCCCAATGATATCGATGTAAATATAATAAGTATTCCTACTCGTTTTGAGAAGCTTAATGTTCCGGTTTCGCAAAAGATATATAGTTTTGTCTGTGGTGATTTGAATGCGGATAAGATACCGGAACTGGTTTTTTATGGTGAGCCCAAGGGCTTATACATAGTATCACAGGAAGTCGGCGAACCGGGTGC
>MHYD01000071.1:38670-39803 GCA_001824645.1 Planctomycetes bacterium RBG_13_46_10
TCATTACACTGGCAAGCCGCCAGGAGAATAACTATTGAGGATGGCCTTCTGACCTCAGATGCGCTGGTGTGTTCAGATTTGAATGGGGATGGAGCAGATGATTTGGCTTTAGCTGGTCGCGATGGTATTTATATTATTTTACAAAAAGAAGATGGCTCATTAGCAGAAGCTGTGAAGTATCCGACTACCGCATTAACATTAGGTCTCAAAGTGGGAGATTTAAATGGAGATGGTATAAATGACCTTATCCTTATAACAAATGACGAGAAATTGGTTCATGTAAGGTTAGGTCTTGGGACAGGACATCTTGGACCACAAATCCGATTTTTTATTGAGAAACCATTAGTATTTGAACTTTCTAATTTAGATGGGGAGAGAGGGGACGAGATACTAACTATTGATGCAGTAAGCAAACGTCTGATTTGCTATAAACTTTCTGCAAATGACCGGAAGAATACCGATTGGCCAATACTTTTTTACCCTCTTGATTCGGGTGAGGGAAGTGAGAAACGCGATATGGTAGTCGGGGATTTTGACGGTGATGGTTTGGAAGATATTATAATTAGCGATCCAGGTTCTGCTGAGCTTGTTTTATATAAACATTTGGCGGGACTTGGTTTAGCAGAGCCGGTAAGATTCCCTGCTTTTGCAGATATTGTAAGTTTGTCAACTGCTGATATTGATAATGATAAAATCAATGAGCTTGCTGTTTTAAGCATTAAGGAAAAGGCGATTGGTATTAGCAAATTTGAAGATGGTAGATTGTCATTCCCCAGACCTATAGATTTGATTGGTGAGCCTTTGGCAATGGAGCTTGCTGATATTGACGGAAATGGTACTTTAGATTGTGTTTATATATCAAGAGACACTAATGATATAAGGGCTTTGAGGATATTTTACAACATTAAAAAAGTAAGAGATGAAGAAGTTTCAACGCTTAAAGCTAAAGGCAAACAAGCCAGTAAATTACGTGTTGATGCGTCGAAAGAGACTGTGCCTGCTATTGAGCTTGATAAACTAACGGCTAACCCGGATGGTTTGAAAGTGCTTGATGTTGATCGTGATGGCTTTTTAGATGTTTTGATATTCATTAGCTATGAGTTTCCGATATTAGTTCGGCAGGTACAAAAGAA
>MHYD01000071.1:39810-40127 GCA_001824645.1 Planctomycetes bacterium RBG_13_46_10
GAGATAGTTGACTCGCCGAAGGCACAGGCAAGCCTGATTAAGGATGCGAGTATGCATTCAATTGCTATCGCTGATATTGATGACAAACCTGGTGAAGAATTGTTGTTGGCACAGAAGAATTTTGCGAGGAGTTTAGTTTTTACCCAGAGCAAAAACTGGGACATAGTTGACCAATATAACGCTAAAAGCACTGAGAACCAGATATCTGCTGTTGCGGCTTTTAATCTTGATGGTGTAGGTTCCGGAGCTAAACCGGCTATTTTGCTGCTGGACGGTCAGAAGGGTCGGCTGCAAATATTAAAAGCCGGTGAAGATAA
>MHYD01000071.1:40207-48124 GCA_001824645.1 Planctomycetes bacterium RBG_13_46_10
TCGGCAGTGAAAGCAAGTGTATATCGTTATTTGATGGGAGGAAGTTCGCATTAATTGTTCCACCGAATAGCGGTGAAGGTCAGTACTGCATGGACCAGCAGTTTGCTTACGAGACAAAAATAAAAGATGGTATGTATGGTAATCTTGCAGTGGGGGATATTAACTATGACGGCCGGACTGATATAATTATGGTTGATTATAATCGTAACCATATTGAAATCCTGGCGTTTGATCATGATGCTAAACCGGTTCCTGCAATGCGTTTCAAGATATTCGAGCAAAAAAGTTATCGCGATACAAAAAGCAGCACCGAATTTGGTGTTGAACCACGGGAATTATGCATTGCTGATATTACAGGAGATGGGAAAAAAGATTTAATTACTATTATTCATGATCGCATAATTATTTATCCTCAGGATTGAATTTACATCATGTAATTCGCATTAACTATAATGGCACATAAAGGTAAAAAAGTTTTTATTGCGCTAAGCGGAGGTGTGGACAGTTCAACCTCTGCTGCACTGTTGTTGGAAGCCGGCTATAATTGTGCCGGTGTATTTATGATTACAAATGAAAACAGCAGCCATGCACAAACGGATGCAGAAGAGATGGCTGAAAAGCTTGGTATAAAACTTTATGTGCTCGACCTTCGTAAAGATTTTGAACGCATCCTTGATTATTTCTGCAATGAGTATAAGAGAGGTCGAACACCTAATCCTTGTGTTTTATGCAACAGATTGATGAAATTTGGGAAATTATGGGCTTTCGCGCAAAGTAAAGGAGCCGAGCTGCTTGCAACCGGCCATTATGCAAGAATCATTGAATCTAACGGAAAGTTTGGGTTGTATGAAGCTGTTTATACGTTTAAAGACCAATCTTATGCTTTATCTATGATTGACAATAAGATTTTGCCGTATATTATTTTGCCGATGGGCTGCAATTCAAAAGACCAAACGCGGAAAATTGCTTCGAAATTCGGTCTTGGAACCGCTCAAAAAGAAGAATCTCAGGAAATATGCTTCGTTCCGGACAATGATTATGCATCGGTGCTTAAGAAATGTTTTCCTGAGCTTGTACATAGTGGTAATATTATCAATAGTAGTGGTAATGTGCTGGGTGAGCATGATGGTATCTATCGTTTCACAATTGGTCAGCGCCGGGGTCTGCGGATAGCTATGGGTAAACCTTATTATGTAGTGAATATAAATGCAGATAGTAATACGGTTACTCTTGGGCCGAAAGAAGAGCTTTTTCACAAGCAGCTTTATGCGACAGATGTGAATTGGTTAATTGACAAACCAGTATCAGTTTTTCGCGCAAGAGTGAAAGTACGCTATAATGATAAAGGCAACTCTGCACAGGTTTATCCACAGGGTGATAGTGTAACTGTAGAATTTGATGAGCCTAAGTCTGCTATAACTCCCGGACAGCTTGCAGTGTTTTATATTCAGGAAGGAAAGAATAATGAAGTTGCAGGTGCCGGCTGGATAGATAAGGCATTTAATTAAATTGCTTGGCAATAACCATGATGCAGATACCGGGTAAAATCCAGTAATCAATATAAGTAAATATGTATATATGGTTTTAAGCTATGCCGGTAGAAGGTGACATTCTGGAGCTGCTCCAGCAGAAGGTGGCCCAAATGGCAAGAGAAATGCAGCGAGCTGTAATACTGCAACCGGGTGCAATTGGCGATTGCATATTAACTTTGCCCCTGGCTAAATTTATGAAGGACAATCTGCAATTGGGCGGAGTTGATATTCTGGGACACACAGAATATACCGGCATCCTGCCGGGCAGGACGTGTATTGACGGCATTCGCTCTATAGATTCGATGGATTTACATCGGTTGTTTGTAGAACCGAATACGTTCGATCTTGCAGATAGAGACCCTTTAATAAACGCTTTTAATGATTATGCCTGGATTGTGACGTTCCTGGGTGAGCCGAATGGAAATTTCGAGCAAAACCTGATTTTTACAGCCAATTGCAGCCATAGCTCTGAAATAATAACTTTATTGATGAAACCGCCTGAAGATTTCAACCGACATTTAACAGAATTTTATACACAGCAGTTTATAGACCAAAGCGGCTTTTCATTGGAAAATTCTACTGCTCGATTGGATTCGGCAGGCTCACCATTAGCTTCTGATATTTTGATAACAACAACAGAGGCTGATAAGGGCAGAGGCAAAGAGCTATTAAAGGAAATAGATTTTGACTTTTCCAAGAAGCTGATAGTAATTCAGCCCGGCAGCGGCGGGCAGAGTAAGTGTTGGCATTTGGATAATTTGTTGGCTGTTGCTGAAGAAGCCGGCTCAAAGGATATTGAGGTGATATTTTTATTAGGACCGGCTGAGCTTCTCAGATTTACAAAGGCGAAGATTAATGACATAAAAAGTGTGGCGAAGTGCTTGATGGATTTGTCTTTGACACAGGTACTGGGGCTTTTAAGCTGTACGGATGTATTTATAGGTAATGACAGCGGTATTACACACTTGTCCGGTGCTATAGGTATTCAGACATTTACTGTTTTTGGCCCAACGAATCCTGTGGTGTATCATCCAATTGGGCCGGCTGTAACGGTATTTGAGGATAGAAGTCTGACTTTTGTGGAAAAGCCATCAAAAATCTTGCAGCAGGAGCTTTTGGCAGCCTTGATGCTGTTGGTGTAGATGATGCTGTTGACCAAAGCAACTATTCTATTATAATGGCTGGCATAAATATCGGGAAACATGAGGATATATTATTATAAGCGCCAGCTTCCAGGTTACTTTACTTGAGCTTGTGATAATTATACAGAGGATATCGTAGAGACTTAAATATGCCTGCAAAAACATTAGGTGAATTGGCTGAGTATGTCGGTGGCCGGCTTTTTGGTGATCCGAGTGTTGTTATCAAGTCCGCTTCAACTTTGGGTAAGGCATGCGAAGGAGATATAAGCTTTTTGGTAAACCGGAAATATCAAAAGCAGCTTAAAACAACTAATGCAAGTGCTGTAATTGTAGGAAAGGAGATCCCTGAAGGCCCAGTTCCTCTGTTAATAGTCGAGGATCCTTACTATGCCTTTATGCAGATTATGGTATTGTTGCACGGTCATCGTAAACATAAAAAAGTTGGCATCAGCCCGCGGGCTTCGATTTCCGATAGCGCAAAAATAGGTGTAGATTGTCATATCTATGATTTTGTTGTAGTTGCTGATGAGGCCATAATAGGAGATGGCTGTGTGATTTATCCCAGTGTATTTATTGGACAAGGTGTGCAAATCGGCAATGACAGTATAATATATCCTAATGTTACTGTTTATGATGGCTGTAAGATTGGTAATCGCGTAATTATAAATTCAAATTCAACAATTGGTGAAGACGGCTTCGGGTATGCCAGTTATAAAGGCATACATCACAAAATACCTCAAATTGGCGGTGTCACAATAGAGGATGATGTGGAGATAGGAGCTTGTTGTGGAATCGAACGAGGTACACTTGGTGATACTATTATAGGTCAAGGCAGTAAATTAGGTGACCTTGTTACAATAGGGCATGGGACCAAAATCGGTTCACATTGTTTACTTGTAGCTCAGGTAGGAATTGCAGGCTCAGCGACACTTGGTCATCACTGTGTAGTAGGGGGGCAGGCGGGTGTTGTAGGCCATGTCACTATAGGTAATAATGTTACGATTGCAGCCCAGGCCGGTGTAGTGAATAATGTTCCGGATGGTCAGGCTGTTTTAGGTGCTCCTGCTATCGAGGCCAACCAGGGTAAACGGGCATATAGCATGATACAATATCTTCCTGAGATGCGCCAAAATATTCGGAACCTTCATAATCAAATTGAAAAAATGGGTCCATCTTTAGAGCCGGATTCTGAAACACCATCTGAACATGATATTGAACCTTAAGCTATGTTACCTGGTCCTACGTGAACCAAGCAAATTGCGAGAAAATGAATATTGAATACGAGTTTTACTTTCGATTGGGATAATTCTTTGAACGAAACACGAGGCACGCTTGGTTTGATAGCTGGTGAAGGCAGGTTACCCTTTCTTGTAGCCTCTGGTGCCAGAAAGGCGGGATTAAAGGTAATTTGCGTTGGCTTGGTTGACAACGTAGAGAAGAGCTTGGCCGATGAAGTTGATGTTTTTTACAGAGTGGCTGTTGCCCGGCCGGGTAGCTGGATACGCAAATTAAGAAAACACGATGTCACCAGGACAATAATGGTCGGTCGAGTTGCCAAATCAAGACTCTTTACGCCTTGGCGAATTTTGAAGTATCTGCCTGACTGGCGGGCGATTAAAATATATTACTGGTGGCTGCGAGGCCAAAATAAGCAGAACGATTCTGTTTTACGCGCCTTGGCAGACGAATTGGCAACAAAAGGTATTATACTGGAGAATTCCGCAATGTACTGTGAAGAGCATTTAGCAACAGCGGGTTTGATGACAAGGCATCAGCCAAGCTCATTGGTTGAGGGAGATATTGAATTCGGCTGGGCAATCGTCAAAAAGCTTGGCGAATTGGATATAGGACAGGCGGTAGCAGTAAAGGAAAAAGAGGTGCTTGCTGTTGAGGCTATAGAGGGAACTGCGGAGATGATTGAACGAGCAGGCCAGTTTTGTAAATCCGGAGGATGGACGCTGATTAAAGTTTCAAAACCGAATCAGGATATGCGATTTGATGTGCCATGTGTCGGGCCGGACACCATCAAAAGTTTAGCAAAAAATGGGGGCAAGTGCCTGGTAGTTGAAGCAGGTAAAACAATAATTATTGATAAACCTGAAACTATAAAGCTGGCGGATCAATTAGGAATAGCAATTCTGGGACGTTGAGGCAATCGTAACTATTATTTTTCTGCTGTGAAAACCACTTCTATACCGTAGCATGGGAAAATATAGCAAAGTTTCTCTTCGTAGAATTCCTGTAGTGAATAGTGGCAATTGAACACAAACCCAAAGAGTTTCTTTATTTGGCGTGTCACCCAAAATGGAGACCTGAACAAGAGACGCTGGGAAATAATATTTATCCTGATGTCTGTATAGAAATTGGGAACTTTCCTTCTCATCTGATGTTCTGTGTTTACGAAATAGTAAAAAGTGTACAGACCAAAAGGCCTTTTGTGTGTGTAATCTGAATAGTAATATGGATTGGAAAAATGCGGTACAAAAACGTATACTTTGCCGTTCTTTTTCAGAACTCTAACTATCTCTCGCATTAAATTCTCAAAATTCTCTACGTGCTCAAGAACACTTCTGCAGTGAATCTCATCAACCGAATTATCAGGAATAAAAGAAAATCCTTCTTCGAGGTTTGCTACTATATCAACTTCCGGCAGATTGATTCTATCGATGCCGATTCTTCCTTTTCTTTTTTTGGGGCCGCAACCCAGTTCGATAATCACGGGTTGGCCGCTATTTAGAACCTGGTCTAAGTCGATTTTGATTAGAGTACACATTTACACCTCATTATAAGACTTACAGAATCTTAATGGTTGTAAATTATATCAGATTACAAACCACAGGCAATCTGCAATCGCCATTTTATAGCAAGAACTAATTGACCATGTGGTTTAAAAAATTATAATCAGATCCTTATTGTACGGTGCGTTGGATAAAGTTGTTTCGGACAGGTGCAATGGTTTTTAGTTCTATAATATTCATCTTTTTCTTTTTGCCGATAGTTCTTGGCGGTTATTACTTGCTTTCATTGCCAGCTATAGCAGGTTTTGCACCAAGGTTCTGGCGGCAGATGAGCAATCTGTTTCTGTTGATGGTAAGTCTGGTGTTTTATTTCTGGGGTGAAAATTTCCTGGTCTGGATTATTATTACCACGACATTCATAGATTATATGTGCGGCCTGTTAATATCAGGGGGGCTAAACAATCGAAAAATTCAAAAATTAAAAATTGGTGCTCCCAGGACAAGATTACAAAAATTGGGACTTTTAATATCTATATGCTCAAACCTGGGTTTTATTTGTGTGTTCAAATATTTCAATTTCGGTGTCGATAGCTACAATAGTCTGGTAACAAAAATGGGGCTGTCTGCTTTCCAATGGGATGATGTTATTCGGATAACCCTGCCTTTGGGAATCAGCTTTTATACGTTTCAATCGATGAGTTACACTATAGATGTTTATCGAGGCCATGTACGTGCTACGCGCAATCTGATTAACTATGCCTGTTATGTTACAATGTTTCCACAATTGGTAGCAGGACCAATAATACGCTATAAAGATGTGGCGCAGCAATTAGTTCACAGAGTTTCTACACGCTCACTTTTTGTTTCAGGAATCGGCAGGTTTATTATTGGATTGGGCAAAAAGGTGATAATTGCAAATACAGTTGCTGTTCCAGCAGAGAAGATTTTTGCCCTTGCTGCAAATGATCTCACTACAAGCGTAGCATGGCTTGGAGTTGTTTGTTATACGCTGCAGATATACTTCGATTTTTCCGGTTACTCCGATATGGCTATCGGACTGGGACGAATGTTTGGTTTTGAGTTTCTTGAGAACTTTAATTATCCGTATATTTCGAAATCGATGAGGGAATTCTGGCGAAGGTGGCATATTTCACTTTCAACATGGTTCAGAGACTATCTTTATATACCACTGGGAGGCAGCCATTGCTCAGCGGCGAGAATATACTTCAATCTAATAGTGGTTTTCTTTTTATGTGGTTTGTGGCATGGTGCATATTGGACCTTTGTTGTGTGGGGACTGTATCACGGTTTATTCTTGATTCTGGAGCGGTTATGGCTTGGCAAATTTCTGGCTAAACAACATGCTGTTATAAGCCAGACGTACGCACTGTTAGTTGTAATGTGTGGGTGGGTAATATTCGCTTCGGATACTTTTTCGCATGCGATTAGTTTTTTGGCAGCCATGTCAGGATTTACCCGGGCCTCAGATGCCGCTAATAGTGTGTCATGGTATTTATCTCTTGATGTTCGTATAGCATTAATTATTGGTATTATTTTTTCAATGCCTGTTTTACCGGTTCTGGAGCGGTGCTGGAAAAAGTTTGTAGCTTCACGCAAAGGGATTCTAAAAGCGGCACTTGAACTGCAATTTTCGTTTGTCTATGTAGTAGGTCTTTCGTTAGTTTTAATAATATCTCTAATGTTGCTTTCTGCAGGAACACATAATCCGTTTATTTATTTTCGTTTTTAAATTACGGCATCTATAATGGATAATTCACCAGCACATAGGATAAGGGATAGAATTCTAATATTAATGTTTGTCGGGTTAATTTGGCTTCCTCTTATAGGATTTTTGGGAGGTTGGGGCAATTCAGGAGACTTGGGAGAGAAACGGATTCTTTCTAAATGCCCCGTTTTAGGAGAAGATACACTTGAAACGATTCCTGAAAAGTTCGATTCCTTTTACAAAGACTCCTTCGGTTTTCGCAATGACTTAATCCGCGGACACAATTGGATAAGATATAAGTTATTTAAAGGTGAAACCTACGGAGATGTGCTTATTGGGAAAGACGGCTGGTTGTTCTTAACAAAGGCTGGTATCATTTCTGACTACTTGGGTCAAAAACCATTGACGCCTGAGGAATTAGATTGTTGGAAAGCGGCTCTTGAGCAACATCAGGAGTGGCTGGCTAAACGTGGCATTCGTTATTTGTTTGTAGTCGCGCCCAATAAAGCTATGATTTATTCGGAAATGCTCCCTAATCACATTTATATGAATAAGCATAAAACACGCATGGACCAGCTTGTGGATTATTTGAATGAAAATTCAAGTGTTGAGTTCCTGGATTTACGCGATGCATTGCGTGGTGAAAAAGCAACAGGTTTAGTTTATCATCCGCGCGATTCTCATTGGAATGAACGAGGAGCTTTTATTGTATATCGAGAGATATGCAACCGCTTGGTAAAGTGGTTTCCTGATATCTATTCATGGTCAATAGAGGATTT
>MHYD01000071.1:48234-52684 GCA_001824645.1 Planctomycetes bacterium RBG_13_46_10
ACCAGGTGAATTTAACTTTGCCGGACCAGTATCCCTGGCCAAAGCATATAATCCCTGATAAACAGGTAGCAATGGAGAATAAGAATGCCAAACAACGTCTCTTATTCTTTCACGACTCATTCGGAAACCATGGTGGATTGCAGGAATACATTAGTGAGCATTTTGCACGGAGCGTTTTTGTTCCAGCTCCTCTTGATTCCAGTTGTCTGGAGCTGATGGTTGAGCAGGAACACCCAGATATCGTGATTGAAGAAATTGTAGAAAGAAAGCTGATGGAAGTTCCATCGGTTGAAACAAATTGGAGAAATAAAGAGGCTCATTAGTTATAAAATTTCCGCCCAGTCGGTCTGGTACGTGCTTCTTTCAATCAGGTAAAGTATGAGTTGTGCGATTTTTTCGCAATTAAATTCACTGTGAGCCATTTTCAATTATGACAATGCGATTTTTCCAACTTTTATTTTTTACTCATTTGGTGTCAAATTTTTCTGGTTATTATTATCAAATTATTTCCACCTAGTATGATGTGTTTATTCAAGGTCAAATCTGTGCGATGCTCTGTCTTTCTTTTATACGTCCGACAGTAATTGATCATCCATAATAGTATCACAAAGGGTAAAAAGAGGTATTGCTTAACTTTTGGGGCGTTTTCTCTGATTTCAACAACCGTCAGGTTGTTTATTTTGAAAATAAATTCCAAAATAGTAATAGTAATAGGAGAGTTGTGAAAATTAAAAAGGTTTGCTCCTTCATGCTGGAAACGTTCATAACTAATCGGTTTTGTAAAATAGCCCCTAAATAGAAATTTAAAGCGTCTTTCGATATTTGTATAATTGGGAATGGAAAAGATTCCATATCCTTCAGGCTTTAAAACCCTGGCAAACTCTTTTACGGCCTGATAAGGGTCTGTCATATGCTCAAGTCCCTCTACGCAGCAAATGTAATCAAAACTATTGTCTGGTGCATTGATATGTCTGTTAAGATCTGTGTAAATACACTTTATACCTGAAGCAGAGAATATTTCCGGCTCAATTTCTCCAGCAGTGACTTCATAACCTATGTCCCTCAATCTGAGGCTAAGATGTCCATGGCCTGCCGGAGCATCCAAAACCGATCCCAGCTTTTGTTTTTCAAACCACTCAAGTACAGCTTTATGGATGTTTTTTCTTGCCTTTGGTATGATTTGGTTGGGGCAAGACACAATTTGGTTTTCTACAGTCATTTCGGCCATTGATTTTCATGCGTCTAATGAATTACCTGTCAATAGAGTCTGCATGGTTGCAGACGAGTACACTTTTTGTCCGATTCAATTTTGTTGCTTAAAATTTATATGGTTTAGATTTTAGTTTAATACGAGACCTCTCATTTAACTGCTCTGTTATCTCAATAAAAGTGGACATCTTATAAAATTTCTGCCCATTGTGCCTGATACGTTCCTTTTTCAACCAGGTCAAGCATAAGTTGTGCGATTCTTTCGCAGTTGAATTCACTATGAGCTCTCTTCATGCCGGCCTGTGCAATTTTTTCCCGCTCTTGTTCGTGTTTTAAATACCAATCGGCTAACTGGAAAAAATCATCGACGGTATCAAAATATTTTAGATGCATGCCATCTATAAACATAAGTTCGTAACCTGGGGTTCTTTTGGCAAGAGTGAAGGTGCCGCAGGCCTGGATATTTATAAATCTATCTGAGTGATAAAGTCGAACATCATTTGCTATGTTTATACTTAAACCAATTTTTGCATTGCTAAGAGCGCGGAAAGAATCAAGGCCATCGGTTTTTGGCCTGCCGAAACATCCGTATAATTTGGCATTCGGCATCTGGGACAATCTTTTAGTGATGTTGTATCTATCATCATTACGCTGGAGCCTGGAATGCTCAGCTGTTCCTGTGAAAACAATATCGGTTTGCCATTTATCTTCCATTTCATATTTGTACTGAATATCCGGGTCGCAGCAAAAAGGTATAAATGCGCAGCATTTAACTCCGGCATCTTTATAAGTCTGAAGAAACCTGCCTGCGCTGGGCATTATCACTATGTCCATTTCCTTTGCAGTGGCTAAACGAGCAGGAAATTTTTCCGGAAATGGGTCGCCATCTCTGCCGATAAATATTGTGTTGGGAGCCTGCTCGCGCATCGCCAGAACAGTTTCCGGATTGAGGTATTTCATATTAAAAGCCAGAACGATATCCGGATAGTAATATTTGATTTGTTTCAATAAAACCTCTTTAGCCTTTTTTATAGCAAAGTATCTTGCAAGGCGTTTAGAGGGCAACGGGCTGCATTGCATTACCATATTTCTATGGCTAAAGCGTTGAACATCCTGGCCAAGACGGATAAAACCCTTAACGATTCGCCGCTCGTCCACAAAAATGGACCATGTTTTCTCATCTTTGAAATCAGCTATTACAAATATACGCTTGGATTTCCCCATTTACTCCTCGTTTTGTAGCATCTACAAAATATCCCACGGTAAAGTTTTTATCCTTATCGAACCTTTCCAAATAGTGACACATAACCGGTATGATTCTTCGGAACCATAAACTGAAAATGACTTTAAGTGGAAAAGTTAGTATTTTAAAAGGCAAATTAGCATTTTTAGGGAATAAATATGTGACAAATCTTCGTGACTCCTGAGCGTAAAATTTAAAAAAGCCGCAGTTGGGAAGAATTTGAATATTCTCAAAACCGAACTCAGACAGGAATTTTTGATACCAGAACGGAGTGTAACCGCTATAAAAAATATATGGTTCTTGATGAATCCCGCAGCCCAGTGGAGCAGTTAAAAACAATTGTCCTCCTTGTCGTAAGATTCGGGAAAATTCCTTAATGGCCTTGATTGGCTCCGGTACATGTTCTAATACCTCACTGCAAATAATAACATCGAAAGACTCATTGGGCACAGGAATATTTGTAATGTCACAAATATAATCCATCTGTGTGTACTTTCCTATGCTGCTGGGGGTCTCGCAGAAATCCTGAGTTTTATAATTGCAGTGGGAGAAAAAGTCGCGATATGGCCCGGTTCCCGCTCCTGCATCCAGAACATCCGAACCTGCCGGCACGGTCTTTGCCATTTTGGCCATCCACTGATGGCGGTTGTATGAATTAAATCGGAAGATTGATTTTCTCTTATCAATTGCCATATTCTTTTTGTCTATTTTACAGTTATTTTTTTGTTTAATTAATGTCAAAGCGAATTTAGGAATTAAGCATAGTGAAGCACTCTTGGAATCCGCTATAGTAAATATACATCTTGCTTTTTATTTTTAAGAAAAATTTTTAGTAATGCACGCATATTAAATTATATTTCTTTTACGAAGGTTTCGGAATATCTTTCCCAGTTTTTTTCTTATTATGTTTCTGTCTCCAAACTTTTTTCGAGCCCATTTTGGTAATTGCTGCATCTTAGACTCTTTGTAACGAATCTTCTGATTGGGCAGTTCACCGCATCCCCTGATAAAAACCGTACCATCATATCCGCAGAATATATATGTTACTGCCTCGTTGTTTGTCCTCATTGTCGCTACAGAATTATCTTGAATACCGAAAAGGTTAAAATACTTCTTATCCACAAACACAGCGTTCCGGACTGTCACTGCTACAAGCTCATAACCTTTCCTTTTTGCCAATTTATCAATAGATAGAAGACTACTGCCCTGCGAGACACTCAAATCCCGAGGTTGTACAAACTCAACGCAACTGGGAATGGTCTGATTAAATTCGATGACAACCACTTTCGGTTTATATGCCCTCACCATTTCCCAAATATGATAGTCATTACCGTCAACATCAATGGAAAGCAAATCGAAATTGGCAGGAATCTCCGTCGTTTCGAGGATTTTATCCAGGCAATTAAGTGGCTCAAAACCAACAAACCGATTTATTTTAATAACTTTTTCATTACTATCGAATGTCTTTAATAAGCTCCGGAATCTACGAGAATCCCCCTCAATCATTATCGCAGAATAATCTTTGTTATGGATCAAATTATAGGTATTGCTCAACGTTTTTCCATCCCAGCTGCCAAACTCAACACACCATTTGTCGTGTTCATCAACAACTTCCAGTACTTTTTCGATTACGCCATCTTCACCACTTTGTGAAGTTATGTTTCTTTCGAACTCGTTAAGCCAGGTGTTCCGTTTGGGAGTATGTTTGTTGCAATCAGAATGAACATTCTCACTCATTAACGTATTCCTTGCTTATTACAAATCTATTGTAGTAATAATTCTTTGAAAATAACTGAATTTTGAAAAAGCATAGTAATTTTTTACCATCAAGTCAAGATTGTATGTATTCATATCAATAATTAAATCTAACTTGTATTCATGGGAGTACTTCTTCTTGAGTTTATCTTGACCTTACCCCATTTATTGTACCACTATGAATTGGAGTATCCAGCGTTAATCAATCCTGCCTCCACAGGCATGCCTGTGGAAATTTTTTTG
>MHYD01000072.1:0-9087 GCA_001824645.1 Planctomycetes bacterium RBG_13_46_10
CCGGGCTCCCTCCGTTCCAACTGCTTTAATACACGGTGATAAATCTATCTTAAAAAATCCAGTTTTCTGTCTTGACAATGGGTAGGGGTATAGTTTTCTCAAAAAAACGCCGGTGCCTCGCCCAACGCTGGGCGCGACCTAATTGACTGAAATTCGCTGCGGTAGTGTAGCCGTGGTGCTATTATATTTGTCATTCCTTTTGAAAGGGCAGAAAAATGAGAGGGAAAGAAAATCTAAAAAAATGGATATGGTGTGTGCTGATTCTATTATTTACGACATGCACGGCTGCAGCAGGTAAAGTAATTTATGTTGATGATGCTGCTGCCGGTGCAAACGATGGCTCATTATGGACCGATGCCTACAACTACCTCCAGGATGCCTTGGCTGCTGCTTCGCAGGGCGATGAGATTAGAGTGGCTCAGGGAGTTTACCAGCCCGACTTGGGAGGTGGGAATACGCCCGGCGACCGAAGAGCGACGTTTCAGCTTAAAAGTGGCGTAATTATTAAAGGTGGTTACGCCGGACTGCATGGAATAGATCCTAATATCGTGGATATTAACTTGTATGAAAGTTTCCTTAGCGGTGATTTAAATGGTGATGACATCGGAAGATGGCTGCCGGAAAGAGTCATCCATATTACACCAAGAAGCGACAATAGTTGTTATATAGTCACCGGCAGCGATGTTGATGAAACATCTGTACTAAATGGTTTTACTATTATCGGTGGCTATTGTTTTTACGGTGACTGTAATGTTACTCCCAGAGGCGGAGCAGCTATCCGAATGGAATCCGGCAGGGCCAAGATACTCAATTGTCTTATCACCAACAATCGTGCCTTCGCAAGTAGTGTGGTTCTTAACAACGATAGTAACTCAACCTTTGTAGGCTGTATATTTAGTCAAAATGATACTTTTACTCATGGCAGTATGGAGAACGTTGCAAGCAGTCCTGTAGTTACTAACTGTATATTCGAATCCAGCACTATAGGGATAGGAAGAGGGACAGGGATGGAGAATCATGACGGCAGCAGCCCTATAGTGACTGGCTGCATATTCAGAAATGACGGTCCTGGCATGAAGAATTACACCGGCAGTAAACCAATATTGACCAATTGTACTTTCAAAAATAGTAGGTCTCGTGGAATGGAGAACTGGTTTGAAAGCAGCCCGACACTTATTAATTGTACATTTGAGGATAATGATTATGGATTGTGGAACAACCCCGGTTGTAGTGCATTTCTGATTGATTGTGTATTCAAAAATAACAAACAGTATGGAATAGAAAACTGGCACGACAACACTTTAACGCTTTCTCATTGCACATTTGAAAATAATATGAAGGGAGGGATTGATAGCCGTGGGTGTAATCTTGCACTTAATGACTGTTTATTTAGCGGTAATAATGGATTTACCGGTGCAGGTATAGATTGCTTTCTCAGCGATGCGGTGCTATATAATTGTAAATTTATTGATAATGTGGCGCAAGCTGCTGGCGGCGGAATAATTATCGGAGACAGCAATGTTAGGCTCTATAACTGCATATTTAACGGCAACACTGCGTATAATGGTGGTGCGATATACAGCACGGGTGGAGCGGTAGAAATCTCCACAGGTAGCCTGCTGACACTTCATAACTGCATAATCAACAATAATTCTGCGGATAACGGGGGTGGTGGGATATTTGCTTCATCCAGCAGTAATATCACACTATACAATTGCACTTTAAGCGGAAACTCGACGAGCATTGGAGGCGGCGGGATATGCAATTCTGAAAGCACAAATGATATTACATTAACCAATTGCATTTTATGGAGTAATACGCCAGACCAAATTTATGGTGAAGCTATTGTCTCATACAGCGATGTACAAGGCGGATTCATAGGCGAGGGCAATATCAATGTCGACCCATTATTTGCAAGCCTTGAGGATTATGGTGATTACCATTTGAAGTCTCAGGCTGGCAGATGGAATCCATTCAATCAAATGTGGATTCAGGATGACATTACAAGTCCCTGTATAGATACAGGCGACCCGCGTTCGGCCTGGTTTGCCGAACCACAGCCGAACGGCGGTCGCATCAATATAGGAGCTTATGGCGGAACGCCGGAAGCGAGTTTGTCTTTTATAGCTAACTAAATCAGAGGACAGAGAACAGAAGACAGAGGACAGATAGATTTTTGACTTCTGTCTTTCCTTCTTCGCTAAAGCTGCGAAGGACAAGCTTTATTTTTTCCTCTTGTATGAAAGCCAGTCCTGCAGGTTTTTGGCTAAAATCACCACGTCCTTTTTCTGCATAATATGGTCAATGATTGCCGGCGGCACTCTGATGTTTATCATCGCTTTATGAACCCTTTGCCAGAGCCTGTCTTTTTTGGCCTGTGGTGAGCTTGTCGAATCCGCCTGCGAGTCGGTCAGGTACAATTCTGATACCAGCTCGCTTAATTTCTGGAGCATTATCGTATCGAGGTTGCTGTAATACCCTGATATAACAGCCTTCTGATATTCTGAATATTCATTTTTGGCCATAACAATCCTTGTGTAAATCTGGGTAATATTCTTTTACAGGATAGTTTTGGATAAATCAAGCTATGAACCTGATTTGTTGGGGGTTTTTATTGTCTTTGATTGAATAAGCAGCTATAATTCTTGGCGCGTTAATCGTCAGACGTATATAAATTGGATTTTAGAGTTGATATGGGGCAAATGGATTCGACAAGCTCACCACAGAAAAGGCCGTTCATTTGGATTGTTTATACACTCATGATTTTATTACCTGCGCAGTTCCTTCGACTATGCTCAGGACAAGTTTTATCTGCTGCGAATCCTGAATCGAAGCTAATTTACATTGGTCAGGATTTACATTTAGTCGGGCGTGAGGTTATTAACCATTCTTTCGACATCGCTCAAGACAGGCAGTCGGATACTGAAAGAGGTTCCGGGCATATTCTTGTTTTCCCGAATGGATTTTCTTTTGTTTTCGGGGATAATCAGTTTTTCGGCGATATTGCAGTTGTCTGGTTGAAAAGTGTAACGACTAAATCTGATGGGCCTGCTCTGAACAAAGTCGAAGGAGGCGATTCGGCCGGTTATGAAGTTCAAATGTATCTGCAAGGCAATTCTTTGTCTGAGGATGCAAAAAATAACAAGGCCATCGTTATAAAAAGGGTGCTGATAGAACAGGGTTCGGCGATGGCAGTTAGTTTCAGTTTTAAAGGCGAGGTTTTTGTTACATCGGCAAAGAGAGAGACCGCTGATCCCCGTGGGATGGAGCTTTATATAAAAGCTTTTGCGGCAATTGGTCCTTCTGAACCGCAGCTTAAACCGATTCTTGGGCCGTCTATGAAAAAACCGGAAGGCTTGGAACTTCAAGAGCCGATTGAGGAGACACTTGCTATTACACCAGAAGCAGGGAAGCCTCGTTTTATGTATCCGATCCATATGTCGTCTACTACGGGGATAACCGAATGGGATGTTAAGGCAAGGATTGGGACGGTCGTTGGTGGGTTCTATATATGGCAAAAACAGGATGAATCAGACCTTTTGTTGGAGTTGCAGGCTGATAATGCAGTAATATTTTTAGCTGAGCAGGCAGGTAAAGAGCCAAATGAATCCGGAAATTACGAGGATATCGCGGCAGGAGGCAGGGTGCAGGCAGTTTATTTGTCCGGCAATGTGCTGATGACAGAAGGACAGCGAACAATTCGAGCTGACGAGATTTATTACGATTTTCGTCAGAAGCAGGCAATAGCGATTAATGCGGTTGCCAGGACCTTTGATGCATCAAGGGGGATTCCAATTTATGTCAGGGCGGCAAAGCTTAAGCAGTTGGCGGAAAATAAATTTACCGCTGATGATATTACTCTGACAACCAGTGAGTTTTATCTGCCTCAGCTTTCGATTAATGCTTCGCAGGTAGATATTAACGATACGACGCCTGTCGATGAGCGAAGCGGCAAACTCTCCGATGGAAGTTACGATGCACAAATGCGGGATGTGCGTTTTAAGATATACGATAAAACGGTTTTTTCCTGGCCGAATATGCGCAGCAATCTGAAAAGGCCTGATGTCCCGATTAAGAGTGTCAGTATAGGCAACGACAGGACGTGGGGGACATCGGTTGAAACGCGATGGTACCTGGCCCGGCTGTTGGGACTGCGCGAGTCTGAGGGAACGGACAGCACCGTCTCACTGGATTATTTCAGTAAACGTGGATTTGGCAGCGGTGCGGAGATAAACTATGAGAAAGAAGATTATTTCGGCAGTATGTTAGGCTATATAATTGATGACAGCGGCAAGGACAGACTTGGCAGAACCAGGAGCCGCAGAGACATTGAGCCGCCGCGAGACCTTCGCGGGAGGTTCCGCTGGCAGCACAGACAATTTCTGCCCTCCAACTGGCAGCTCACCACCGAGGCGAGCTATATCTCCGATGAGAATTTCATAGAGCAGTATTATCGTGAAGAATTTAACACCGATAAAGAGCAGGAGACAATAGTTCATCTGAAGCACGTGGAACAGAACTTTGGCCTGGCTTTTTTGGGTAAAGCCCGGCTAAACGATTTTCAAAACGTCCTGGAAGAGCAGCCGAGCGCCGAGTTGCACTGGACGGGCCAATCGTTTCATAACGACAGGCTGACATTTTACAGCGATACACAGGTTAGCCAATTTCGTCAGCGTTTGGGCTCAGGCACCTCTGCGACTGCTTTGAAAGACTATTTCTTGTTTACTTCGACGAGAAATGAGCTGGACATGCCGCTGGTTTTCGGCAGATCGAAAGCAGTGCCTTTCGTGGCGGGGACGTTCGGATATGACGATGGCAACGGTTTTATAACCGACATAGATGGTTCTACCGAGAAGCCTGAAAATAATGTTTTACTCGGCGAAGCGGGAGTGCGCGCATCAACGCAGCCTTTTTGGCAGATTTATCCAAATGTTCAGTCACGTCTCTGGGATGTCAAGGGTCTGCGGCATATTGTAACTCCGCAATTAACAGCCGTTGCTTATACTCAGGATGATTCAGTTATTGAACAGCGGGATGCACTGAGCATAGGTCTTTCTCAGCGATTGCAGACAAAGCGAGGCACCGGTGACAAAGAAAGGACCGTTGACTGGATGCGCCTTGATGCGGATGTTACCTGGGTAAATGATTCGGGTGACACGTCAGCTGGGCCGGATCGGTTCATTTGGAACAAGCCGTTTATCCCGTTGGCTAACAGATACAGCAGGCAGTTTAACCAGGCGCTCATTCCACCGGTGGATAGACGCAACAGCGTAGAATATGGACCGAGACGCAATTACTTCTCAACAGACTATATATGGAACCTTAGCGATACTACCTCTTTGATGAGCGATATGAATTTTGATATGCAGAGCGGCGTAGTACAACAGTTTAATATCGGCGCATCTGTACTTCGCTGGCCTAATTTAAGTTATTATATCGGAAGCAGATATTTAAAGCGTGTTGAAAACGGCCTTGGCGAGAAAGGTTCCGGGATGTTTACCTTTGCGGCTACTTATATACTCGATCCGAGATACACCGCTGTCTTCTCACAGCAGTATGATTTTGATTATGGTGTCAATGTTCTCAGCGGGCTTACGCTTATCAGGCGGTATCACAGGATTAATTTTGCTCTGACGTATGGTGTGGATGAGTCGATAAGCCAGCATTCGGTTGTGCTTAGTATATGGCCTGAAGGTTTGGCGGAGCTGGCTTTGGGTTCAAGAAGGTATATGGATATTGGCGGTTCTAACTATTAACTATTTATGGTTGATTATAATTGATTATTGGATTAAACATAGTATTTGTTCAAAAAATCCAGCTTGAAAAACTGAGAAATTTAAGGAGAAAATTATGCCGTTAGTGAATACAAAAAAGATGTTTGAGATGGCTTATAAAAACGGTTACGCTGTTGGGGCATTTAATGTAAACAATATGGAAATCACGCAGGGTATTATTGATGCCGTCGCTGAGGAAAAAGCTCCGTTAATTCTGCAGATATCCAGGGGCGCACGTGATTACGCAAAAATAAGCTATCTCAAAGGAATTATCAATGTAGTGGTAGAGGAAAATCCGGACATTCCGGTTTCTACCCACCTTGACCATGGTGATACCTTTGAAACCTGCAAACAATTCGTAGATGATGGCTTTACATCTGTAATGATCGATGCCTCAAGCCGACCTTTTAAAGAGAACATTGAAATAACCAAGAGAGTCGTCGAATATGCACATCCCAGAGATGTTTGTGTTGAGGCCGAACTGGGCCAATTAGGTGGAATTGAAGAGGACGTTGTCGGCGTTGATGATGTTAGCAAGCATATAGCTGACCCGAATCAGGCTGTGGAGTTTGTTGAAAAGAGCGGCTGTGATTCACTGGCGGTGGCCTGCGGCACAAGTCATGGTGCTTATAAGTTCAAGAGTGAACCTAAACTTGCTTTCGACGTAATACAGGGGATAGGAGAAAGGCTGCCTGGATTTCCTCTTGTGATGCATGGCTCAAGCAGTGTGCTAAAAGAATTTGTGGACCTTATTAACAAGTATGGCGGCAAAATGCCCCATGCTATGGGTGTACCGGAAGAATCGATAAGTAAAGCTGCTAAGATGGCTATTTGCAAAGTTAATATTGACACGGATTTAAGGCTGGCACTTACGGCTAAAATCAGGCAGGTTTTTGCGGAAAAGCCGAGTGAATTTGATCCTCGCAAGTATCTTGGTCCAGGCAGGGAAGCTATCAAAGAGATGGTAAGGCATAAGCTGCACGTTCTTGGTTGTGCCGGCAAAGCAGGGGAATGTTTGTGAATTAATTAAGTGGCTAATTGGTTATTTATCATTCACCGATTACCGGTTATTTAGATAAGGAGCACCTAATTGCAGTTTTTAAAATCAAAATACTCATTTTCAAGGAGCGATGGCAGAGTCGATAGAGTTCACGCTGACAGAGTAAAAGTTGTTTTTGCATTAATGCTTCTATGTGCTTGCTCATTTGTGTTTTTATGTTGGGCTGCCTGTCGTAATCGTTCAGTTTTACCGGCTCAATTAATGGATGAAAGTGGTGAACGGTCAGAGGTAGGCTCGACTACAAACAATGCAGCGGAGTCGATACCGACAGGAGTCGGGCATGGAATTCCGGAATCTCTGCAGACAGAGCCGAATATGCCTGGGCAGACCGATGTCTCACAGCAGTCATCCAGTCCGCTGCGGCTGATTGAAGCAGCTTGCGAGTTGATTTATCAGGGTAAATTCGATGCAACCGGCGGGCTGCTAAAACAAAAATTTGCAGCCGTTATCGGTGAATCAGAACCTGTAACTACACTTGAGGACGGTTTTAATACTGTTATACGTCAACTGTTGGAGATTGTAGATGAATATCAGGCTCTAAATCAGAAACGTCAGACAGATAGGCAGTCTGCATATCAGCAACAACTGGCTGAGATGGAGAAATTGCGTGCGGAGATAAGCAAGAGTGGCGCCAATGATTTTACTGTTTATATATCCGATGCGAACGATGTAAATGATATAATTAAAGCACTTTCTGTTATTGCAAAATTAAGCGAAGTGGCTGATGATGCACAAAGGGCTGAGCTTCTTTCAAGCCCATTTGTAAAGCAGACTTTTCAGAAGGCCATAGATAAAGCAGCCGGATTTGAGATGCAGGGTAAATGGGTCGACTCATACACCACATGTTACGCCTGGCTGCAGGCCATCGATCCCAACAATGAGGCTTATTCAGATTATGCCGATCAGCTTTTAGATAAAGCAGGTATTATCGTGTCACTTCAAGATAGCCCCTGTGAGACGCTTGAAGAACGGTTCCAGGGGATCAAGAAAGAGATGTTTATTCGGGCAATCGAAGCTTTGGATGCGCATTATGTCAGTTCTATTGATTACAGCCAAATGGCTGCCGCAGCTATCAAGCGTTGTGAATTGGTAGCTGAGGTCATGGGGACATACTTTCGTTCCGGTCGGCAGTTGCCGGCCGGCCTGTCGGCGGGCGAGGAAGGTGACATTTCTTTTTCGCCTCCTGATGCTAATGCGCTTTCCGCTTTCCATGCTGCACTTGGACAAATGTTATCGGAAGTCGGGTCTTCTAACAATTCCACATTACCTTTTCTGCGCTCTTCCGAAAGCTCAACACAAAACCTGACTCTGTCAGCCGGCGTTACTAAGGATAAGTTTACAGAAGTATTTGAGTGGATTCTGGCGTTGAATGCTGTAACAGTTCAATTGCCCCGGCAAATGATAATCGCACAGTTTTCGGAGGCGGCATTGTCTTCGCTTGATCCTTATACTGTTATAGTTTGGCCCAGACAGGTACAGGATTTTGAGAAGATGATGACTAAGGAGTTTACGGGCATTGGGATAGAAATCACAAAGCAAAAAGGACTATTAACAGTATCCAGCTTATTGTCGGATACACCTGCATACAGAGCCGGTCTTGATGCCGGTGACGTTATTACAGCCGTGGATGGTATTGATACAAAAGATATGAGTCTTATGTGTGCAGTTCATAAGATAACCGGATCTAAGGGCACAAAGGTAACATTGACAACCAAGCGGGCAGGCGAAGAAAAAAGCCGGGATGTTACTATAACCAGAGCCAAGATAAATGTTCAGTCGGTTCGTGGCTGGCAAAGGAACAAAAACGGTGAATGGTTATACATGATTGACCAGCAGAGTAAAATCGGCTACGTGCGCGTTACAGACTGTATTGCTTCCACCGCTTCAGAGCTTGAGAAAGTGTTGAATGACCTTGAAGCGGAAGGGTTAAAGGGGCTGATTCTGGATTTAAGATTTAATCCCGGCGGTTTCCTGGATAGTGCGGTTGATATCACCGATAAATTTATTAAAGATGGATTGATAGTGAGCACTCAGCCTGGTTTTGGCAGGGGCAGGACTCCAGCCTTTAAATATGCACGCAAGAGGGGTACACATCCGGACTATCCGCTTGTTGTGCTGATAAATTCCAACTCGGCCAGCGGAGCGGAGATAATAGCGGGGGCGTTAGCGGATGAAGTGCACAACCGGGCAATTTTAGTTGGCCAAAGGACTTATGGTAAAGGTCTTGTACAGGGAATAATACAGTTTCGAGAC
>MHYD01000072.1:9186-10485 GCA_001824645.1 Planctomycetes bacterium RBG_13_46_10
TGGGGTATTGGGCCTGATATTGAAGTTGATATGACAAACGAGGAGCTTAGAAAAATGCTCGATATTCAGCGTGATAATGATGTGCTGGTGCAGGCCGACCGCGGCGAAGGGAGAGAATCGCCGAAAAGACATACTATTGAGGAAACCGTTGCCGCGGACCCGCAGTTGGCAGTTGCTTTGATGGTTATTAGAACAAAGTTTGTTCAGTTAAATTGCATGAATCTCGAAAGAAAAGATGTGTCTTTATCAAATGGTTAATTGGTGCGTCATTAATTTGTGAATGGTGAGTGAAAAATTATCCAATTAACCATTTAAACAATTAGCTTTAATCCATCATAAGTGTAATATGTTGTTTTATTTTTTTAAAAGAAAGACGTTTTTGCAATATGCAAGATGAGAGCCAGAATATATTAGAGAAGCAAAGACAGGAAAAACTTAACAATATACGGCAATTAGGTATCGAGCCATACGGCGGCAGATATGAAGGGCAGGAGCCGGCAGAAGATGTTAAGTGCAGATTCAAAGAGGGTGACCAAACTCAGCGAGCTAATTGTGCAGGTAGAATCGTGCTGCTCAGGGACATCGGCAAACTGATTTTTATTACGTTACGTGATAGTAGCGGCGCCATCCAGGTGGGGCTGAGTAAAAGCCTGCTTGGAAAAGATGTGAATGAATGGCAGTTTGTCAAGCTTCTTGAGCTGGGGGATATAATCGGCGCAGCTGGTCAATTAGGCAAAACCAAAACAGGTGAAATAACTATATGGGCGGACCGTCTTACTCTTTTGAGCAAGTGTTTGTGTCCGCCGCCGGAGAAGTTTCACGGCCTGGCTGATGTCGACCTTCGCTATCGGCAGAGATATGTGGATCTCTGGGCCAATCCTGAAGTGATGGAACGGTTCAAAAAACGCAGTGAAATTATTGCTGCGATTCGCCAATTCCTTATGTCAAAAAGCTTTGTTGAAGTTGAGACGCCGATGATGCAGGCTATAGCAGGTGGTGCCGCCGCAAAACCTTTTATGACACATCATAATAGTTTGGATCTGGATTTATTCCTGAGGATTTCGCCGGAGCTTTTTCTGAAAAGGCTCCTGGTGGGCGGAATGGAAAAAGTTTTTGAGATAAATCGCAATTTCCGCAATGAAGGACTGAGTAGATACCACAACCCGGAGTTTACGATGCTTGAAGTATATCAGGCATACGCCGATTATAATGTGATGATGGATTTGACCGAAAATATAATCTCTGTATGTGTTGAGAAACTTGGCATTGACAAACAGATTAAGTTTGGCGAAATGACGG
>MHYD01000072.1:10512-18693 GCA_001824645.1 Planctomycetes bacterium RBG_13_46_10
TGGCCAGACGCAAAAAAGATGATGACAGATTTGCTGAACGATTTGAATTGTTTGTCGCTCAGATGGAGCTGGCGAACGCATATACAGAGTTGAATAATCCTGCTGAACAATATGAGAATTTTCTCACGCAGCTTCGCGGACAGGAGGAGTCATTGACGAAGATGGACTATGATTATGTGACGGCGTTGAAATATGGCATGCCGCCGGCAGGTGGTTTGGGTATTGGAATTGACAGGTTGGTTATGGTTTTAACCGGCGTCTTGAGTATTCGCGATGTTATATTATTTCCAGTTTTAAAACCGCTTGGTAAGTTACTGTAAAAACAATGAGGCTGGAGAAAAATTGGCCCAGCAAATATGTAGATGAAGGTTGTGTTTGATGGTCGCGGTTGTGCGGATCGTTACGGTTGTGTTAAACGTAAAGCGTCGCTTCAATAAAGAATCATAATACGATAAACGAATTTGACTTGTCATACCTGCGAAAGCAGGTATCCAGTACCTTATATAACAATCTGGATTCCCGCTTTCGCGGGAATGACAAATACTAAAAAACTTTTTTTAGAAAAGAATCGAGCAGGTGAATTGCGAAAAGGACTGTTGATGGAAGAATTTTGGTCTCAACCTTGGCCACTAATCGTGTTATCAATTATATTCTCAATATTCCTGACTTGGTTCATTGGTCTGATTCCCGTATTTCTTATTCGCTATCTCATATTACGCAGACCGCTTTCCAAATTCTGGAGTGTCTTTCTTGCCTCTGTTTTTTGGTTGTTAAACATAGTTCTTTTTACTTTAATTGGTTCACATAGCAGTACACATGCGTCCTTGATTTTGGTTGGATTGGCGTCCTACTATATCTATCGAAATGACAAGGAACCCATAGTATTAATAAAAGATATTTGGTCGTATATAGTTACCTGCGGTTCACTAAACTATCTCAGTGTTTTTTTGTGGTTTCGATACCTGCGCAAGAAAAAAATTGTTTTTTTGAGTATTACCGCGGTTGCCTTGTCAACGGCATTGTTAATAGTAGTTGCAAACCTTTTCACCGGCTTCATCAATACACTTGAGCAAACCGCTGTTAATACAATAGGCGATGTTGTTCTCTCCACGCCGAGTACATTTACGAAGTATCCTGTGTTTATTGAACAGGTCGAGAAAATTTCTTCTGTTGACGCAGCCACGGCTACATTATCATCTCAGGGACTTCTGCATCTTGGCAAAGGTAATGTTCGTGCAGTGTACATTTGGGGGATTGAGCCTGCCAAACGGGCGAAAGTAACCGGCTTTAAGAAATTTTTACGCAGGCAGGGACAGTTAGATAAAGAACCTTCTTTCGAAGTGGCAGCCTCGCCGGAGGACATCGGCGGCTTTGTTGGAATCGCCGTAATAGCCGAGCCTAATGAACAAACAGACGAATATGATTACAGCGCAATCGATAAGATGATTGGCGAGCAGGTTATTCTTACCACGGGTGCAATAATCGAAACAAAAGGCGCCTCGTCCGAAGGCCAGGCAGTCGGCCGATTTAAAAGAAAAATCTTAAAAGTCAACATTGTAGATACCGTGCAGACCGGCGTTTATGACCTTGATAAAGGATTTGTGTATCTTCCTATAGAAACATTACAGGAGAATTTGTATCCAGGCGAGAAAGAGCCGATTGCCAATCAAATTCAAATTAAACTACACAAAAGTGTCAAACCGGAGACAGCTTTGGCTGAAATCCGTGGAGCCTGGCAGAATTTTGTCAAGCAGCACCTTGATGAAAATCCATTTCTTATACGTTATACCATGATAGAGACAGCCAAGCAGATGCAGAGCCAATATGCCGGTGAGCTGCGAAAGCAAATGGGTGTTTTATTGCTGATTTTTGGTGTCGTCAGTTTTAGTGTGGTGGTGCTGATATTCTGTATATTCTATATGATAGCCAGGCTTAAGCAGCGGGACATCGCTATAGTAAAAAGCTGTGGAGCGGCAAGCAGTTCGGTGGCTTTTGTTTTTCTTTTGTTCGGGTTCTGTGTTGGAACAGCCGGCTCGGCGCTCGGTGCTGTTTTGGCATATATTATTACCAAAAATATTAACATGTTTGAAGAATGGATTCGGATAATCTTCGGGCTGAAGCTGTGGAAAAGCAGCGTTTATATGTTTAGTGAGATTCCGAACAATATAGACTGGTGGGCGGTTTTGCCTATCGTATTGTTTGCAATTATAGCAGCGACCATCGGGACATTAGTCCCTGCATTTGTCGCAGCACGAACAAGACCGGTGGAAATTTTACGATATGAATAAACTGGTAACCGGTAATTGGTAAATGGATAAATAATTAACAGTCACCAATTTCCAATTACTATATTTTTGAGCTATGTACAAGATTGTCCTTGCAAGCAGGTATTTGATAAGACGTCATATTACGTACTTTGCGGTGTTGGCGGTCGCGCTTTGCGTTTTTATCGTCTTGGTGGTTATGACTGTGATGACAGGTCTTGTGCGTGACTTCAAGCTGAAAAATCATCAGTTTACGGGAGATTGCGTTGTCGGAACCGAGACTTTGGTTGGTTTTACTTACTATGAAGATTTTATAAGTATATTGGAGCAAACCGATTTTGTTGAAAGTGCATCTGCTGTGATTAGAAGTTATGCGCTGGTCAGCCCGAGCTGGACGGAGCAGGGGCTTGGCCTGGAGATTATGGGGATTGACCCTGTCAGGCACAACCAGACAACGGCTTTCGGCGAGACACTGTACTACCATAAAGGCAATGTCTCGAAAGCGTTTGAGCCGGCCTTTGATCCGAACCTTATGGGCTGTGTGTTAGGTATTGAAGTTGGTAATAGATTGGGTAATGCCTTGTCGCCTCAGCGAGGTGCGAGGGGCGGATATTTTTATAGCGACCAGTTAGATAAAACATCCGTTTCCATTAGCTGTGTTCCTCTGAATGCAAGAGGGGCGCCGGCCAAGGCTGACCTGGGCCTGATTAATACATTAGATTTCTACTATAGTGACTATTCTCACAGCGGTTTGGCCCGTGTGGATGGTTCCTTCATATATCTTTCCATAAAAGAAGCCCAATGGCTTTGCGGTATGGACGGGCCTTTGAAACGAGCCAACGCCATTCATATAAGATTTAAGCCTTCTGTTAGTTTGCACACAGGCTGCCAGAAGGTCGCCTCGCTCTGGAGGAGTTTTAAACAGGAAAAAGCAGGCCAAGAACAAAGCTATCTTTTGGATGCGGTGGCTGTACAAAGCTGGAAAGAATACCGGCGTGCGTACATTGCGGCGATGGAGAAGGAGCAGACAATGATGACCGTATTGTTCGGACTTGTAGGGATCACCACGGTTTTTATTGTTCTGGTGGTATTTTATATGATTATCAGTCATAAAAGCAAAGATGTCGGGATACTAAAAAGCATCGGTGCTTCAAATACTGATGTTATTACACTGTTCTTGGGATTTGCTTTTACGGTTGGTCTTATAGGTTCTACAATAGGCGTATTTACCGGGTGGCTGTTTTTACGTAAAATAAATTGGATAGAGCAATGGCTTTTTGAACATTTTGGATTTCAGCTCTGGGATAGAACAATTTATGCTATAGGCGATATTCCAAACCAGGTGGAATTCAATGTCTTAGTGATAATTATTCTTTCTGCGATTTTTGCCTGCCTGGTTGGTGCGTTTATACCGAGCCGACAAGCGGCAGGGCTGAATCCGATAGAAACATTGCATGTAGGTCAGTTGTAAGCTCAACTTGAACCGATTTGAAAGATAGGATGTTTAATGTTACAAGCTGAGGAAATCTATAAATCTTATAAGATGGGAGCAACGAAAGTTACAGTGCTCAAGGGCGTCAATTTGACTGTGGAAAAAGGTGAATTTGTAGCTATAATCGGTGCTTCCGGCAGCGGAAAAAGCACTTTTTTGCATATATTGGGTGCATTGGATAGGCCCGATAAAGGTATTGTCAGGTTTGAAGGCAGGGATTTAAATGACTTTAGTGCCGGTGAAATAAACGGGTTTCGTAACAAATTAGTGGGATTTGTTTTTCAGTTCTACCATTTATTGGACGAATTAAGTGTACTGGAGAATGTATATCTACCGACGATGGTCTCGAAGGATGTGGTCGGTTGGCTTGCATGCCGCAAGTGGGCTAAGAACCGAGCTAAGGAGCTATTGGCTCAGCTTGGTTTAAGTGAAAGAGCCAATCATAAGCCATATCAGCTTTCCGGCGGGGAGAGGCAGAGAGTCGCTATTGGCAGGGCATTGATGAACGAGCCTGAGCTGCTTTTGGCAGATGAGCCAACAGGAAATCTTGACTCGGCAACGGGAAATGGTATTTTAGATACCCTTGAAAAACTGAATAAAGCCGGCCAAACAATTGTAATGGTAACTCACAACGATATGATTGCAAAAAGAGCCGGCAGGATAATAAAGCTGGTTGATGGAAAGATAACCGCTGCTTTTTAGCGGATTTATATAAAACTTGAGGATTCTTTATGGCGCTTAAGATTTGGCTTGATGGCAAGCTCGTTGACGAAGCTGATGCTAAAATATCAGTGTTTGACCATGGTCTGCTTTATGGAGACGGTGTTTTTGAAGGTATCCGCGTTTACAATCGTGAGATTTTTGAGCTTGATGCACACATTAAGCGGCTCTATGAATCAGCCAAGTCAATTCGACTTGATATCCCGATGAGCAAAAGCGAGCTTATAAGTGCAACAAAAAAGACTACCGAAGAAAACGGTGTTATTAACGGTTATATAAGATTGGTTGTTACCCGTGGGACAGGAACGCTGGGACTGAATCCTTTTGTTTGTGAGAGCAGCAGAATAATTATCATAGCCGACAATATTCAGCTTTACCCTGAGGAGCTTTATGAGAAGGGAATGAAGGTAATAAGTGCCACCACGGTTCGCAATCACCCGCTGGCAATTCCGCCTCAGGTTAAAAGTCTGAATTATTTAAATAACATCCTGGCCAAGATCGAGGCGCTGGACAATAATGTGCCTGAAGCGATTATGTACAACCATGAAGGCTATGTAGCTGAAGCAACGGGAGACAATGTTTTTATAGTACGAAATGGTGTGATTTATACGCCACCGGTAGAGGCCGGCTCGCTGGAGGGGATAACAAGGTCTGTTGTTATGAAGCTGGCCAGAAAAGAAAACATGACGGTGGTTGAAAAGAATCTCACGAGGGTTGATTTGTATATTTGTGACGAATTTTTCCTGACCGGCACAGCTGCCGAGGTTATTGGTGTTGTCGAAATAGACGGCAGAGTTATTGGTGATGGAAAGCCGGGTCCCATTACGAAACTGCTGAGAAAAAACTTCTTCGCTTATGCGCACGGAAAGGAGAAATAGCATTTAGCGGGCAGGCTCGAATTTTAAATACCGAGTTTCGGTAGTGAAAGTCATTTCCACTATATGCTGATTACTCATGGGATTATCGACACATAAGGATGTAACCAATGGTGTCCCAGGGAGGGGATTTCATTCCTTTAAACTCATCGAGGACAGTTTAGACCGGGTACGAGACCTTATAAATGCACAGCTGGCAGTCTCTGTAAATGCGGATGAAATCAGCAGGTTGATTGAATATACGAATGCCCGCAGCGGCAAGATGCTTCGACCGGGCCTTGTTTTGCTTGCAGGAAGTGCAGTTGGACAAATTACCGATGAGCATATTCGGGTGGCGGCGATTATGGAAATAATTCATAATGCAACACTGCTGCACGATGATGTAATAGATGAAGGGCAGAAACGGCGGGGAATGCCTACTATCAATAAGCTCTGGGGTAATGAATCCGCCGTGATATTGGGGGATTTTCTGTTAAGCCGGGTTTTAAAAATGTGCCCGTTTTTAAATCCGCAAGCTCTTAATATGATTGCTTTTGCCGCTACTCGAACATGCGAAGGTGAATTGCGCCAGGTGATTCAAAGACGAAACTGGCAATTAAGTGAAATGGAATACATCGACATAATTACCGAAAAAAGTGCTGCTTTTTTCAGCGGTTGTTGCGGCGTTGGCGCTCTTCTGGCCGGAGCAAGTGAATCTCAGTTAAAATCACTTGAGAGTTTTGGTCTGAATACCGGCATAACTTTTCAAATTACTGATGATTTACTCGACCTGACGGCTGATGAAAAACAAACCGGGAAAACGGCAGGAAGTGACGTCAATAAAAACAAGCTGACTCTGGCGATAATTCATCTGCTGAGTGTGATTAATGATAAAGAGAAAGATAAAATCCACGAAGTTTTAAGCCGAACAGACGGTTCGGGTAAGAATGCACTTCTGGAAATGCTGCGAAAACACGGAAGTTTGAAATATGCCCAAAATCAGGCACTGGAATATCTCAACAAGGCCTTGTCATGTTTAGATGACTTAAGGCACAGCGATGCCAAGGACGCTTTGATAGAGACAGCTAAATTTATGGCAGACATTGAAAGATAGGACTAAACAGGCGATATGTTTAACCGTGTCTTCAAGCCTTAATCAGCTTCGAATCTTGTCACAACCTCAAAGGGAGCTTGTTAAAATTCGGGGATTTGTATTGCTAACCCTCAGCCAATTCTTGATAAAGTGATAGTTTGCTTAATATTTCTTCCTTATCCGCCGATTCTATTTGGTAAATTTTAACCCCGTTCTCCTCGTGCTTTCGGCAAAAGTCCGTCCATTGTTGTTTATATTGCTCATAATACGTCTTTTTATAATCCGTCTGTTGCTGGAGAGATTGTATTTCCTCAGGATTCCAGTATTTAATGATTATGTTTTTGTCTCTAAAAATAAAGGTTACACTTACTGTTTTATTGTCCACTTTGAAGAGCCTGTCCATTTCAAAATTATTTATATTGTTGTTCCTAAGATAATTATAGATTATCTGCATGCCATCCTTTTCTCTAAGCGCACTCATCTTCTTTATATAATCAGAAGTCCTTGTTGTTCTTTCTCCTATGTAGGCTGTCTGTCCATAATAGCACCCTGTATTATTAGACCTGTTGGGGCTTTCATATTTGTTGGAAGATTCACAATTGTAAGAACCGTGATAATAATATCTCGGAATGTAACGGTAAGTATAATATTCGGAAACCAAACCGGACGGATTTTGGGTGCTGTAAGCATAAGGTGAGTATCTATAGTAGTGAGGAATTAATCCGGAAGGATTTCTGTGGGTAAAAGCGTAAGGTGAGTAACGATAATAGTAAGGAACTAAACCGGAAGGATTTTTAAAGCTATAAGCATAAGCGCTATATTCTAACTCACCACTGATGAGACCTGAGGTGTTTGTGGAACTGTAGGCATAAGGTGAATAACGAACTCGAAACCGATCAGGAATACAGTAACGATAAGTTATTGCGCTGGTTATGCCGGGTGACAGCATCAATACAGCTACTGTGAAAACTGAAATCCTTTTCATTTTTCCACTCCTTTCAAATTTATGTTTTTCTTATGCCATCACCTCCTCTCGATAACAACACAAAATAAAATTAAAGACGGTTACATTTTTTTGGGGGATTATCTTTAGTTCATCAGCCATATTTTGTATGCAGGAAATATTCGATTGGATTCGATAAGCTCACACCAAGAAAGTAAGGTAATATTTTGAATATGGAGAGTTGATTTGCTTTTGAGCAGGAAATGCCTGTCCTTATGTGTAAGGCCGACTTTATGGATGGGTAGTTATTGCCTTGCACTTTTCCGCTTTCCTCCATAAAAGCGGACATATATGTCCTTATTTTTAATGACTATTATTTAATATGGCTTTAGCGAGTGGGGAAGACCCAAAGATAATGATAGTCCTCCACACCCTCCTTTTAGCCCTGTCTTGTAATATATTACCGGACTATTTATGTGCGAGTCAATAGAATTTTGTTATTTTTGAATAATGTCTTTAGTTTTAAAGTCAGGAATCGGTTTTTTTGTCATAATGGGCTTTATAATCCCCATCTTTTTTGCATTTCTCATTTTTTAATTTTCAATTTGTTGATTTGAACTTTAATATATTTGTATGCTTGAAAGAGGGCTTGTTCAGATTTATACCGGCGACGGCAAAGGCAAAACTACCGCTGCGTTCGGCTTAGCGTTGCGAGCAGCCGGCCAGGGTAATAAGGTTCTGATTTATCAATTTCTAAAGCCGCCGTCTCTTGATATTGGTGAGCGTTTCGCACTGCAATTAAGAGAAGTCAGAAT
>MHYD01000072.1:18717-27505 GCA_001824645.1 Planctomycetes bacterium RBG_13_46_10
CTGGGATATGGCTAAATCATTCGAAGATGAAAAGGCTGTAGCTGAAATGCGTTCTGCCATCAAAGGTGTGCTCGAAAAAATAGCTCAAACAGCGGAAAAAAATTTCTATGATGTTATCATTCTTGATGAGATTGTATATTGCCTTGCCAGAGATTTAGCTGAGTTGAAAGACATAAAAAATATTATTGACAGGAAAGACACAGCAGTCGAAATTGTGCTAACAGGACGAGGCGCAACAAAGGAATTAATAGCAATTGCTGATTTAGTAACGGAAATGAAAAACGTAAAGCATCCGTTTGATAAAGGCATAACTTCTCGCCGCGGCATTGATTATTAAACTATGGATTAAATAGAACTGAGCATGAATATGAGTAAGAATGTTGCAGTAATTATTTGTGCAGCCGGGCCGAGCAGCAGATTCGCCGGGCAGGGCGGCTCATCGTCAGGTGGTGACAAAAACAAGCCTGCCTTTGGCGGGTTGAGAAAAAAACAGTTTGTAGATTTATCAGGCAGGGCTGTTTTTCTGCGAAGCGTTGAACTTTTTTCCAGTCGTGATGACGTCAAGCAGATTCTGCTGGCTATATCGCCAGAAGACGAAGAGCTTGTAAAAGTTAAATGGGGCGCTAATTTAAATTTCTTCAATGTAAAAATTTGTTTTGGTGGTGCCGAGCGTTTCGAAACTGTTGGTAAGGCACTGGAGCTTGTTAAAGATGATATTGACCTTATTGCAGTTCATGATGCAGCACGATGTTGTGTAACAGCAGAATTAATTGAGGAGGTTATCGTCGCAGCCGCCAAGAATGGCGCAGCAATACCGGCCTGCCCGGTTTCGGCAACCATAAAAGAAGTAAAGAAAGATAAGACGATAATCAAAACCATCGACAGGTCAAATCTGTACGAAGCACAAACGCCCCAAATCTTTGAGGCTTCTTTGCTGAAAAGGGCGTATGCTAACCTTAAAAATCTGAAAGACAGCAAAATCAGTGATGATTCCCAGCTTGTAGAGGCGTTGGGTGAAAAAGTCGCGATTGTAGAAACAGACTCTTCCAATATAAAAATTACCCGCCAAAGCGATATTCCGATAGCCGAAGCTATCCTTAAATCCCGCCCTAAACCAAAGCCGGAAGGACCTATCGGTCCCTATATCGAGGCTCAATGGTGAATTAGTTGTTGTTCTTGACTTTTTGCCCGAAAGCAGTTAATTTACGTGCTTTGTGTATGTTCCTTCATAATATGCACAAAGCAAGACTCGCCGTCCCGAGCGTAGTCGAGGGAAAGGCATTAATAACGAGACAGAAGATATGGGCAAAACTGAGATAACACAGGAACGTTTCGAGGATATGCGAATTCTGGATGAGCTTAAGAATTCGTATCTCAACTATGCAATGAGTGTAATTGTTTCACGTGCTCTGCCGGACGCACGCGACGGCTTAAAGCCTTCGCAACGAAGAATTCTGGTGGCTATGCACGATTTGAATCTCGGCCCGCGCAGTGCACACCGTAAGTGCGCAAAAATCGTCGGCGATACAAGCGGTAACTACCACCCCCACGGCGACCAGGCTACCTATGGCACTTTAGTACGCCTTGCTCAAAATTGGAATATGCGTTATCCGCTGATCGACCCGCAGGGCAACTTCGGCAGCATCGATAATGACCCACCTGCCGCCATGCGGTACACCGAGGCCAGAATGGCTCGTCCGGCTGTGGATATACTTGAAGATATCGGCTATGACACCGTGGATTTTGTGCCGAACTATGACGAAACACGAACCGAGCCAACGGTTTTGCCTTCAAAATTTCCGAACCTCCTGGTCAACGGAGCCACCGGAATTGCAGTGGGTATGGCCACCAACATTCCACCTCACAACATTTCTGAAATCTGTGATGTGCTTCTTCTGGTTGTTGATGACCCGGATTGCGGCTTCAAAGATATTATGGAAAAGCTGCCGGGGCCGGATTTCCCCACCGGCGGCATCATCTGCGGTAAAAAAGGCATTGTAGATGCTTATACCACCGGTAAGGGTCACCTGACCATCAGAGCAAAAACTGAGATTGAAACCAGCAAGAAAGACAAGGTCAGGATTATCATAACTGAGATACCCTATATGGTGGTCAAGACCACTATTGTTTCCAAGATAGCAGACTGTGTTCATGGCGGCCAATTACCGGAAGTCGCCGACGTAAGAGATGAATCAGACCGACGCGGTCTGCGGATAGTTGTGGACTTGAAAAAAGACGCCGACAGCAGAATAGCATTAAATAAGCTTTTCCAATACACCGCTTTACAGAGCACCTTTGCCATCTCCAATATCGCTCTTGTTAATAACAGGCCGGAAACTCTCGATATCAAGCAGACGCTCAACTGCTTTATCGACCATCGTAAAATCGTTATCCGCAGGCGGAGCAGGTTCCTGATGGCAAGGTGCAGGAACAGGGCACATATCCTCGAAGGTCTTATCCTGGCAGTCAGTGACATTGATGAAATCATCGAAATCATTAAGAAATCTCCGGATGCTCCGACTGCAAAAGTCAATTTAATGAAAAAGCCTTTGCAGTTGGCTGAAATTGCAACTCTGAAAAATATACTTCCGAAAGAGTTTGTTAAGGAAAAAAGCAAGGGCAAACATTTCCTTACCGGGCCGCAGGCCGATGCGATTCTAACCATGCAGCTGCAAAGATTGACAGGCCTTGAGATGGAGAAGCTGGCCAGGGAATATGCAGACCTTATCGAGGAAATAGAAGGGTATGAAGCAATACTGGCAAGCGAGCGGGTGTTGCTGGATATAATTCGTGAAGCTATCCATGAAATAAAGGGAAAATACGGCGATGAAAGACGGACTAAAATCACGAGCAGGGTGGAGCAGTTTGAAATCGAAGACCTCATCCCCGAAGAGGAAGTTATAGTCACCGTAAGTCACGATGGATATGTAAAGCGTATGCCGCTGGATACGTACCGCAAGCAGGGCCGCGGAGGCCAGGGCGTAATCGGCTCTGAGACGAAAGAGGGCGATTTTATCAAGCATTTGTTTACCGCCTCCACCCATGATTATCTGCTTATCTTCACTAATCGCGGCAGATGCTATTGGCTAAAAGTATATGATGTCCCCAGTATGTCGAGACAGAGCAAAGGCAGAAATATCGTAAATCTTCTCAGCCTGAGCGATCAGCAGATAGCATCCATAATAAATGTCAGCAGTTTCGGCAGCGAAGACGACAAAGAAGAGGACCAGCTCTATCTGGTTATGGCTACTAAAAACGGGATTGTAAAAAAGACAAAATTATCTGCCTACGGCAATCCAAGAAACACCGGCGTAATTGCGATAAATCTCGACCCTAACGATGCCTTAATCGGTGTTTCGATGACATCGGGTACAAACCACATTGTATTAGGGACACGCGATGGTATGACGATATGCTTCAACGAGAGTGATGTTCGTGCAATGGGACGAGCCTCACGCGGTGTCAAGGGTATCAAGCTGCGTTCCGGAGATGCAGTGGTGGGTATGGTGATTGTCGCGGAAAAAGCGGCTCTGTTTACGGTCTGCGAAAACGGCTACGGCAAAAGAACCGGCATGGAGAATTACCGGCCTCAGAGCCGAGGCGGGATAGGCTTGAAAAACATAAAAACATCCGAGCGCAACGGGAAAGTTGTGGCTTTAAAAGCCGTGCAGAATAAAGACGATTTAATGATGATAACAGCCAACGGAATGATTATCCGTACCGGGCTGGATGAAATCCGCTCAATAGGCAGAAACACGCAGGGCGTAAGATTAATCAAGCTCAAGGCAGGCGACAAACTCGTGGCGGCGGAAAAAATTATCGCTGAGCAGGAGGAATAAGGAACGAGTGTGCGTGAGCTGATTTACGTAATATCCGGCAAAGATGATTCTTTAGTCAACACTGAGTGTGCAAAGCTTCTTGACCGGCTGTTGGAGCCGCAGCAAAGAGTAACCGGGCTTTTTACCGCAGAAGCCGGTATCTCAGCCTGCGAAGTGCTGGATGAGCTGCGAACGACCCCCTTTCTAACAGATAAACGTGTTGTTGTTGTGAAAAATGCAGATGAATTTATATCCGACAACCGTCCTATTTTAGAAAAGTACTTCGACAATCCCTGTAATACAGGGATACTGATACTTACCGTAAGCGGTTGGCAGGCAAATACAAAACTGGCCAAAAAGCTGCCTAAGATAGGAAAACTCATCAGCGTAGCCGAACCTAAGCCCGAGCAATTGCCTCGCCTTTTGGTCGAGTATGCCAAAAACACATGCGATAAGAAAATGAGTACGGATACAGCCGTACTTTTAGTTGAGCTGGTTGGTGATGAGCTTACCCGGCTGTATGGTGAAATTGATAAGCTGGCTGTGTTTGCCTGCGATGAGAAGGTCATAACGGTTAATCAAGTAGAATCATTGATTGGTCATAGCCGTATATTCGGTGCTTTTGCGGTGATTGATGCTATTATCGCCGGCAGAACATCACAGGCGGTGGCCCGTTTGCGTAACATGTTTGCCGAGGAAAAAAACGCTGATTATACTGTTGTTGGTGCGTTTGCATTTCATTTCCGCAGGATGTTCGGCGCAAAAGCCATGCTCGAAAAGGGCGTTAAACCAGGTGATGTTGCAAAGAAACTGAGGATATGGAGTAATCAGGAGGGCTTTTTCTCGCAGCTTCGCAATATTTCATTGAAACAAATTGGTTCGGTTCTGCGGCAGTTGGCTGATATTGATTTTAAAATAAAAACCGGCCAAACAAGAGCCGAGGTTGCGATAGAGCAATTAGTCTTAAGTCTATCTTCCGCCTAAATAGCAAATCACCACAGGTAATTATAAACCATAATTAAAATGGAGGTTAAGAGACATGAGACAAGCAGAGACAAGAAAAACTGAGACAGTATGTAAAATATGTTTGTCACTTTTTTCGTTATCCTGTCTGCTTTCATCAGGAGCATGTATGGCAAAACAAGAGTATGCAGTAGGCGGTCCCGATAAAAAAATTACCGCTTTCTTCTGGATATCCGATGAAAAAAATGCCTGTTATCGCGTTGAGTTTTCCGGCGTAACCATTCTTCAGCAATCCAAACTGGGCATTGTCAGGGAAGATGAGGATTTCTCACAAAACATGTCACTGGAATCGGCTTCGGATATTCAGGCCGTCAAAGATGAATATGAAATGCTACATGGGAAAAGGCGCAATTGTTCTTATGCCGGCAACAAGCAGGTCTTTCATCTGACGAATGCTTCCGGCAAAAAGATGGACGTTATTTTGCAGGTCTCAAATGATGGAGTAGCTTTTAGATATTATTTCCCCGGGAAATCGGAAGATGTCAAAAAAATTAAGGAGGAAACCAGCTCGTTTAATTTTGTCCCCAGCACAAAGGGCTGGGTGCAGATTATGACCGATGCAAAAACCGGTTGGCACGAGGACCAGCCTTCGTATGAGCAGAATTATCAGCAGGGCATCGAGCTGGACAAACTGTCTCCCAATAAGGCTGGTTGGGCTTTTCCGGCACTATTTAACTATGATAAATTCTGGATGCTGATTACGGAAACCGCCATTGACAGAAATTATTGCGGCTCTCGGCTGCAGCGTAAGTCGGTAGGCAATGAGTTTTTTGTTGATTTTCCGCAGGATAAGGAGATTTTTCCCGGAGGTCCATGCAAGCCGGAATCGACCTTACCATGGCTGACGCCGTGGAGGATTATAGCGATAGGGGACAGCCTGAAAACAATTATGGATTCGACGTTGGGTACCGACCTGGCAAATCCTTCCAAACTAAAGGACACATCATTTGTTAAGCCGGGCAGGGCCTCCTGGAGCTGGATTATCCTGAAGGATGATTCTATTGTATATGATGTGCAGAAACGTTTTATTGACCTGGCAGCCGATATGAATTGGGAATACTGCCTTGTCGATGCGGACTGGGATACGAAGATAGGTTACGACAAGATTAAGGAGCTTTCTGAATACGCCCAAAGCAAACATGTTGGGCTTCTGTTATGGTATAACTCGGCAGGCACATGGAATAGTGTTCCGTATCACCCGAAGAGCAAGCTGCTGACGCACGAAGACCGCGTCAAGGAATTCGGCAGGCTTAAAGAGATGGGTATAAAAGGCGTCAAGGTGGATTTCTTTGGCGGCGACGGCCAATCCATGATGGCTTATTATCAGGATATATTCGAGGATGCTGCTGCGTTCGGCTTAATGGTGAATTGTCATGGCTGCACCCTGCCCAGAGGCTGGCAGCGGACTTATCCGAACCTGGTGACAATGGAGGCGATAAAAGGCTTTGAGTTCGTGACTTTCGAGCAGGTCAATGCAAACCTTGAGCCTGAACATTGCTGCACGGCGGCTTTTATCCGAAATGCGTTCGACCCGATGGACTTCACACCGGTCTGTTTCGGTGAAATACCACGCATAAAGCGAGTGACAACAAACGGTTTCCAGCTGGCAGTATCGGTTATTTTCCTCTCAGGTATCCAGCATCTTGCAGCGACTCCTGAAAGCATGGCGGCTGTGCCGGATTATGTTAAGGATTTTATGAGGAGGGTTCCTACTCATTGGGATGATACTTGCTTTATAGACGGTTACCCCGGAAAGCTCGTGGTTATCGCCCGCAAATCGAATGGCTCCTGGTATATTGCCGGTATAAACGGTGAGAAGATTGAAAAAAATCTTAACATTGAGCTTCCTTTCCTTAGAGATGCAAAAACTGGAATGTTGATAACAGATGGAGCGGATAATCGCACGTTCGACATGCAAACGGTAACTCTTGCGCATGGCAAGCCATTGGCAATTACTCTTAAAGGAAACGGCGGTTTTGTTATAAAAATAGGAATGTAGTTTTTCCAAGTTTAGCCGACGCCGGAACGGCGGCGGATACCTCTGCCAGCCATCTATCCGAGTCGGATTTGCTGTAGCCTAAAAAAGCAGAACATTTATCATGATTACGGAAGGCGTTGTAAGCCTTGCTCTTATTTGTATTTGCATAACAATATACACAGCCATGCGGGCAGGTGTCATACGTGCCGATATCGGTGCTCTCTGTACAGCCGCACTGGTTTCTGGTAGGTTTTTCGCTGTATTGCAGACCTGCTGGATAAAATAGCTCCTTTATGATAGCGCCATCAATGCAGTGGGCTTTTTTGATTTTTTCGCCTGCTAAATATTCACCGCAGCAGGAGAATAACTCAATTCCATGCTGCTCCGCGATATCCGCCAGTTCATTGGCCAAATCGATTTTAAAATCTTCAATGACGTTTGTGATTGCCAAGCCGTTGGTTTTTTCAAGCTCATCGAAGTTGCGTTTGACCTTGTTGTATTCGACCACAAAGCTGAAATAACAGCGCTCGACGAGACCTTCAAAATCGGATGCAAGCTCTTCAAATGCTTTGATGAAGAAATCCCGGTCACAAACGCTTGAGAGCACAATCGGGTCAAAGCGCCAGTTAATATGGCGTGGTGAGTACATTCTGCCGAGTTCTTTCAGGGTTTTAATCGCAGCCTTTTTGTCTAAATTATGCTCGAAGACGGACGGCAGGCCGGTGACAGTATAATTTAAATAGAATTTGTGGCCTAAATCGTCGAGTGTTTTCAGATTCTCAAGAAAAGGTGTAAAGCTCTTGGACCAGAATACAAAGCAGGAAACATCTTCCGGTTTCAGTGACACTAAATATCTTTGTCCGCCGAAGGGATTTACCACACCGGCAAAGCCTGCCTTTAACCGGTTCATAAACCAATCGCCGTAAAACGCCGGTATATCGGTCCGCCGTGATACCGATATAATCCGCTGTGACATTTAAATTTAGGATTTTCGATTTCCAATCTTCATTCGTCAATCGTCAATCGAAAAACCTCTAACCAGCTTCATCTTGAATATAATCTTTAACCTTGTATCGGGCAGCGATGGGAATGAACAAAATCGCTGTCACCAGCATTACAATTGCAAAGAACCAGTAGTAGCTTGCTCCAGGCAGCTTGCTGGTGCCGTCTTCGTTTTTTATCACGTAATTAACCACAGCCGCAAATATGTTTCCAAGCGAAATCGAAAGCAACTCAACCGACTGAATCAGAGACTTCATTTTCTTGGGAGCCTGGGTATATGCAAACTCCAGCGCTGTGACGGAGACCATAACTTCAGCACCGGTAAGAAAGATATATGCAAAGAATTGCCAGCCGATAGAGGGCTTTCCGCCGTTTTCAATCTGTGTCTCAATCCACACACAGACCAGAAAGCTGCAGGCCGTCAGAAACATGCCAATACCTATCTTACGCAAGGCCGTCATGGTCCATACACGATTAAGAACCGGGTAGATTACATAAGAGTATAGTGGAATCAGGATTAAGATTAGAAATGGATTAGCTGACTGCATTTGAGCCGGCAGCCAATCTATACCGAGCCATCGCAGGTTCATCTTATCGGCCTGGAGCACCCACGCTGATTCTGATTGATAGAACAGAGCAAAGAACATAGATAAAAATAGAAAGATAATGCAGAGTCTGCCCAGAGTTCTAAGTCCTTCGCTGTCAAGCGTTTCTCGCCAGCCGGCTTGTGGTGAGCCCGTCGAACTCATTTTACGTGCCGGTGGAATGTGCACAAGCTTGCCTCTTCCAATCCAGTAAACCAGTGTTGCGAAAGCCATGAAAACCGCAGGGACACCAAAACCAACTGAAGCGCCGTACTTATCAAGTAAATACGGACATAAAAACATTGAAACAGTAGCGCCCAGATTAATCGAAAAGTAGAACCAGCTATAAACCTTCGAAATCAAATGCTTATTGGATGCTCCGA
>MHYD01000072.1:27605-27751 GCA_001824645.1 Planctomycetes bacterium RBG_13_46_10
AACAAGAGCTACGAATCCTACACAATACAGCAGGGAGAACCATACAATGGTTTTATACTTGCCCAGCCAGGCATCGGAGATAACGGCACCGACCAGCGGAAAAAAATAGACTGCGGCGTAGAACCAGTGAAACCACGCCTTGGCCG
>MHYD01000072.1:27840-29697 GCA_001824645.1 Planctomycetes bacterium RBG_13_46_10
GCGAATCTTTCGGCTGCTTCGGTTGTGAGGATGTAAGGGATGCCGGCGGGCATCTTTGTGGATGGCAGCGGTGCGGTTAAATATTTGCCTTTCGTCATAATTGCAAAATAGTATATAGTCAGCAGAAAATAGTCAATAGTCTGACCGGGCAAAATCTTGCTTGATTTCAATATCGGCAGCGGATAATATCTACCGCACAAAACTAATATTATGGGAGTACAAGGACATGAAAACTCTATTAAACCTTTTCATTGCATTGTCAATAAATTTTATTCTCTTCGGTTGCGCAACCAATGCGAAGGAGCTACAGATGCAGGAATTCATTTCAGCACACGTGGAAAAAATCAAGCCTATGGAAAAAGAGGCGAATCTCGCCTATTGGAACGCGGCAAACAGCGGCAAAGCCGAGGACTATGATAAGGTCAGCAGGCTGATGCTGGAGCTTCGCCGGGTGTATAGTGATCCGTGCGATTTTGCCTTCCTTAAAGAAACGAAGGCTTCCGGGCAGATAAAGTTGCCCGAACTTGCCCGGCAATTGGACGTTTTGTACAACGCTTATCTGGAAAACCAGATAGAGCCGGACCTGCTAAAACAAATAGTCGAGCTGAGCACGGAAATCGAGCAAAAATTCAGTACCTTTCGCGGCACAATCCAAGGCCAACAAGTCACCGATAACCAAATCAAGGAAATCCTGAAAACCGAGGTTGATTCAAACAAGAGAAAACAGGCCTGGCTGGCGAGCAAGCAGGTCGGAGCTGCAGTTGCAGATGACCTTATCCAGCTGGTTAAGCTGCGAAATCAGGCAGCGAAAAAACTGGGCTTCGATAATTTTCATACGCTTTCTCTTACCACAGCCGAGCAGGATGTAAAAGAGCTGGATAAAATTTTTAATCAGCTTTACGAATTGACCAACGAGCCGTATGCAAGATTAAAGGCCGAGCTTGATAATATCCTGACAGCAAAATACGGCATTACCGCTGCCGAGATTATGCCGTGGCATTATCACGACCCGTTCTTTCAGGAAACGCCTCTTGTTTATGAGCTGGATCTGGATACCTATTATAAAGATAAGGATGTCAAAGGATTGGCGGTAAAATTTTACGATAGTATCGGCCTATCCGTAGATTCTATCCTCGTCAATAGCGACCTGTACGAGCGCGAGGGCAAAAATCCCCATGCCTTCAGCACCGATATTGACCGGCAGGGCAATGTCCGTATCCTGTGCAACCTTAAGAATGATGAATACTGGATGGAGACGATTCTGCACGAATTAGGTCACGCCCTTTACGATAAACACCATGGCGATGATGTGCCTTATATCCTTAGAGAGCCGGCCCACACCTTTACGACGGAGGCCATTGCGATGTTTTTCGGCCGCCTCAGCCGAAATCCCGCATGGATGCAGCAAATGCTGAAGCTGACGGATTCGCAGCGGGCCGAAATCGAAAAAGTAAGTGACAAGTATGCTCGGCTTAAACAATTGATTTTCGTTCGCTGGGCCATGGTTATGTATGATTTTGAAAAGCAGCTTTATGCAAGTCCGGACCAGGATTTGAATTTGCTGTGGTGGGACATAGTCGAGAAATATCAGCTTTTCAGAAGTCCGCCAGGCCGCGATAAGCCAGACTGGGCTGCAAAAATCCATTTCACCATTGCTCCGTGCTATTATCACAACTATGTTCTCGGCGAGCTGCTGGCCTCTCAACTGCATAACCATATCGTTTATAAAGTCCTCAAGCTAAAATCGGATGAGAATGTCAGCTACGTCGGCCAGAGAAAAGCAGGGGAGTTTATAAACAGTAAAATCTTCGAGCCTGCTGCGTTGTATTATTGGAATGACATGATTGAGCGTGCGAC
>MHYD01000072.1:29738-35135 GCA_001824645.1 Planctomycetes bacterium RBG_13_46_10
TACAATGAGTTGTCATTGCGAGGCCTAAAAGGCCGTGGCAATCTCAAACACTGGTAAAAAAGAGATTGCTTCGCTTCCCTCGCAATGACATGCGCCCTCTGGTTTATTGGGGGGTTTTGATATAGGAGCATGATGGACTTACAGGAAAAATCTTTGCCGGAAATAACAATCAAGGCGTTTGTTTTAGGTGTGGTGCTTTCGATGGTTCTGGGAGCGGCGAACGCCTATCTGGGCCTTTTCGCGGGAATGACGGTCTCAGCTTCAATACCGGCTGCGGTCGTCTCAATGGGCGTGCTGAGGCTGTTTCGGCAAAGCAATATCCTCGAAAATAATATCGTTCAAACGGCGGCCTCGGCGGGAGAGTCACTCGCAGCAGGCGTTATATTTACTCTGCCGGCTCTGGTGATTATGGGCTTCTGGAAGGAATTTAATTTTTTCTGGGTCACCATCATCGCCGCCTTCGGAGGACTGCTCGGCGTCCTTTTTACCATACCTCTGAGACGCTCTCTTATCGTCGAAGGCAATCTTCAGTTCCCCGAAGGCATAGCTACCGCTGAGGTTCTAAAGACAGGCCAGAGAGGCGGAGCCGGTATAATTCATATTGCCGTGGCCTCGGTTGCAGGAGCCTTGTTCAAGGTCGGCGCTAAAGGCATCGGATTTTGGCCTGAAACAGTAGAGGGAGCAAGACGTATCGGCGGCTCTATAGCATATTTTGGCTCGAATCTCAGTCCAGCGTTGCTTTCGGTCGGCTATATTGTGGGGCTTAATATAGCAATTCTGATTTTCTTAGGCGGAGTGGTCAATTGGTTCATAGCTATTCCAATCTGCGCTGCCTTTACTGACTGGCCCGTTTATCCCCAGGGACATGAATTGGCCGGCGAAGCGATTTACTCAATCGAGTTTGCAGGCAGACTTTGGTCCACAAGGACTCGATACCTCGGCGTGGGCGCAATGCTTATCGGTGGACTTTGGACAATCCTGCAAATGAGAAAATCGCTGATAAGCGGCGTCATCAGCGGCTTAAAAGCCTATAAATCCGTTGAGGCCGGCCACGTTGTGCTGGAACGAACCGAAAAAGACATGCACATGAAATGGATTTTATTGCTGATAATCGCCTCGATTGTCCCTCTATTTCTGGTCTATGAAACCTTTGTCGGGGACATTAGGGTGACAATCCCCATGGCACTGATTATGCTGATTGCGGGCTTTGTGTTCTCTGCAGTAGCCGGTTATATGGCCGGCCTGGTCGGCTCATCCAACAATCCCATCTCAGGTGTCACCATCGCAACGGTCGTTGTTTCCTCGCTGCTTTTATTGTTTTTAATGGGTAAGGGTACCGAGAATGGCCCACCAGCGGCTATCATAATCGGAAGCGTTGTCTGCTGCGCCGCTGCCATAGCCGGTGACACGATGCAGGACCTAAAAGCTGGCCACATCGTCGGCGCAACGCCGTGGAAGCAGCAGGTCATGGAAATGGTCGGGACAATAGCTGGCGCTCTGGTGATAGCGCCGGTGCTAATGCTGCTGTATAAGGCTTATGGCTTCAAGGGCCAGCCGGATGCAGGCCCCGATGCCCTTATAGCAGTTCAAGCGAACCTGATGGCCTCGGTATCCAAAGGCGTCTTTAGCGGCAATCTGCCCTGGGTTTATGTCTTTATCGGGATGGGCATAGCCGTCGCTTTGATTATGCTGGATTTGCATTTAGCCAGCATCGGCAGCACATTTCGTACTCCCGTCCTGGCGGTGGCAATCGGCATCTATCTTCCGCTGGAGCTGGCGGTACCGATTTTTGCAGGCGGACTTATCCATCATGCCGTCGGCAAATTTCACAGGCATGAAAATACACCCGCCGAATATATCGAAGAATCTGGCCGCAATGGATTGTTGTTCGCATCAGGCTTGATAACAGGCGAGGCGCTTATGGGCATTCTTCTGGCGATACCGATTATATTGCTAAAGCAGTTTGATATCTCGCTTCCATTCTTCGATATAGACAATGCTTTCGCCAAACTACTCAATTTACTCAGTTTAACACCATCTTTCACTGTACCTATCGGTGCAATACTCGGAACAGTGCTTCTTGTTGGCGTTGCGTACTGGCTGTACCGCATATCACACGGTGTATCACGTAACTAAAAAGTTCTCTTAATTTGTGCGATTTATCGCACCATACGCTTCTTTGTAAGTTTAATTTTATTTATTCTTTTGATTTATTCTTGTATCAAATAGAAAGAAGAATCTGTATACGTAAAGCGCGTACGCACTTTACGTATTCCAAGTAATAATTCTTACAAACCAAGTACAGCCAATTGGTTTGCTATAGATGCTGCTTTATTCCGTCAATGAACGCGAGAGGCTATGCCTTTTTTTTGATAAGACTCACGACGAAGAGAAGCACCACGGCACCGATAAGAGCCGTGATAAGTGATCCGATTAGTGCGCCGCCTATAGATATCCCAAGCAGGCTAAAAAGCCAGCCGCCAACTATGGCACCCAGCACACCCACAATTATGTTGCCGAGGATACCGAAGCCGCTGCCCTTCATGATTTGGCCGGCGAGCCATCCCGCAACCGCCCCAATAATTATAAACCATACAAATGTCATTTATTGAATCTCCTTACAAGTATTTGTTTTTCACGATAGAGCATTGCCTTTGCCATAAGTTGAAACTCGCTGGTTTGTTGCTCGTGATTATACAGACCTGATGCCAAGGAATGCAAATCGAAAATTCTTGCAGTCCCAATGAGATTTTGATACTATCTGGCTCCAGGTGTACAGGGCTTTTCTGTGAAGTGTATATGTGAAATCCCGGCTCAAAATAACAGGAGGAATTAGCTATGAATTATTCAGTGCGTTTAACAGGCATTTTTTCAGTTTGTGTGTTGTTGGTGGTTAGTACCGCTGCCTCGGCCCAGGATTGGTCTCAGTGGCGAGGCACTAACCGGGATGGAAAATTGAGCGGATTTGTCGCACCCCAGACCTGGCCTAAGGAGCTGACGCAGAAGTGGAAGGTAACGGTTGGTGCAGGCGATTCCTCGCCGGCCCTGGAGGGCCGGAGACTTTATGCCTTCGGACGACAGGATGCCAATGAGGTCATCAGCTGCCTTGACGCCGTAAGCGGCGAAATACTCTGGCGTGACACATATCCGGCGCAGTTCGTCGTCACAGGCGCCAGTGCTCGGCACCCGGGGCCACGCAGTTCGCCGGTGGCCTCTGACGGCAAGGTCTGCGTGTTAGGCGTCGGCGGGATTCTCTCCTGTCTGGATGCGGCCACCGGAAAGGTGCTCTGGCGCAAGCAGTCCACAGCGGACTTTCTGGACACGGCATATCAGTTTGAATCGTCGATGTCCCCAATTGTCGTCGATGGAATGTGCATTGCCTACATCGGCGGTAAAGGCAAAGGCTCGATAATAGCGTTTGATTTAGCCAGCGGCGAGGCGAAGTGGAAATATAGCGGCGACGCTCCTGCCCCATCCTCGCCTGTAATCATGACCATCAATAGCGACAGGCAGATAGTGACTATAAGTGAGAAGCAGGTCATCGGCGTAAGCCTGGCCGACAGAACACTCCAATGGCAGGTACCGTTCGCAGCCAGGCCAGTAAACACAACTACCCCTGTGGTTGATGGGCAGACCGTTATCGTCACGGGTCAGGGTATGGGCACATTGGCTATCAAAGTCGCCAAGCAGAATGGTAAATTCACTGCTGAACCGATATGGACTATAAAGACTGGTTCGTCTTTCACGACGCCTGTGCTGCGCGAAGGTATGCTGTTTGGCTATGCCGTCGGCAGGTTCAATTGCCTTAGTGTCCAAAGCGGTCAGGAGCTATGGGTCGATACTACCAGCCGAGGCCAGAGTGCAGCCATTGTTGATGCCGGCTCCTGCCTAATTGCTCTGACGATCAATGGAGAGCTGCTAATCTACCAGCCCAGCGACAAGCAATACATTGAGCTGGCTCGCTATAAAGTGGCTGAGTCTGAGACCTGGGCACACCCCGTGGTCGCCGGAAAGAGTATCTTTATCAGAGACAAGGATTCTGTCATCCTTTGGGCGATTGAATAAAATTCATGTGGAAAATGATGTAGTTAAAAATTTTGAAGTGAAAACCTGGGATAATCTTCCAGGATATGTCACCTTAGAATGAGGTTACCTTGGAAATGATTAGTGCGAACTATCACGCCTGCCATCAGGGAGATAGCTGAACTATGTTTTTGTTCTCGCCGTTGAGGTTCTCAAGAACGCTGTATTTGATATATTCGCTGGTTGCTTCAATAACCTTAATTCGTGCATTTTGATAAGTGATGATTTTAGACCTGGTCAAATCATACTCTACATCGTTATTTAAGGCCGGCCTTGCAAGGTCGGCCGTAACCTCGCGATATCCTATATAGATTTTATCCCCTGATTTTCCATTATAAATAAGACACTGCTGGAAGGAGCCGGGACTGGCAACCGGATACTTTCTTCTTTCGTAAACGGCCTTTTTGGTACATTCTTCCATATTGTATTCAGACACCGCGCAAAGCTTTCCACTTTTCTTATCCAGGCGAATTACCTGAAATGGGTCGGCTAATATAGGATTTATGATTACATGCCCCGAATCCACGCCACCTGCAGGGAGATAATATTCTGATTTGGCATCCTCTCCCTTTTTTAGGTAATATCCGCTGGTGAGGGTAAAGCCGGCGAGTAATCCCATCTTCGTGTTTTTTTGTAAATAGATTGCATCCTGCTCCAAGGATTGACCATGGCTAAGCATAGTGTCTCCGATGTATGCAGTCACAACGGTGTTCAGCGGCGGCTCGTTTATCTCTGTTACCGTGGGATGGTAATTATATTTAGGCCAGGCACAGCCAAAAAGAAAAAATAAAGGTAATAGGGTGAAGAGAATCTTTCGCATTTTAAAATTCCTTGCCATAAAATAATAGTATCCAACACCTTCCTTTCGAGGACTTGTGCTAAGCAGCGATTCGTCCTACGCAGTACTACGGAGAATGAACCCGTCCTCAACAGTGCCGACTCCGCAGAGCAGCATTTGTTGGTCGCAATTATGCCAATTTGCTGCTTTACATGCAAGTCGTATATTTTATGTAATCAGATATGATGACAATATAGGTTTTTCTAACGAGTCGCAGCAGGCTTGGCGCTATTTAGGTTCTGTACCTTATCCAGGCTTTCGGTGAACTGCTCACGGGCCTTATCGAGGTATGTGTTTACTTCGTCGATATAGCCATCAGCCGATGCCGACCAGACGCGATTGAGATACCGCTCGCCGGCGGCGAAGCAGCTCATCACATCGGCATACGCAGTCAGTCCGTAGATGTGTGCGATGCTCTCTCTGGCGTGGATAAATTTGTCGAGGTCCTCGATAAAAAGCTCATCGATACGGTGACG
>MHYD01000073.1:0-882 GCA_001824645.1 Planctomycetes bacterium RBG_13_46_10
AGGGTTGCCGAGTTTAAAGAATATTTGGCTGCTTGTTATAGCTTTGTCGCTGGTTTGCGGTGCAGTAGTAACATTGGGCTGCGGGGGGGCATCAGTGGGCAAACGCATAATTGCAGCAGCGGTCTGCGGGATTTTAACCGGTTTGCTTTATACGGCAGTTTCATTTATATTAAGCCAAAACAGCGGAATTATAGCCGAAAATATTATATCGAGGGGTGTGTGGCGGATATTTATTTTCGCCATTTTATCAGCTATCGGTGCAATAGTTACAGAATTGAAACTGCTCGACCCCGATGCGGCATAAACCATGCCAAGATGAATCAAACTTGTATTTTAAAAACAGCACAAACAAAATTGCCTAATTTTTTAAAAAAGCTGGATTTTTATCTGCCTTTTGTTATATTAACCATCGAGCTTCTACTGTTATAAGCATCGAGATAAAGACGGAGCTATTAAACAAACAGTGTTTGACTAAGACGTTTTATTTGTAAGCTGTCCTGTAAATGAATTTATTTTTGAAAAAGGGAGCTGAAAATGAAACCACAAGTCTTGCCCTCGACACTAATCACGCTGGTAAACCATAAGCACCTCAGAAAAATATTGGCAAAAAAAATCGATGATTACATACGCAAGAGTATAGTTGATAACAATTCAGGGGATTTGAAAGAAGTATCGGTCAAAAGATACCAATTCTTGTCGGCAATGCTGCACTGCATGATTAAAAACATTGACCGGGGGTATGTTTCACCCGAAATTATAAGAAAAATCGTTGATGTTTTCGTCCAAAACAATTTGATTCGCGAGGACCAAAGCTATACACAGACCGTCGAAAAATTCAAAGAAAAATACGGCGAGTATCCGCCGACTTTTATCGTCTTCTCA
>MHYD01000073.1:917-1583 GCA_001824645.1 Planctomycetes bacterium RBG_13_46_10
CTATGCGAATTCAGCATCCGACACATCCGCCACGGTGTCTTATCCATACGTGGACAGAGTAGTCAGTGAAGTACACGACTGCTGGGGTGTGAGGTTTATAACAATCAGCGGCGGCGAGCCTTTTACATATAGGAGTGAGGATAAAACTCTCCTGGATATCTATCGTAAATACAATGATATGTTTTTTCTTGTATATACAAACGGAACTATTATCAACGAACAAATTGCCCAAAGTCTGGCTGATTGTGCAAATGTCACGCCGGCAATTTCGGTTGAAGGCTTTGAAAAAGAGACCGACCAAAGAAGAGGGTCCGGCACGTTCAAGAAGATTCTCGAAACTCTGGAGCGATTAAGAAAAGTCGGTGTGCCATTCGGCATATCCGTGACGGCAACAAGCAAAAACGCAGAGCTGCTATTAAAAGATGAGTTCTACGACTTTTTCTTCGAGCAGCAGGGGGCCTGCTACATGTGGCAGTTCCAAATGATGCCTATCGGCAGAGGCAAAGACGAGCTGGATTTAATGGTTCGTCCTGAACAGCGGCTCAGCTTATACAGAAAATGGGAAAAACTGCTCAGCGAAAAGAAATACTGCCTAGCTGATTTCTGGAACAGCGGCGTATTATCCAGGGGCTGCATCGCATACGGAAGAAGCGGTGGTTATGCCTA
>MHYD01000073.1:1591-4288 GCA_001824645.1 Planctomycetes bacterium RBG_13_46_10
GGCACGGTAATGTAACACCCTGTGCCTTTATTCCATATTACGTTGACAACATTTATGATTTATATAGCAATGGAAGGTCTTTAACGGATGCGCTATTCTCAGACTTTATGAAAAATGGCCGAAAATGGCAAAGAGAATACGGACTTGATGACTGGAAAAAACCGGGTAACTGGCTGATGCCGTGCTCCATAAGAGACCATTACGAAATTTTCAGGACCTCGATTTTGCCGAAAAACGCACAGCCGGAGGATGAGAAGGCCAAAGAAGCCCTTGAATCCGCCGAATACTTCGAGGTGATGAAAAAATACGACCATCAGCTAAGCTGTCTTACAAGAAGAATCTGGGAAATCGAATATCTCAATAAGGAGGCAGCCTCAAGCAAACATAAATACCCATCAATCCCGGTAAAGCAGGCAACGAATGCAATACCACCTGCGAGCGAGCCAAGTCTTGAAGGAAAAGAAAGCATCCAAATACTTAATTAATAAAATTGTTGCAATTTTGCGGGAGTTTCGCTATCTTAACCGTTGATTTACCCCGCGAGATAATTCCAAATCTCACGGGATTTACTGTTTTTGGCAGTAGCGCCTATGGTGGGCTTCTGCTCTGAAAGGCCTTACTACAATGACTATAAACAGTTACAGCTCACTCTGTGATGATTTCTGCCTGGATATGTATATAAACACCCGATTGGACCTGCCGACCAGCCGGGATACAATCCTGACATTTTTTGAGCGAATACAGAAGCAATTCCCCCTGATGAGTCATTTTTACAGATGTGAAACTAATACTTATTGCCTCGAAGATAATTACGATACTGGTCAGGAGAGATGGATTACCCTCGAGCCGAACCGGGTCGGCTCCGGGGTCGTTAATCCTTTAAATCTGCAGGATGTTTTCCAGCAGGACAAATTGGTGCTCGAGCTTGTCCCTTATATGCTCGGCATAAGCCATCTTGATGTGGATTCACTTGACTTAACTTTTGCCATGGATTTCGATTATACCGGCAGTCATGACGAAGTCATAGCTGAGGCGCTATTCGGCTCAAGTGCATTCAACTGTTTTTCAGACCTGCCGTCCGCCAAGCCTATTTCTTTTACTCCTTCGATGATATTGGCATTATCCGAGGATGAGTGCACGCAGGCTCGAATCAGCATAGAATCAAAAACATCCCCTGATTTTATCGGTGGTTACGAGTCTAAGAATAAAAAGCAGGGCATAGATGATGCAATAAGTCTATGTTTTACGGTCCGTCAGTATCCACAGCCCGGCGTTAGATTTGATATGTTAAAATCTTTTGAATATCAATGTCGCCTGGCGGAAGAGCTAATAGCTGAAAAAATAGGGCCTAACTTTATTTTGCCGTTAACTGAAAAAATCGCACAGAAACGCTTAATTTAAATTAATGGTTGGATACTCGATACTGGATGCTCGATATCCTTCGACCCGGCTCAGGACGGGCTCGTAAGAGATGGAACTTCGAGCTTCGAGAATCGAGAATCGGGAAGATGGTTATCGAAGCACCATACAGCAAGTACTGCAGAACCAATTTCAAAATCGCTATTGCTGTCTGCATCGGCGGTGCAATTCTTTTCGCCTACGACGGCTATCTCAGTAAATATGAATGGTCGCTGCGTCGCAGTTTCTATGAAGAACACGTCAAAGAAGGTAAGCCGGACAGCGATATGGTATTTAATCAAGAAGCACCTTTCGTGCTCATACCACTTGCCGCTGTTTTAACAATATGGTTCTTGATAAAAAGGAATAAAAAAATCATAGCTGATGAAAAAGAGCTTATAATAAACGCCAAGGAAAAAATTCCTTATGATTCCATTCAAAAAATAGATAAAACATACTTCGATTCGAAAGGTTACTTTATCATCACTTATAAAAAGGATTCCCGCAAGGCTGGGGCCCATGATGGGGTCGAAGTCAATCGAAAGTTAAACGCCAGAAAGTACGACAACTTGAAAGCTGTTTTGGAACATCTGGTAACAAAAATCACTTGATAAGAAAGTGCCTAAAGTGGGCTAAAATGACACGTAGGGTCATTGCGAGGAGCGCAGCGATGTGGCAATCTCTTCGCTCAGTGGAGCAAGTTACCCCTTACGGGATTTGAGATTGCTTCGCAGCACTCACAATGACAAACCGAAACACATTTATTAAACACAATTAGTATAATTCCCTAATTCGCTAATTCACTCACATTTTTATCCTTCCTACTTGCCCGAAAAGGCAATTGCATCTATAATTAAACATGGCGGATATGGTAACTCTGAAGCGGCAACGTCGTGGTTTGCGATTTATTGATTTATGCCGAGAGGCTTGGGATGTTATCTGGAAACTATATATACATTGTTATCCAGTCGTAGGAGTCGAGAATTGACCACAGCGACTGCACAAGTGGGACATCAAAGAGATTTGGCTCAGCTTACGCAATCGACACGCATTTTATTTTGGAACGTTAATAAAAAGGACTTAACAAATGCTGTCTGTTTGCTCGCGAGCTCAACGATGGCCGATGTGGTAGTTCTGAACGAAAACCAAGTACTTAGCGTTTCCATGCTTAGCGCTTTGCAAAAGAATGTCTCTGGCGACTTCTACATTCCAAAGCCAGCGGTCGAGGAACGTTTCCAGTGTTTTTGCCGAAAACTACAACTCGATTTATCGGAAGTACATTCAGGTTTTCGCACTAGC
>MHYD01000073.1:4308-8304 GCA_001824645.1 Planctomycetes bacterium RBG_13_46_10
GATGCACATTGCTCTGTTGGTGCTGGTACATGGCGTTGACTTTCGAAACTACGATTCCGCTGCGCGTGATTCATTTGCACAAATACTCGCAGAGGATATTCGTTTTGCTACAGCAGACAAGAAAATCAATAAGCTGATATTGCTTGGTGATTTTAATATGAATCCTTATGACAGGGGAATGAATTTGGCTGCCGGACTGAACGCCATGATGACGAGATCATGCGTAGCTAAGGGAACCCGGCGACACCTTGGAAAGGACTATGATTTCTACTATAATCCCATGTGGAGCCTTTTCGGTGACAATACGAGGGGGCCAGCTGGAACAGTGTACGATACAAGCAACCAAGGTCCATATGGCTGGAGCATGCTTGACCAAGTTTTATTCCACCATTCGATCGTTCCATTGTTCCACGATGTAGAGATTCTGACCAGCGCTGGAGGGTATTCACTAATGGATGAGAACGGCCATCCAGACGCAAAGAATTTTTCCGACCATTTTCCAATCCTTGTTACTCTCTGTGGAGGTGACCATGAATAGCTTTTGGCCAGATGGTTTGTCCATTGATGACACACAGCCGCCGTATGAAGTATTGCAAATCGCTCGCGAAGAATGGGAGCTCAAGAGCGCGGGGGCGCTTACTCTTATCCTCCAGAAGGCCGAGTCTGAGAGTGGCTATGCGATGATAATCGTTCATGCTAAACACGTTGTCAGCAATAGAACAGCTACACTACTTTCTGTAATACATCGCCCGAACGAACCTTACCCCGCCACAATCCAGCCTAGGAAGGAGGAGCTCCCTGATATTCTGAAGAGGTCACATTATGAACCCGGATTCGGCGAAATTGCTATGAGTATGAGTGGACAGGGGCGAACGGTTGAAAACGAATGGGTATCGGATACACCGTCGGAACTCCGAAAAAAGCTGAGCAAAGCCTTCAATCTATCGTCTGTCAAGACCGCGATATTGAGCCTGGCATCTGATGTCTCATCGGATACTTCGAAAGACGAGGGGAGAGCAGCGCAAGATGAGTGACAGGGAAGAAAGGGATGTTGAAAAGGAAGGGAAGGGCTCAGGCTTTTGGTTTATAAAACTAAAAACTAAAATCTAGGGACAGCCACCTATTAATGGCTGGTGACATTACACAGAAATCGATGACTGCCCCTAATAGAATTAGGTATTGATTATGGCAACATACTATTTGGTAGCTGATTACTTAATTCCTGTATACATTGAGAACGAAGGATCGTTAGGCCTAACTAACTGTAAACCTGATGAGCGTAGACAGTATTTTGCAGAACAAGGCCTTAAACTTCCCAAGAATTATACCATTTCCCGACTAGCTCCAAAAATATCTGTTCGTGTAGTATTCTTTGAAGTTGACCACGGTTTATTCTTAATCGAGGCACCTAATCAATCAACTGCTTACCGAGTTCTAAGGGCTTTAGATGGTTTCTTTTATCTAAATAATGGTGAAGCTCCGTCTTTGGATCGTTCTATTCCTAAGCTTAACGAACTTAGGCAAATACCCAACAGTAATTGGACTCGCGACAAACTCATTGAGGAGCTTAGAGAGCGAAACACGGAGATTAGCCCTACAAACGTATACGAATTCCATTCTGGATGGGTTGTTCCACAATATGACATGTGTTTACTTGGTCCAGGTATAGAAGCAATATATCCCAACGTACATCTTGTTGAAGCTCTTAGCCATCTTGGTCATAGTCGCTATCTCTTTTACGGTTACATGGTTGGGAGTTACTATCATTGTCACTATAAACACGACCGAAACAAGCTATCGCATCATCAAATGCAAAAAAAGTATTTTGAAAACAGAGAACGCTATGAGTTGTCATTCGTTTCTGCGTTCAAAGGCATTGAAAGAATACTTAAAGTTAGCCAGATAAAAAAACACGAAATTAAGGACAGATTGATTGACTTGGGAATCCCAGATATAAGACCAGAGACTATGTACCGACGATGGCATGAAACATTTTCGGGCTTCAAGAAAGACATATCGTACTCGGATATTATTAAGCACTTCTTGGATATTCGAAATGTAGTAGCCGCGCATGCCAATCCTTCACCGCCTGACCATTTTCTAATATCTGAGGATTCATTGATAGAGATTCAGCTTTTTTTATCGGAGCTTTGTAAAAGTGTTCTAGGCAATATAGAGTCCAGGCAATTACCGAAGGGGGTGGTACAACCTTTCTCACGTGGGGAATACTAGGGATGAAACATGTTTTCCTTTGCAATTGTAATTTGGAGACGCTTGATCAATCTGTAATCATTGTCTGAAATATCTGCGACCTTACAAATATCTTTCTTTGCATAGCAAACGTAAAGCTTGAATTTTTAAGACAGAGATGATATTCTTACCGGTTGCAGTCTCCGGGAATCTGCCGGAAGGCCCCTTATGGATCCCCTGGCGGTGCATCCTGTGGATTGGCGTAAATAAAGATTGGACAACAGTTTGAAAAGGAACGGACACAAATGAATATCTGTGTTGTTGGGTTACAGTGGGGCGATGAAGGCAAAGGCAAGGTGGTCGATATCCTTGCGGAGAACAGCGATATTGTCGTCAGATATAGCGGCGGTTCCAACGCCGGCCATACCGTTGTCATAGACGACAGCAAATTCGCACTACATCTGCTGCCGAGCGGAGCAGTCCGGCCAGATGTAACATGTGTAATTACAAATGCTGTCGTGGTTGACCCAGAAGTTTTGCTGAATGAGCTTGAAACGATTGCGAAGAAGGGCATCACTTTAAATGGACGCCTGTTTATAAGTGAAAACGCGCATGTCGTTCTGGATTATCACAAAATGGAGGACCAATTACGGGAAGAATCCCTCGGCATAAACAAGATCGGCACCACTATTCGCGGCATAGGTCCATGTTATGCGGATAAAGCCGGCAGAAGTCACGCCATCCGTATGGGCGATTTAAGAAATCTCCGGCAGCTAAAAGAAAAACTGCAAACAATTGTGAGCTATAAAAACAAGGTCTTCACTGCTGTTTATAACGCTGCCCCCGTTAGCGCCGATGATATTTTTGATAAATGTAAATCTTACGCAGATAAATTTCTGCCCTTTGTGATTGACACTACTGAATTTCTACATAAATCAATAGCAAATGGCAAATCAATCCTGTTTGAAGGTGCACAGGGCAGCTTGCTGGATCTGGATCATGGGACTTTTCCATACGTGACCAGCTCCAATTCAAGCTCACTTGGCATGTCGGCAGGCTGCGGTGTTCCAGCTAAATATGTTGATAAATTCATAGGTGTTGCAAAAGCCTACACTACACGTGTAGGGGCCGGGCCTTTCCCAACCGAGCAGGATAACGATATTGGTCAATATATTCGCGAAAGAGGACACGAATACGGCACCACTACCGGACGACCCCGAAGATGCGGCTGGTTCGATGCCGTGGCTGCCATCTACTCTATAAAAATAGGTGCTATAGATGAGATAGCGCTAATGCACCTCGATACATTGGCCAGCCTAAAAGAAGTTAAAATTTGTACTCGATACTCGATACTCGATACTCGATACTCGACGAGTATCGAGCATCAAAAATCAAGTATCAAGCATCGGGAAACTACATGGTTCCCATCTAATATAGAGATACTCTCTAATGTTGAGCCTGTCTATGAAACCTTGCCCGGCTGGGACGAAGATATAACCGATGTGAAGGATTTCCGCAAACTGCCCAAGAATGCGCGCAATTATATTAGCCGGATAGAGAAATTAACCGGCATTCCTGTTACAATCATTGGTGTGGGACCGAAAAGAAGCCAGACAATATTCAGAAAAAAAAGCATAAGTTAATTCATTACGTACTTTTGTTCGGACAATTAAAATTTGGAAAATAACTCCGAGGAAAAGCTCAAGCATACCGCCAGACGATTGGGACTTAAAATCCAACAGATGCCGCGCCATATCGCTATAATTATGGACGGCAATGGCCGATGGGCGGAAAAAAGGCACCTGC
>MHYD01000073.1:8327-8659 GCA_001824645.1 Planctomycetes bacterium RBG_13_46_10
GGAGCTCAAACAGCCGAAACAGTAGCTCAGTGCTGTGTTGACCTGGGCATTGAATCCCTTACTTTGTATTCCTACAGCATGGAAAACTGGAGAAGACCGAAGTATGAAGTTGATGCTCTTATGTACCTTCACACCCAGTATCTTATCGGGATTAGGCCCAACTTAGTGAAAAACAATGTGAAACTGGTGCATTTAGGCCGATTGAAGGGGCTGCCTGAGTCAGTGAAAAAGGAGCTTCTAAAAACCATAAAGCTAACAAGCAACAATACCGGTATGATACTTGGTCTGGCCTTAAATTATGGCGGCAGAGCAAGTATCATACCGGTATTGTT
>MHYD01000073.1:8764-11987 GCA_001824645.1 Planctomycetes bacterium RBG_13_46_10
GGTAACGCTCATAGCATGGCTTACGAAATTACCAATCACTAATTACCAATTTTCAATTATGTTGAAGCACAGATTATTTTTTGGAACGTTGATGACGGTTTCTTTTACCGGCATCGTCCTCCTGGACGGCTGGTTAGATGGCTCGCTAAGTGCCACAGTAGCCGATGACAAAACCCCGCAGGGAACGATTCTCGGCCTTCTAATTGCCGTATTAATTATTCTGGCTCAACTTGAGCTTTCAAACCTCGCCTCGGCTAAAAGCATAAATATTTTCACGTCTGTCTCAATGCCCGGCTCAATTCTCTTGGCAACGACATGGTATTGGCCACAACTTACTGAATTTTCACCCCATCTTTATTTGTTCTTTGTAATGGCTTTTACACTGTCGGCATTGTTTCTTTACCAATACGCCTGCTATGGCACTACAGCCGTATTAGCTAATTGTGGAGTCAATTGTTTTTCCGTCATTTATCTGGGGCTTTTAAGCGGATTTGTTTTAGCTATGCGGATAGATTTCGGTCTTTGGCCGTTTTTCATGTTTATTTTTGTTGTAAAGTGCTCTGACATAGGAGCTTACGCAATCGGCTCATTATTTGGAAAGCACAAATTCTCACCTGTAATAAGCCCCGGAAAAACCTGGGAAGGGATGGCCGGTGCTATTGTCGCCGCAATTGTAGTGGCTCTGGCATTTTCGGCTGGTTTTGATATAATGCAATGGTGGCTGGCACTTGTTTTTGGCTTTTGTCTTGCTTGTGTAGCTCAGGCCGGAGATTTGGCTGAGTCTATGATTAAGCGGGATGCCGGTCAAAAAGATTCCGGCAAGAAGGTGCCTGCATTCGGTGGCGTGCTTGATATTGTTGACTCGCCTTTGGTGGCGGCGCCATTTGCATACTTTTTCTTTATGATTTTTACTTAAATTGCCGCCCGAAAGAAAAACTTTGGAAATTACTATACAATTAAGCCCCGATTGTAAACAGCTTGAGCTGTTCGGTCCAGCCGACAGCCATCTCCGGTTTCTGTGTAAATTCTTTGGTGTTCAAATCACAGCCCGTCAGTCTAATTTAATAATCAGGGGCGCCCAGAAACATGTCAACGATGCAGCCGAAGTTATCGATAACATGCAAAAACACTTGGCTAAACACCACGTGCTTACCGCTGTGGATATAAACAGCTTCATCGAACAAAAACAGCCGCAGCCAGGTACCGAGACAGGCGGGGCTATTACCGTATATTCCCATTCAAAGGTTATTAAACCCTCAACCTCCGGGCAGCTAAAGTATATTGACACAATGCTGGCTAACGACCTGACATTCTGCACCGGGCCGGCAGGAACAGGAAAAACGTATTTAGCGGTGGCAATCGGCGTCTCGATGTTAAAGCAAAAACAAATCAGGCGGATTATTCTCGCACGCCCGGCCGTAGAAGCCGGTGAAAAATTAGGCTTTCTGCCGGGCGATATCCAGGCAAAAGTAAATCCGTATCTTCGCCCGCTTTTTGATGCTCTTGAAGACATGATGGACTTCGCTCAGATGAGAAAATTCATAGGGATGGATATTATCGAGATTATTCCGCTTGCTTTTATGCGAGGCCGAACGCTAAACGAATCTGTAATTATCTGTGACGAAGCTCAAAACACCTCATCACTGCAGATGCTAATGGTCTTGACAAGATTGGGCCACGGCTCAAAAATGATAGTAACAGGCGATATAACACAAATTGACCTGGAAGCCCCTAAAAAAAGTGGGATGGTCGAAGCAATTGAGCTGCTAAGAAGAATCAAAGGAATAGGCGTTGTCGAACTAACACAAAAAGATATCGTACGACATAGGTTGGTGCAGAATATCGTTAGGGCTTATAAGAAGCGAAATACGAAATCCAAAGCACGAAATCCGAAACAAGTCCAAATGACCAAAATACAAAATTAAAACAAGGGGAGTAATGTTTTGAACATTTGATATTTGAATTTTCAGATTGTTTCGAATTTCGGATTTCGATATTAGGATTTTTTAGTATGTGGTTTTTCAAAAGAACCAGTCCCAGGCGAAACAGGGTGCGTAAGAGCATATACGCAGGACGTTCTCTGCAGATAAGCCGGTTCGCCGATACAGATATTGTTATTTCACTGCTGCTTTGGCTGCTTTTTGTTATTACTTGTATCCCAATCTTGTCTTTCGATTCGATTCTTCAATCCCGGTTTGTCGATGTGATACTGTTATCCGTAATAATCATCCTAATTAGCGTGGCGGCGGCTCTTTATGTCCACCAATACCAAAAAAAAATAATAAAAAATCACGTTAGAGCCATCGCGCTGGTCGGCCTTTTTATTTTTCTATTAGTCATCTCCAAAGTGGGGATGTTGTCAATTGGGCATACTTCCTGGGCCACAGGCACCGCTGTGACTGCTGCAATCATTCTCGTCATCTCTTATAACCAGCATTTTGCAATAGGTATGAGTATATTTTATTGTTTGTTTGCCTGCTTTGCCGTGGGGTCGTTGACTTATCCTAATATAATAGGGATAAAACCGATTGATGAATATCAGCTGATTAATTTCAGGCTTTTTTTAACCATGTCCGCCGGTGTTGTCACCTGCTGTTTCTACCTGCGGGAAATCCGTACAAGAATGAAATTATTAGAGGTCGGCACATTAGCGGGATTTACAGTTTTTGTAGTTGCATTGACTTCGGGATTTTTGAGTCACCCTTCAGACACCGGCGGGGTCTTTTCAAATGCCGGTATCCATGCAGGTGTAACTATAGGCGTCAGCATACTCATACAGGGTTTGCTGCCGATTATTGAGAAAGTGTTCCGGCTTGCTACGAGTATGACTCTTCTGGATTACAGCGATGCAAACCAGCCTTTATTAAAGAGGCTCGCCATGGAAGCGCCCGGCACATTCAGCCATAGTTTATTGATTGGTTCAATTGCCGAGGCCGCCGCCGAAGCAATCGAACGAAATGGTCTTTTATGCAGGGTGGGTGCTTATTATCACGATATTGGCAAAATCAACAAGCCCACGTACTTTATTGAGAATCAAATGGGCGTGGTCAGCCCGCATAAAGAGCTCTCGCCGGCTATGAGCCAGTTGATTATTGTGGGCCATGTAAAAGACGGGATAGAAATGGCCAAAGAATATAGCTTGCCCGTTGTGCTCCATCAGTTTATTGAAACACACCATGGAACAACTCTCGTTGAGCCTTTTTACAATCTTGCCCTGAGCAAG
>MHYD01000073.1:11998-12140 GCA_001824645.1 Planctomycetes bacterium RBG_13_46_10
GGCCAAAAAGAAATATGAAGCTGAGTTGCCGCAAAGCGGCAGTTCAGACGACTACGATACATCGGACCAAAAACACAGACAAGCTCTGCCTTCGGAGAGTGAGTTCAGATATGCCGGCCCGAAGCCGCGAACAAAAGAAGCT
>MHYD01000074.1:0-1120 GCA_001824645.1 Planctomycetes bacterium RBG_13_46_10
GCTATGAGGAAGCTGCTAACAATTCTCAATACGATGGTGGCTAAAAATGAATTCTGGAATCCAAAAATTGCTTGATTTTCAAGACAGTCGCTACAAAATTGAACACAGGTGGGGCAATACCGTAAGGCATCCCATAGGGAGCCCCACCCTACATTACTTAACCTCTTTAGGTGCCTCAGCCAGCTTAACGATCTCAATCAGCTCAATCTCGAAGATAAGTGTGGAATTGGCCGGTATGCCGGGCCTTCCGCGTTCACCATAAGCGAGATTAGCGGGTATATAAAGCTCCCACTTGCTGCCTTCTTTCATAAGCTGCAAAGCTTCTGTCCAGCCTTTTATTACACCCTTAACGGGAAACTCGGCAGGCTGATTTCGCTTATAAGAACTGTCAAACTCAGTGCCATCAATCAGAGTGCCGCGGTAGTGGGTCTTCACTTTATCGTCCGCCGTGGGGGTATTGCCCGTCCCTTCGGTTATCACCTTGTACTGCAGACCGCTCGGCAGGACCTTCACGCCTTCCTTTGCCTTATTCGCTTCAAGAAATGCAGTGCCTGCGGCCAGGTTTTCAGCAGCCTCCTTTTTCTGTTTGGCGACCTGTTTGGCCTTCATACTCTGTTGCCAATCCGAGAAAATCTTCTGCATCTGGGCCTGATTAAGCGCCGGCTCCCTGCCTTGGAGAGTGTCTTTGAGTCCCTGTATAAGCAATTCAAGATTAACATCAATCTCGGATTTCTTCAAATCCCCGCCTATTCGCGTCCCTATTATGTAGCTGACCTTGTCCATTTCCGTCTTAAATATCTCGGCTTTCTCGTCAGCAGCCTGGACGACGATTTGAGGTTCGTTAACAACTTTTGTGGTGCCTTCCCCGGTTGCATTGACCGGCATCACAACAAAACAGCCCAATACCAACATCGCAATACTAATTCTTGTTTTCACAATCTTCTCCTTTTTTCGCTTGAAAAAGACAGCAGTGTGCCAGCTAAACATTTTATCGAATATTTTGTTAAAATGGCCGTGCACTTTTCTTCGAATTGGTCTCGATGGGTTTGCTGCCACAGCCAACTCGAGCCGGGTTGTTCCACAGCACAACGTACTAACGATTATGGCTGCTCCGTTCCCG
>MHYD01000074.1:1158-7734 GCA_001824645.1 Planctomycetes bacterium RBG_13_46_10
TGCTTCCTGTGGCGTTTCGCTTGATTGTAAATGTTGCATTGCCTGGCGATTTTTCTTTCTGCGGTTTATGGTTCTTCGGTCGAATCGCGGGATTTCATCATAGTTTGAGGCTACCTGAATAGCTTCCTGGGCTGTTGCGGCAAACATATCAGCCCCGATTTCCTCCCAGAGACCATCAGCACGGTTGAACAATCCGCCGGAAACCATTATTCGCAGATGCGGCCATGCGTTGACGTTCTTTATCGTATCGATGAGATGGCGAATATCCGGCGCCTGTTTTGGAGTCGTTCCATAAATTAGCAGAATGTCAGGGGCGTAATCGTTTACATAAGCAAGAATATCATCGTTAGTAAGGCCGCCACCCAAGAATCGTACTTCCCAGCCGTTACATTCGAACAAATCCACCATCATTTGAGCGCCAAGCTCCTGCAGCTCATTTGCAGCGCAACATATAACAATTTTCTTGTTCCTTTCGGGCCGCCGCGGCAGTTTATTTTGCAATTGGTCAACTATTGTATGGTTAATTCGCGTAGCTAAATGCTCCTGTGTGACGGAGATTTTGTCGGAGCGCAGAAGTTTTTCGACTTCCATCATAATCGGCCAAATCACTTCTATATAAACAGAGTTAGCGGGCACGCCGCTTTGAAGAATTTCCTCGATGACACCACGGCAGGCTTTTCTGTCGCCCCGTAACAGTGGCTCCAAATACCTTGCTAAATTATTTTGTTTTACCATAATCCATATTCCTTAAATTTTATTTCCATTTCTTAATTGCCCATTTTTACAAATAAATCCGTCTTCTCCTTAATATTGTTAATATGGGCAATTCTTATTTTCGTTTCATTTAACTATCGGTGAAGGGATAAAAAAATCTTTAGTGAAAATAGTTAAATACTATCTATGGGATGATATATTTCCTATCTTACCATAGTCCTATAAAATTTAAATAGGATAGAAATGAGCAATTATTACAAAAACGCATTATTTGTTATCGGTTGAGATGTAAACTATTTTGATAGAATCAATATCGAGGACTATTATACTTTAACTTAGCATTCATAAATGGATTAAGTAAGTACAGAGGAAAGGTTAAAACTGCGACGAGACTTATTAGCAGGAAGTACAAAGGAATAGCCGCAACGATAATCGACAACTTTACAGCATTCAGAAGACTCGATTTTTCAGATTTCAACAATTTCATTTATATTACCCTCCCTGAATACGACTAAACCATAATCGATTTGCCTATGGTAATAATACTATTTTCTCCAGTCCAATCGGCTGTAAGTTTATGGCATTGTAAAAATTCCGCGGGGGCAGAAAGGAGCTCGCCTCCATGCGATGCCCCTTTACTGCCTTCTACCACATATGATGGTAGAATTCTGCCAAGTAACAATATAGGGGAAATTCCTATTGTTAAAAAGCAGCCGCTTGCCCGAACACTAAGAGAGTTCATTAAGAAGAGAAGATGCTTTTTGAAGGATGAAAAGAGAAAATAACAACTTTTCAAGGGATAAAAAAGATATGCTTCCTTATTGTGTGTACATCCATGTATTGTTTTAGGCAAATCCATGCCTTTTACTCCTCCATGAACAAGTATCATAATAGATTTTAGAAAGAACAAAAATATAGTCAAGTCGAAAAATCACTTTTGATAAAGAATGTGGAAAATTGCGTATTTATGCGTAATTAAAAAGAAGGACAGCTTGATTGTTTTGGATTAAATTTTCGGCTTTATTGGGTGGTTGATTCCTGCTGGTTGCTTTCTACCATACGCTGAGCGATTGTAGTCACTTTATCCCGCAGAATCTTTGGCGCTAGAATCTGTACGCGGTCACCATAACTTATAATCCACCAGGTTATTTCATTCAATCCATCTACACGGAACTCCAAGATGGCAGAACCATCATCCTCGAATGTGACCTTTTGTGTGCTGTGCCATTTGACTGCCGCGACATCGTGGGCCACTACCGGCATAAATCTGAGTTTAATATGGTAGAGCTGACCTTCGGGCACTATTGACCAGGCCTTGCTGAGATATTCCTGGATATCAATCCTCTCCGACCTGGCAAAAAATTTGTTGGACGTGGTTAATTCTCTGATCCTGTTTAGCTTAATGATATGGATTTGTTTGTCATAGGTACACCTGCCAATCAAGTGCCATGTATGGTCGTTGTAAATAAGATGGTAGGGCTCTAAATTAATTACTATTTCTTTTCTCTCAAGTGGTAAATAATGCCGAATGGTTACGACCCGGCTATTTTGAATTGCGACCATTAATTGTGCAAAAATCTTATCGAATGAATCTATTCTTTCCTGGGGCCTATCTTTTACTGAAATGTTTTGAAGGACCTTATTACAATATTGCTTGATTTTAGCGGGTAGATTATTTTCGATCTTCAAAGCAGCCAGTAATGTTGACCTTGGCGATGGCAGCTGTATCTGCTCGCCAAGCTTCAGTGCCACGAGGAGCAGGTTCAATGCCTCCCGCGGATTCAAGTCGGAAGGCGGCAGGAAGAATTCGGGTTCTATTGTATAGCGTCCGGTCTTGGTATCGTAGCAGTAGGGCAGGCCTATGGCCCGCAGCTCTTTCAGGTCACGGAAGATAGTCCGCCGGCTCGTTCCAAAAATTTTAGATAGTTCCGTTATGGAATAACTTTTTCCAGCCTGCAACGATGTCACGATTTGCATTAGTCTGCCGATTTTTACTTTTTTTGAGAAGTCCGTTTCCATTATCGAACCCTGCCTGGCATCCATGTTTTATAATAGCTCGGACATCAGAAGCATATAAAAAACCCGTAAGTTATGATAATTGAATATATAGTATAATATCGGAACTCTGTTGTGGATTTAATTTACAAAAATTTTATCGGATTTTAAGACACTGTCAAGACACAGATTTAATAAGACAGCAAAACAGGGTGAAAAACGCTTCTATCATGAATTGAACGTGTTATTTGAAACTTTTGCGGGTTCCCATTGTAACAGGCTCTTTTATCCTGCATTTCTATTTCCTTGATTTTTATTACTGAAATGTTTATAATTATTTAGCTTCTTCGAGATGGAGATGATGAATGATGGTTAAAACACTCATACGCCTTGAACTGCCGATTCGGATTTTATATTGCATCCACTTTTAATGACCTTTTTCAATAGCGTATAGATTATGAAAAGGCTAATAATATTTATTCTTTTTCTTAATTTGGCTTCGGTGCTAAAAGGAGAGGTTTCGATAAGAGTATGTCAGGCTGACGGCAATACACCGCTTGAACTGGCCGACCCCAATATCCCCTTTGTATATCGAGACATTATGGTTGGAACCAGGCTCACGCTTATTATAAGCTCTGATGTTAAGGGGTCTTGTGACGGCTTCTTGTTGATTTTAGGAGATGATGTGAACCGTGGATTCTTGTCGGCCAGAGATTACAACGATATTACCGGTAATTGGGAAGGGTCGTGTTTACCCGCAGCAGGCAATAGGGCGTATGTATTGTTTATAGTAGGTTTAGGTCAGCAAGGAATTAGTTTGGGAACTGTTCGTAGTCCTATGGCAGGCGACTGGTTTATTATTGATTACACTGCTTTGAGTGTAGGTGTGTGTACTATTATATTCTATGATTATTCCGGAAATAGGGAAAACCCCTTTATAGATGTAGAGCCCATTACATATTATCTTGTGTTCTCTCATGTTCCTACGTGCGATTTTAATAACGATACAAAAGTAGATTTTGCCGATTTTGCTGTTTTTGCTTCACACTGGCAGCGAACAAATTGCCCAGATGCTGGTGGGTGTGTATCAGTCGATCTCGACATGGATGGTAATATTGATTGGGATGATTTAAGCCTGTTTACTGATTACTGGCTTGGAAGCAAAAAATAGCTGCTATTTCTCTATAATATCCCGCCGGGAACGCCATCTATCCTCAAAATATCATTTCTCTAAGGCCATCATCTGATAAATTGAGGTTTTTTCCATATAAAATTTTCAGCAAATAATCAACATTTTGTAATTCAGAATCGCCCATATTCTGGCGATATATATTTTTGCCTGAAAAATTATAATTTAATAGTATTTTGAACTAAAATTTGAGAAAGGGAGGAGGCTATGAGTTCAAAACTCATCATATCTGTAACTATTATCGTACTTTCGGTTAGTAATCCAGCTTTTGCAGACAGACAGTTGGATAAATCAGAAACTCTGCAAATCTTCCAAACGTTAACAAACCAGCCTAAAAAGACCTGGATATCCGCAGGTACAATCGAAGCGACACACACAGAATATAGAGCTCCAAAAACAACAAATTCGGCGGAGATAAACAACCAAATAAATAAGGAGATTAAGGAGTATCAAAATAATACGAATAAGAGGGAATTGACACAAGAGCTGCAAAAGATGAAGCTTGATGCCATCCCGTTTAATGTCCGTTACAGATTATCCAATGAATATGTAATGAATTCCAAGGAAATCATCAGGTTTGAGGGGGATAAATTTTACTGGGAAATCAATGTTATCTCACGTGCCGATTCTATAAAACTGCCTGCGGACCTGGAAGGCAATTTTATGACCGAGGAGTTCAACCTGAGCTGGAATAAAAGCCGTTCGTTCACCTGGGATGGCGATAAATACACTATTTCCCTTCTATCCATGAATTACGCGATAGTTGATTCGACAGGCAGCACTCCTCATGTTGTCAATGGTGTCCTAACAGCAGGAATTATTCCATGGGGGTATGGCGATTATACATATAATCAGCTTTCAGCTGCCGAATTTTCTGCAGAAGAGAGAGATATTAATAAACAGACTCAGGTGCACTTGACTTTCAACACCTCGGATGGCACAAAGATTATTTGCGTTTTGGCCCCGGAGATGAATTATGCAGCATTATCTTGCTCGATAGATAAGCCGAGTGATTCCGTTATTCAGCAGCGATATAGTGGTTATCGGTTAATATCAGGACAATGGATTCCTGCTACCATTTCGATTGAGCAATATGACAGCCGCTCAAACAAGCTATTAGCGTCTGACCTCTGGAACTTAACTAAGATCAGTGATGCTACCCCTGCAGTTTCAAGTTTTATCGCCGAATATCAACACGATGCGTCAATAGAGTATAGCTCTTCTGTTACCGATAAACCTGTAATGTATCGTTACTCAAATATTGCTGATGTGGACTTACTCTTGGGTGAAAAATTAGCGTACGCGGCATCCGAGGGCTCACAGCCGCAGAACTGTGCGACAGCCGCATTAAAATACACTATTTCACGGTTTGGTAAGACTGTAAACGACCGACAGCTTGCGCAACTGGTGAGTAATGCAGATGGAACAACGAATTTATATGCAATGAAGCAGTTTGTACAGGGCCTCGGATTATACAGCCGCGTTGTTCAAACCGACCTCGCGGCTCTAAAGAATTTATCCGGCTGCAAAGCGATTCTGCATATTCCCGGGAAGAACCATTTTGTTGTACTCGACCAAATTGATGATAAAAGCGTATGGCTTGTAGATCTATCAAGTAATCAATTTTATTACCACACTGATATTAACGTTTTTGGCATGGATTGGACCGAAGGCATAGCCCTTTTAATTTCCGACAAACCTATAAAATTACAAAACGGCTTTATTGAGATTGCTGATAACCAGCTTCGCAATATAATCGGTGCTTCAGGCTATACCTGCACCTACCTCTACCAGGAATATGATGTTGTATATTGTGGTTATTTAGCCGGTGAGTGTTTTGGCTACTACGAGCAGTATTTTGAGCGATGGGGCTGTGAATATGCAACGAGCGGCAGTTGTACAAACTCTAAGATGCTTAGGATGATTGAATCGCCCTGTATTAATAGTCCATACGATCCTGAATCCTGTACTGTAACGGGAACATGGTATGGCTCTTTTATGTTGGCATGTCAATAGCAGGCTAAATCGGCAGGATATTTTTCTTGTGCCTTATTTTGCACGCAGTTGGGATTGACTCGCAGAAAAAACAATCTAAAATAGGGCAGTATGAGATGCAGAGCCTTTACCCTCATTGAACTGCTTGTGGTAATTGGTATAATTGCTCTTTTAACAGCCATATTGATTCCTTCATTGAGATATTCAAGGCAACAAACTCAAACGGTCTTGTGCCGCTCTAATATAAGACAACTGACTATTGGTTTGATTGCTTATGAAGCCGAGACCGGCAATTTCCCTTATTCGATTGACGGCACTGTAAAAGAGCCGCCTCCCGGTGGATACCCCGGAAATTTTCAATATGACAGAGTTGGATGGTGGTGGTTTAATTTTATAGCAGATTGCATAAAAACCACTCGTGACAAGGGGGTAGTTTGGTGCCCGGCAAGAAAGATAAAAGGCAGCAGCATTAAAAACAATATCCTGTGCGGAAATTACGGCGTTAACCAGTCTATATGTAAAAGCGCACAAGGCAGAAAAAGTCAGGCGGAATTTATCGGAAAGCCGTTACGAACAGCGGATATACAACATCTAAGTGAGACTCTGCTGGTAGTTGATGCCGGTTACAGTTTGATAAACTGGTGGCATGTTACGGATAAACCTCCAGTCACCCTGGGCGGTGT
>MHYD01000074.1:7792-8087 GCA_001824645.1 Planctomycetes bacterium RBG_13_46_10
TGGCCCGGTCTGGAGGAAGATGCTATATATGGCCGCCACCCGAGTAAAGTAGTAAATATCGGATTTGCAGATGGTCATGTCGAACGTAAAAAAGCAGATAATTTGTTTGTAGAAAAAACCGGTGATACTACATATAAAAATCTTAGCCCCTTGTGGCTGCCAAAATGAGGACTATTATCATAGTTCTAAAAAGAAGCGTTCTGGATGGCGGTTTGTATTTCGCTATCGCTTAGATATTCAACTACTATTATCGTTGTAAGTTTAAGCTCACCATCAGAAGCTAATTTTCTATATG
>MHYD01000074.1:8141-10411 GCA_001824645.1 Planctomycetes bacterium RBG_13_46_10
TAAAAACCAATGAAACACCGTACATTTTTTCATTCCATGTTAAATCATAAACTTCGATGGTCTTTAAATTGACTTGCGAGTCATCGATAGTTACTGGATTCCATTGGGCATCTTTGGGAATTTCGGATATATAATCAAATGGCATTAAACCCAAAGAGCCGCTAATTCTTTTTTCAACATCATTGAGCATGTTATCGGATAAAGGTGTTGTCTCAATCAAATTAGTATGTGGTTGTTTTGTTTTTCTAATCTTATTTGAGAGATCCCATAAGACAGTCTCGTTGCCGGTTTTAGCCATATAATAATTTGCTGTGCGTGATATCCACTTTTCCTCTATCGGTTCAGTTTCCTTGGGAGTGAACTTTGAGATATGGACGTTTTTGATTTTTTCGATTGCCTTATAAATCTGGTCGATGGTTACAGCTTTCGCTGACGGCATGATGAGAGATAGCAGTAAAACTGCCACGACAAATACAGCAGCAACGGCTGCCAGTCTTGTTTTGAAAATTGGTTTGCCTTTTAGAGTCGGGATTTTTTTCTTCGGCACTTCTGTTGAATTGATTGTTGGGACTGGCTGGACAGTCTCTTTCCCGTACTGAGTGCTCAATACGTCCACTTTTATCGGGAATCCGCTGTAAAGCTCATCCGATTCTCTGGCTCCGGCAGCTTCATCTACATTGTATATTGTCACGACTTCGGATTCGGCACGTTCTATAATTCCATATATGGTATCGTGCAACTGCTGCATTCTGGCCAGGCATATCGGGCAGCTTTGTATATGTGATGTAAGAGAGTCACGAAATTTGGCATATTGGTCATTCGCAGGGTCAAGGTCGTAGGGTATGGCATAATCAAATATATCAGAAACCGAAACCTGGCTGCACAGCGGGCTTTTTTGCCCTCCCTTTTCGTGCAGATAATCTTTAAGAACTGTTTCCCGGTATTGGTACAGAACTTTACGGCAATAATTACATACGCATAGATGTTTCAAGATTGGCTGGGTTGTTTTATGAAAAGCCATGGATACACACGCTATGATTGCACTATATGCTTGTGAGCAGCTAATATCATCCTCCCCAGGTTTCGCGGCAAATAGCCGGCTTAGGCAATGCAACTGCTTGCAGCTAAGATTCAAACCTCTGATTGTTTCGAGGTCTCCTGCACACTGTGGGCAATGGTCTAAATGTGCCGTTATTGGTGTTGGTATTCTAATACTCAGGGCCGGGTCTAATAGGGCCGGGAAAAAAGGCCTTGCTGTTTTACAGATTACTTCCCTGCCAATATAGCCAAAGTGTGATTTTAAGATTATATTTATGGGGGCCGTGGTTTGATTTTCCTTTGTTTCCAAATCTTCGTGTTTGGATAAAAGAGATTTAAGCTGGAGTGCCTGGTCTTGGCAGTAGTAACACTGCTTTATATGTTCAAGTAAAGGTTCTGGAATAGATGCGCGGCTTTCTTCATGGAGAAAATAATAATAATACGGCTCAGCTTCCCGACATAACGGACTGAAATTGGGAGCGATCATATTAATTCCTTTGTTTCCCTTCTAAAATCTGACGGATTTTTTTTATTCCTATCGAAATATATCTACTTACTGATTTACTTTTTACGCCCATCTGTTTTGCGACTTCTGTGGTGTCTTGGCCATCTCTGTATCGAAGAGTAATTGCTTGAACACTGCTTTTTGGCAATTGCTCATTAATGAGATTAAACATCTTGCTTATTTGTTCATCTTCTACTAAGGCGTTTTTGAAGGGCGTTTTATTGATTGAACACATAATTTTCAGATTATATTTTTGGATATGTGTTTTATATCTTTGTACCCGACGAACAGAATCAGCAATATCGTTGTTTATAGTTCTATAAAGATAACTTTTTATACTATTGACATTTTCAGGTATCGGCTTAGAAACGAGAGATAGAAAAAGGTCCTGGTATATATCATCTGCCTGGTCTCTATTATCAACCCGTGCCAGGACGGTTGCACGGATAAAATCACCATATTCATTAAATATTTGTGAGGCAAGCTCTATGTTATCTCTGTATTTGTCATTTGAGTTATATAGTTCCATATTCTCTTGCTTGCGAAAGACTATTCAAAATTCGAAGAAACCAAAACTTAGTAAATCAGCTCTTGTACTTGTTGCTATGTAATTTACCTATATTTTATAGTTTAATTCGGATTTTTGCAACTAAACTCATTTATATTATAAGATTAGGTATAGTTAATATTTATGGAAAAATTCTTTCTGATAAAATATGCATGTAAT
>MHYD01000074.1:10421-16994 GCA_001824645.1 Planctomycetes bacterium RBG_13_46_10
ACAAAATCATAAGTTTTGCAAATGAAAAATAATCAGTTTTTCACTGGTTCTGGGGTAAAATTACAGGCGGCGGTCGGATTCGAACCGACGAATAACGGTTTTGCAAACCGTCGCCTTAATCCACTTGGCTACGCCGCCATATACGTAATCCAAAATTAAAAGTATTAACTATTCCATTGTTACTTTATATCAGACAAGCCGATTCTGCAAGAAAATTAAGGCAAGTTTAGGTTAAAAACAGAGCTTAACTGTTTATAGGCTGGTATAGCTGCGGTTCTTGACGGAGCTATTGTTCAGGCAGAAAAATATTATTGTTCGGCCTGTTTATTTTTAGGACCAAGAAACCATCATTGAACTTGTTTGTTTTTAAGTCATTTCAGGGTTCGGTCGATATCCGTTTTGAGTTAAGTTCGTATGGAGAAAGAACACATGGAAATCAATGACCCGATAATATCTTTCTTAATAAAGGAAAAAATCGTTAATGAGGGGACTCTTCAAGCTGCCATTGAGCAACAAAAACAGACGGGGCAAAGTCTTTTAAGTATCCTGAAGAGGGACTATCTTCTCAGCGAAGAGCAGATGCTTAAGATTGTTGCTGCCGTCAATAAAATAGAATTTATCAATCTTTCGCCTGAAATGGTTGACTCGATGGTGGCACACCTGGTCTCTTATGATGTAGCTAATAAGCATAACCTGATTCCGATCAAAAAAGAAGGCAACCGTTTGGTCATAGCAATGAGCTCTCCTTTGGACCTTGCTGTCCGAGACCAGATTGAGATGAAAACCGGCTACGAAGTGGTTCCTGTTGCTGCGATGCCTGATGCTATAAGACAGACTATACATTATCATTTCAATGTAGCGGATGTTACAAAACAGGCTATAGTTTCAATGCGCCTGAAGGAGGATACGGCCAAGGTTTCGCAACAAACTAAAGACCAGGAAAGGTCTGTTAAAATTTCCGATGCTCCGATTGCGAAGCTGGTTTCCTCAATTATAAGAGGTGCCATTGATGCCCGCGCCAGCGATATACATATTGAGCCACAGGAATCTGATGTGAAAGTGAGGTATCGTGTAGATGGAATTCTGCGGAATACTTTGAATATACCCACTTCGGCACAGCTTGAAGTGGTGTCGCACATTAAGATTATGTCGGATATGGATATTTCCGAGAAGAGAATTCCTCAGGATGGTCACATGAGTGTGCAGCACGACAGTAAAGAATATGACCTGAGAGTTTCTTCTCTGCCGGCGATGGGAGGAGAAAAAATTGTAATAAGAATACTCGATAAGAATGCAGATAAGTGGTCACTCGATTCTGTGGTGAGCTGTCCCGATGATAATCAGAGATTCCGTGAGCTGGTTGATAATCCGTATGGGATGCTGCTTCTGACCGGTCCGACAGGCTGTGGTAAAACAACCACACTATATTCGGTTCTGCAATTAGTCAATAAGCCCGAAAGAAATATTGTCACTGTCGAGGACCCTGTTGAATATCGGCTTGGCGGAATTACACAGGTGCAGGTCAGACGGGCTGCGGGAATGACATTTGCATCGGCTCTGCGAAGCATATTACGACAGGACCCTGATGTAATACTCATCGGTGAAATCCGCGACCTGGAGACGGCGGAAATAGCTGTTAGTGCCGCTCTGACGGGGCATCTTGTGTTAAGCACCCTTCATACAAACGACGCAGCCGGTGCAATATCACGTCTGGTCAATCTTGGGATACCGTCGTTCCTTGTTTCATCGTCCCTTTTGGGAACGGTGGCTCAAAGACTCGTAAGGGTGTCCTGTCCTCACTGCAAGCAGGCCTATCAGTCTTCCGAAGAAGAGATTAAGTGTCTTTTCGGCGGTTCACATGAGCAGGTTCAGTTGTATAGAAGTTCCGGCTGTAACAATTGCTACCAGATGGGATATCGTGGACGCAGGGCAATCTATGAGATACTGCGAATTTCAGTGCCTATCCGTAAAATGATAGTAGAGCAGGCAAGTGATGATGCTATTAAACAACAGGCAATCAATGATGGCATGAAAACTCTGCGTAAAAGCGGTATCGATGCGGTTATCAGTGGAGTAACTACTTTGGATGAGCTGATGCGAATTGTTGATATAAGGACAGACTAATGGCAGTTTATGAGTACACGGCAAAAGACCAGTCAGGAAGCAAGTTCACTGGTGTTTCAAGCGACGTAAATAGCGTTGCGGTTCTGCGGGAAGAGCTGGACAAAATGGGTTATGTTTTGGTTAAGGCCCGCAAAAATGGTGCAGACGGGAAAAAACACAAATCGATAAAACCGTCTGAGATTGTGACCTTTACATATAAGTTTTCAGGGATGTATTCTGCGGGATTAACAATTATCAAATGTCTGGAAACATTGGAGGAGCAGACTGAAAATGGTACGTTTCGAGATATGCTCACAGATATCAGGCAGAGTGTTGAAACCGGCTCAAGCCTGAAAAAAGCTTTCGAAAAATACAAAGATGTATTCTCAGATTTTTTCTTAGGTATGATTGAGGCAGGTGAATCGGGAGGCAAGTTGGCGGAAGTGCTCGAAATGAGTGCTGGTTATTTGGATAAGCAGGCAGAGCTCAAGCGAAAAGTAAAATCTGCTTTTGTCTATCCGATTGTGGTGGGCATTGTATGTATAGTGGTTGTTGCTTTTCTTTTGATATTTATAGTTCCTATGTTTTCCAAGCTGTACCAGAAATTGCATGTGCAATTGCCCGGGCCGACGCAGATGCTTGTGAGCTTAAGCAATTTAATTAGATACTGGTGGTGGATGCTGCTTATCATAGGTGTAGCTTTGATTGTATTTTTGCGAAAGCTGCAAAAAAAACGGTATTTCAAGACGAAATGGGATTATTTTAAATTAAAGATACCTGTTTTTGCCAAGCTGAATCGAATGGTTTTGGTCTCACATTTTACTCGAACTTTTGCAATGCTGATTTCTGTAGGTGTTTCGTTAATTGAGGCCTTGCAGGTGGCAAGTCGCGTAGCTAACAATTATAAGATTACCGAAATTTCCGAAGAGCTTCAGGATTCGGTTCAGGCCGGTAATCCTGTTGGAAAGTCATTGAAAAAGTATGATATTTTTCCTCCGATGATTACACAATTGGCTATATCGGGAGAGGAAATTGGGCAGTTACCTGAAATGCTAAAAAAAGGAGCTGATTTTCTCGATAAGGATATCGAAAGAATGATAAGCTCTTTGCTCGTTAAGATAGAGCCGGCATTAACTGTTATTATGGGTTCTATTGTCGGATTTATTCTGATGGGTGTATATCTGCCTATGCTTGACTATATGCGCCATTTGAAATAGAGGCGAAATATGTTACTCGTACCCGTTTCACGAGTAACACGAGTACGGGTAAAGGCCGGGCAAAATGAGAAAAATAAAGGCTTTTACATTTGTTGAAATATTGATCGTGGTTTTAATCCTTGGAGCTTTAGCTGTTATTGCTCTTCCGAGAATTACTAATGCCTCGAAAGCTGCTAAGGACAGAATCTGCAGAACAAATATTGACCTGATAAACAAGCAGGTCGAGCTGTTTCATTTAAATATGGACTCCTGGCCCCAACAATTGACAGATGTCACAGGAAATACAGACTATTTTCCAGATGGTCCGCCTGAATGTCCATTCGGATGGGATTATGAGATAGACAGCAGTAGTTATCATGTTATCGACCATGGCGATCATACCCAAGAAGCTCAAAGCGGAGGTGGCGGTGGTTCAGATGGAGGTAGTGGTGGTTCAGATGGAGGTAGTGGTGGTTCAGATGGAGGTAGTGGCGGCTCAGGTGGCTCTCAAGGCGGAGATGGAGGTGGTTCCGATGGTTCTCATGGTGGTGGAAGAGGAAGGGGCTGGAGACCGTGGTGGAGATGGTGGAGATAAAGACCGGTCAAAAAATCCCTTGTTTTTAATTGTCTTTCACCATCGGTTGTCTCACATTCAATTTGTCTAAGTCGATGTATTCGGTTATATTTTTTATAGAGGGAAGATTGTAGATATGGCATGAACAGTTCCGATAAAAACAGCTTTCATTAGTTTTTATCGTCCATACAGCATAACAAAGAGTATTCAAAGAATTTTTATCAAGGTTATTGGTTAAGTTATTGGATTCCTATGACGATAAATTAGCAAGTGTTGAAGGTAGTATATCTCTTTAGAGAAAGGAAAGGAGATAAAGATGAAGTCAAGAAAAGGCTTTACTTTGGTAGAACTATTGATAGTGGTTCTAATCCTCGGTGCTCTGGCTGCAATTGCTATTCCGAGGATTATTGGAGGTGCAACAAGTGCCAAAAAGAATGCCTGTTTAACCAACATCGACCTGATAAACTCGCAAATAGAGCTGTACTATGCAAATAGCGATGCATGGCCATCGGCTTTATCTGATGTGACTGGAAGCACCGATTATTTCCCTGATGGTCCACCTGCTTGTCCCTTTGGAACAGCCTATACTATGGACTCTACTACTCACCGTGTTAAAGCCTCAGAGCACAATCATTAACACTGAGTTAAACGGGCTGTGACAAAGTATTCGCAGCTATTAAAGCGTAATAATAGTCACGGTTTATGGAGCACAACTCGCCGCGATCCGTCGCAGCAGATTAGGAATGTAGATAAAGGAGGGTGTAGATAAGAGCCTGTATACAGTTTCTGCAAAAGTAAATCAACAAGGATGGTTGCAAAGCAGCCATCCTTGTTGATTTACTACGATGAGTTCGTACGATACCCAGGAAGAAAAATAGGTAACTCCCCACTATGACTACAAAAAGGGCAGCCTTTAGCTTCGTAGAGTTGTTTATTGTTGTGATATTTCTCGGAATATTCGCTATTATTGCTGTGCCGAGACTAAATTTTGGCGTAATCTCAAAGCAAAAAGCTGATACGGTTGCCAGAAAGATTGTTACTGATCTTCGGTTAACACGCGCGCTTGCTATTTCGGACGCCGCAGGCAATTCCAACGGTTACGAGATGAAAATGGTCGGCTCCGTTCCATATAACGCATACGAGATAGAAAACGTGGATACTCACGAAACGGTAAATTCGTATTCGACAGAAGGAGTTACTATCAGCTGTCCTAAGGGGCACAAGTTTAGATTCGGTCCGCTGGGGGGGCTTACAAGCGGAAGCGCTACTGAGATTACTATTTCGTCAGAAGGCAGAAGTTTTACTATCACAGTCAGTCCGGCGACAGGTATGGTAAAATGCGTCCAAAACTGAAATCATCTGGATACTCGATACTGGAAACTCGATACTCGACGAGCATCGAGTATCGAGCATCGAGAAACAAGGACCAAGGTTTTACTCTAACTGAGGTTATTATGGCATCGGCACTGCTGATTATCGCAATGGTTCCGGTTCTAAAAGCACTAACCAGCGGATACGTTACAACCATTATTATTCAGCACAGAATGAATAGCCTTATGCTTGTTCAGGCCAAGCTTGATGAAATAAGGGCGCGCTCAATCTATAACTATACCGGTGGTTCATTCACGCAAAGTCACTTGTCACTCGATGGTTCATATTTGTGTAATATAAATGATGTCACTATGAGTTCAAACCTTAGAAAAATTACTATCTCGGTTGGCTACGACCAGAACAATAACAATCAGCTTGGCGACGATGAGATAGAAGTGACCTTGGCTACCTACTTTGCAAGAAGATGGTAAGCTGTCTTAGATGTTTGATCATTTGTACTGGATATTCGTATTTTTTGTGTCACCGAGTATAGAGCATCGATCGTAGAAATTGGCTTATAGGACTTTTTCCCCCGGCCTTGAGATTTTTATGATAACGGTTGCTTATGCCTTATAAAATGAGCGAATGCAGTCAAATAACCTAACTTATTGCAGTTTTTGCAATACCTGCTCGGATTGGCCGATAACATTAAAACTTACATAACACTCCCGCTGATTTGTGCCGAAAATAATGGTAATTGCTTGAGTGTTTACGGGGAATATAATGCGCAAAAACAGGGCAGTACGATTAGGTACAGGTTTGACCATTGTAGAGATGGTTATAGCAATAGCTATAATGGCTGTTGTTTTTGCGGCAGTATTGCCGGGATTTAGGGCCATACAAAAGAGCTGGGGTTCCAAGGCCGGTGACGCAGAAACATTGCAAAACAGCAGAGTTCTGGTCGACCACTTATACAGAAACCTGTCCAAGGCGCTGAAAATAACCACTGTAAGCAATTCGGATGATACTAACGGATATATTGAATTTAAAGATATTGATGGTAATGTACTGAGGTATGATATTGGCGCCGGCAGCTTTGTCGAATTTGGCTCTGTTGGAAGTCTTTCCGAGCTGGCAGGGCCGGTCAGCCATTTGCAGTTCACATGCTACGATGCTTTTGATTTAGATACTCCGTTGGATATGGATACCGCGGATGTAAACGAAGTCCGCAGCGTAAAGATACAGGCCATATTGCCTGATGCCTCCGGCCTCGGCCAGGATAAAACCATTTCTGTACAGGTTTTCATTCGACCAAATCCAAATCTCGAAAGTGAGACTATAGACCTTGTAGGCTGGTGGAAGCTGGATGAAACCGGCGGCACCACTGCA
>MHYD01000074.1:17017-17337 GCA_001824645.1 Planctomycetes bacterium RBG_13_46_10
CCATGGGACGCTGGTTAATATGGATCAATGGAATGACTGGGTCACTGGCTGTGACGGGGGCGGATTGGATTTCGATGGTTGGAATGATTCTGTTAGAGTACCTGACGACTCCAGTTTTGATATTGCAGATGAGATCACAGTTACGGCCTGGATATGTCCCCATGATACAGATAGCTGGAGAACCATAGTGTCCAAGTTATCTCATACTCCTTTTTGCAAATTGGACCTTTATTGGTTCCTTTATGATGACGAGATCGGAGCCTCTTTAGCTGGTCCTTGTCCAAGCTGGTATTATTGGACACCACATGTTCATATTTCGG
>MHYD01000074.1:17355-17652 GCA_001824645.1 Planctomycetes bacterium RBG_13_46_10
TGGCACTTACTTACAATGGTGCTTATATGAAGATGTATAAAAATGGAGTTTGTGAGGCTGCGTTGCCCGCGAGCGGTGCCTTGTATTTAGACAATTCATCCAGCAATGAATCGTTTTACATCGGTAAAAACACGGAATGGGGCGAATACTTTGATGGCATAATCGACGGTGTACACATCTATAGTCGGGCACTGAGCGCAAGTGAGATTGAGGCTTTTTGCCCGGAAGCTGCTTATTTGGTGGCATACTGGCCGCTGGATGAGACCGGCGGTGACACCGCACACGATATGAGCGGCA
>MHYD01000074.1:17724-19860 GCA_001824645.1 Planctomycetes bacterium RBG_13_46_10
AGTTTAACGGATCGAACGAATATGTCAGAGTATATGATGATTCCACTTTTGATATCACAAATGAGATCTCACTGGCGGCATGGATTAATCCGGATAATGCAAGCACATGGAGAACCATAGCTTCTAAATTTGCTCATACTCCATACTGCAGAAAGGACCTTTACTGGTTTCTTTATAATAATAAAATCGGAGCTTCTTTGGCCGGACCTTATAGTGGTAACTGGACACCAAATGTTAGTATTTCCACAGGTACCTGGACTCATGTGGCACTTACTTACGATGGTGCTGCCATGAAGATGTATAAAAACGGGGCTTGTGCAGCCACAACTTCTGCAAGTGGCGCTTTGATGTTAGCCCAGTCAAGCAGTAATGAATCGTTTTATCTCGGCAGAAACACAGAGTGGGATCAATACTATGATGGAAAGCTTGATGAGGTCAGTATATACAACTGCGCGCTGACAGATACTCAGGTTGAGTTGCTTTACGATGGGCAGCAGATCGACTGGTCGGAAGAGGAACAGATATTACCTTAGATATCGAAAAATCCATGAATACAAAACAGGAAAATAACGGCTCAGTGCTTCTTATGACAGTCTTTGTCATAGCGCTGATGTCTGCGCTGGTCATGGGGATTCTGCAAATAAATACGGAAGAAATACAGCTTATGCAGAATCAGGTTTATGCTGCTCAGGCACTTGCTGTTGCAGAAGCCGGTCTTAACGATGCTTTTGCTCAAATCAGGGCTAACAGCAGCTGGACCAGCGGATTTACAAGCAAACTGTTTGAGGACGGTAGATATACTGTTACCGTCACAGGATCGCTTCCGAATCGTACAATCGTATCCATAGGCACTTCGTCACAAGGTTTTGTTGCCAAATTAGAAGCCAATATAACGGTTAGCGACGAATATCCTTACATAATACGAATTGATAGTTTAAGGATCAACGAATGAGGCTCAGTAACAGTACCGCTCTTGGGATAGATATTTCTGATAGCCGGATAAATCTGGCGCTGCTCAGAAAGAATAAAAGCGGCGTCGAATTGATTAAATCGGATAGTGGACCTATCCCGGAGGGAGCGGTGAAAAATGGTAAAGTTATTGAGCCTTCTTTGCTTGCCAGGAGCATAAGAGAGCTTAAGAAACGAAGCAAGATACGTATAAGACTGCGGCAGACTGCGGTGTCGCTGGTGGCTGACCATGTGCTTCTGCAAATCATGGAGGCGCCCAGGCAAGTGCCGACAAGTGTAGGGCAGTTTGTTCATAACGAAGTCAAACACTTCGTTGCTCTGTCAGGAAAAAGAATTGCACTGGACTTTTGTGGGGTCGGTTCCGGCGGCAAGATAGGTAGTGACCGGCTGTTCGTGGCCGCAGTAGATAACCAGCATGTAGCAGAGATTGTTAAAATCTGTAATTTGGCGCGAGTTAATATAGAGGTGATTGAACCCCCGTTAATCGCTTATATTAGAGCTTTTTATGCGAAAAAGATAGCAGGCAAGTTTGATTGTAATGTACTTCTGGCTATAGTACAGGGTGGTGCTCTGAATATATGCGTCTTTAAAAGGCAAATCCTCGATTTTGCCCGATCGAGGGACATTAATAGAGAAAAGACAGAACATGCAGGAATTTGTGATTGGCTTGCCAGTGAAATAAACGCCGTTATTCAGTTTTATGACAGCTCTCAAAACTCTGATGGCACAGGCAAATGGGAAGTAACGGTGGTTGCAGATAATGTGCAGTTGCCTGATGACGCTCAGGAATCTTTAAAAGCCAGACTTACGGTCGGTAGTCTATTGATTAGAAGACCTGAGGATGCATATAAAGAAACATCTGTTGTGAAAGATGGGTCGCAACCGGCAGAGGGAGCTTCTGCAGTAGCAATCGGCCTGGCTATGAGGCTGCTTGTCCCGAATGAGACTTATTTGAAGATAAATCTGCTTCCACCTGAGGCGGGTGAGGTTAAGTCCTTCAAAAGACATGCTCTCATAACAGCCAATATTTTAGCGGCGATAATATTTGGCATGGTTATATTCATTGCCGTGATTGGATTAAAAACACGATATATAAAAGAGGAAATTGACCGCATAAAAAAGCAATATCAGTTGTCGGATGTAACAAGCTTATTCAGGGAGGATAAA
>MHYD01000074.1:19963-23494 GCA_001824645.1 Planctomycetes bacterium RBG_13_46_10
TAAAAAAAGGAACACCAAAAACTGTGGCCATATCCAGCCTGTTTAGCAAAGGCAATTATACGATTTGTCTGGAGGGCGTTGGGCTGTCGTATGAAGCCATTCGCTGGTTTGTGAACATGTTGGGCGAATCCGAGCATATAGCAACGGCTTCTTTAATGGAGTCCGAAAAAGATGACGAGAATAGTGGATTGATTCGGTATACAATTAACTGTTCCGGACAGCCAAAGAAGGAAAATAAATAGTGATGATCGAAAATCTTGCCAAGTTGAATAGTAAGTCACGAAATGCCCTTACAGCTGCGCTGCTTATAATCACGACTATCGTGTTGTTTAATTTAATAGTGGCCCCGCATATCGTTTATTTGTACGCGGCGGGACAGTACTCATATACTTTGACTGAGACGGTAAGGGTAGGGAAGGTTATCAAAAGCGCGGTCGAAATCAAAAAAAAGAAGCTGAAAGGGCTTAGCAGCAAATATGCCAATCTTCAAAACGCCTTGTTTACAATTAAAGAGGCAAAGGAATTTTTTAGTGACCTGCAGGCTATTTCGGAACTGGCAGGTTGTGTGGTTTATTCGCTTAATTTTGACACGGCTGACAAACAATCAGAAGCTCGACAATCAGAAGATGCTTCAGGCATCGCTGTTCACAGTGCGTTTCTGAGCGTTATCGGAGGATATAATGATATAATCAAGCTGGTAGAGAGGCTAAAAGCACGTCAGCAAAAAATTTGGATAGATTCATTTAGATTGACAAACCAAAACGACGGCTCCGGTCAGCTCAAGTGTGATATAAACATAAAAATTTATACAATTCAAGATAAGGAAACTCTTGCCTATGATTAAATCAACATATACAAAGATACTGTTGTGCATTTGCCTTTTGGTTGCTGTCGGATTAAAGGTTCAGCCGGCAAAGTCAAATTCTGCACAAGGCATAATGGACATCGGTCGTGAGGATCCTTTCGCGGCAATTCCTCGAAATGAAAGAATTTTGCCACAAAGGATAACACAAACACCAGTAATGGAACAAGAGGAGGCACCGGAGCTGTTTCTTGAAACCATCACTCTAAGGTTTCTTAAAGCCAACAATCTTGAGAGTGTTGTAAAGAGTATGTCCTCCCGCTTCGGCAGCATATCCACCGATCAGAACACCAACTCTCTGATAATTTGTGATGCACGTGACTCTTTGGATAGAATCATGGCTGAGGTAAAAAAAATCGACAAACGGCCTCAGCAAATTATGGTGGAGGTGGTTATCCTTGATGTCCAGTTGAAGGATGACACTGAGCTGGGCATCAACTGGGACTTGCTTTCTGATAAAATATACGATATTGGATACAGGCAGAATTTTACAACGTCAGGATCAAGAATAGGTTCCACCATCGAGGATGCGACGACTATAGGTAATGCAACGGCTTTTAATACCACAGGACTCGGCGGCGATTTCAGTGTAATCAGCGGCACAATCCGTAATGTCATTCACATGATACAGGAAAAGAGAAGTGCGGAGATTATTGCCAGCCCACGAGCTATGGTGGTAAGTGGGCAGTCTGCAAACATCCAGGCTGTTGAGGAAATTCCTTACACAGAGCTTACCGGAACTGCGGAAGGAGGGGCCAATGCCCTGACATCGACGCAATTTAAAAATGTCGGGGTCAATTTGCAGGTGACTGCTACTGTAACAGACAGTAATGATATTTTTTTGATAGTGACAATGGAACAGAATGTCAAGACAGGTGTGACTTCCGGCGTGCCTGTGGTCGATACCAGAAGAGCTAATACCTCACTTTTGCTTAATGATGGTCAGATTGTTGTTATAGGAGGCCTGAGGCGACAGGAGAAAACTATTGAAATTGACCAAATTCCGATTCTCGGTGATTTGCCGATTATCGGCAGACTTTTTAAGAACACCAATACAGAAATAAATAACTCTGAATTGATTGTGCTGCTCTCGCCCCATCTTTTCAAAGGTGAGCCAATTCCAGAAAGTGCAATGATGAAATACAACAAGCTCAAAGACAGACCTGAGTTGTCGCTGCCAAAGAAGAGTGATATTGAAATTCATCTGTGGGGGGATGATGACGATTAACATCGTAACAAAAGCAGCCGTATTCTTGCTAATATTGCTTTGTTTTTAGGTCGATAAAAAATCTGAAAAGTCGTGTGATTATAGGAAACTTAAAGAATTGGTAAGATTTTAAAGGCAGGTGCGAATGTTTGAATTATTTAAATCAAAAAAGAAGTCTGTACAGCCTAAGATACTGATTGTTGATGATGAGCCTGATTATATCACAGCCATCCAATGTCGGCTTGAATGGAGTCACTATGATGTAATAACAGCCACTAACGGCCAGGAAGGGCTGGAAAAGGTGGCCAGCGAAAAGCCGGACCTTGTATTGCTGGATACTAATATGCCTATTATGAACGGGCATGATGTGCTTGAACGGCTCAAACAGAATCCTGAATTGAAAAATATACCAGTTATAATGGTTACGGCTCTCTGTGAGGCGCAGGATATCGCTAAAGCTTCATCTTATGGCGTTGTAGATTATGTTGCCAAACCGTTTGATTTTGCAGAGCTGGTGGAAAAGATAGCAAATGCTTTGAGCAACAAAAAGGCTACGCAAAGAGTATAAAAAGCCGCGCCAGAACAGTATGGTAAAGTCCTATAACCATGAAAAATTGTTTTTGATGTTCTGGGTGACGATCCTTATGACTTCGTATAACATGTGTACAGAATATCATCAACAAATTGGGTTGTTTTGAGATATGGATGATACAAAATATAAAATTCTTTTGGTTGAGGATGATAAGATTGACCAAAAGGCATTTGAATGGTTGATCAGAAAAGAAAATCTTCCATACGAATGCACAATAGCCGCCTCTATTTCAGAGGTTCGGAAAATATGGGATTCAAGACGGTTCGATATCGTTATATCTGATATGAATCTGGGTGATGGTACAGGTTTTGATGTCATTAATATGGTGGAGGATATCCCTGTCATAGTTGTTACCGGAGCCGGTAGTGAGGAAATAGCAGTAAAGGCCATTAAAGCCGGTGCTTATGAGTATTTAGTAAAGGATGTCGATAGAAACTACCTAAAGGTAATTCCGGTAACGGTTGAGAATGCCTTAAAGTATAAAAAGCTGGAAGCGATACTCAGCGAGAAGCAAAAAAACATCTTGGCGATATTCGACGCAGTGCCTATCTGGATGCTGCTAATCGATGAACATCTGATTGTAAAGCGAGTCAATGAAGCAGTTAAGCAGACGGTTAATAAGGAGTACATACAAATTATTAATCGACCTGTTGGTGAGGCTTTATGTTGTGTCAATAGCGTCAATGAAAAAGGTTGCGGATTCAGCCGGTTTTGCAGTTTATGTCTATTCCGGGAAGTTATTACTAAGGCATTAAGCACGGGACAGTCGGTTAAAAAGGTTGAAATCCAGCCTACACTTAGAATCGATAATAAAGAGTTATCACCCTGGCTTTGCCTTAGTGCTGAACCGATAATTATAGATGGCAGTAA
>MHYD01000074.1:23529-25670 GCA_001824645.1 Planctomycetes bacterium RBG_13_46_10
GAAAAGAAGCGGAGGAGAAGCTCAAAGAGACAATGGAGATAAAATCACAATTTATATCTACGGTTTCGCATGAGCTGCGAACCCCTTTAGGCTGTATAAAAGAAGCTATTTCCATTGTTTTGGATGAAGTAGCCGGTAAGATCTCTGACCAGCAGAAGAAATTCCTGGAGATGGCTAAGAGAAATGTTGATAGACTTGTTATATTGGTAAATGATGTTTTGGATTTTCAAAGGCTCGAATCTAATAAAGTTAAATTAGATATACAGGAGAATGATATAAAGCAGGTTGTTGAAGACGTTTATCAAACCATGTCGCCGCTTGCGAAAAAGAAAATGATGGATTTTTCTCTCGATATTGAGGGCAACTTGCCTAAAGCTAAGTTTGATAGTACGAAAATCATTCAGGTTTTGACAAACCTGATTAGCAATGCAGTCAAATTCACGCCTGATGGAGGCAGAATTTCTGTTAGTGTTCAGCGTCGGGAAGAAGATTTGATCATGCGTGTTAGCGATACAGGTATGGGAATACCGAAAGAGGCTCTTTCAAAAATATTTGATCGTTTTTATCGTGTACATCGGCCCGGCAAAGAAATTCAGGGCACAGGCCTGGGACTGGCTATTGTTAATAAAATCATAACGTTGCACGGCGGTAGAATTGAAGTCGAAAGTGAAATCGACAAAGGTACGACATTTGTTGTATTTTTACCCATATCCGGCATGCCTGAATTAGATATTTTACCCCAGACAACCGATGATGCACTCGAAAAAGCGCTCGTAACCTCCTAAAAACACACCTTTGGTACCTATTAATCTCGGTTCATTTTTAATATGACTATCCGAGTCTGATTAAACGGAAGATAACATATAAAATAAATTGCTTCACTCCTAAGTGCTTAAAGTGAGAACTGATAATTTTAGGCACTTTAATAATTCCAAACTTTATCCGCCGTAGGCGGATTAAGCTCACTTTCAAAGTCTTCTTAAATGAAAACCAGTAGAATACTTCGTTTTCATTCAGTATCCACGGTAAAATAGAAGGGGTGTAATCAATATTTTTACGCTATATAAATGTTTTTTTGACAATACAATAAGCAGCAGAAGCGTCTAATATCAAGGTATCGCGAAAAGAATTTTCTGTTTTTTTTTCGTAACTTTTTATTATATAATAGAATATAAACTGTTCCTATGTTTTTTAATACTGGAGGAGCATGCAAGATATGTGGTTTATGTTGTATAGGTTTAGACCGGCAAAACTGTTAATTTGGGTATTTTGTTCTGCTTTTTTGATTTTTTCTAACTATGGATGCAGCAGACAGCACTATAAAGATGATGCTGATAAGGAAGTATATAGCATTATCAACAGCAAATGGCAGGACGACTTTGGCCAAAAGGCCAATTATAGAATAAGTGATGTAAAACCCTCGCCTAACGATGTTAAAGTTGAAAATGTCTTGCCAGAAAACCGCGTTTTATCCCTTGCCCAGGCGGTTGCCCTGGCTACTGCTCAAAACCGTGATTACCAAACACAAAAAGAATCGCTTTATAGATCGGCACTTGGTTTAACCGGAACGCGTTATCAGTATGCCTTAAGGTGGTTTGGAACCATAGATAGTACTTACACGGACAATAAAAGTACTGGAGCAGAAGATGCAGACCTTAATATATCGGGAGGCGCAACCAAACAGCAGTTACTGCTTGATGGTGTTCTACTCAATGCCGGTATTGCGATTGATTGGGTACGTTTCCTTACAGGAGATCCGAGACATACGATAGGTTCGGTTTTAAGCGGCGATTTAACCGTGCCTTTGCTCGGCTCCGGTGGCGGCAAGGTGGCTCAGGAAAACTTAACGCAGGCTGAAAGAGACGTCCTGTATGATATACGTATGTTCAATCGTTACCGCCAGACGTTTGTGGTTTCAATTATTAACGATTACTACAGTGTTTTGCAGCGAAGAGATACAGTTTTTAATGCCAAGAATAATTATGACAGGCAAATTGATTCAAAATTACGCCTGGAAGAATTGGGAAAAGCCGGTCGCGTGGCGAGGATTAGTGTCGATGAGGCTGAACAGAATATGTTGAGCGCTGAAAATTCCTGGGTAACGGCTCAGCAGAGCTATCAGCAGGCACTCGACCAGTTTA
>MHYD01000074.1:25683-27359 GCA_001824645.1 Planctomycetes bacterium RBG_13_46_10
GTCTTGGAGTGCAGTTGAATCTTGTCGGCAGCCTTGATGTTGATTCGCCTGACAAAGTACAATTCACCAGATTGCAGTTTCAACAGGGTATTTACAGCTTGGGTTTGAACGCTGATCTGCCGTTTGATAGAAAATCAGAGCGTAACGCATATCGTGAAGCGTTGATAACGTTTACCCAAAGGCAGCGGGCTTATGAGAACAGCGTGGATAATGTTAAATTGGATATTCGCAATGCATATCGCCAGTTGCGAGAACGGGCGGAGTCGTACCGAATTCAACAATTAAGCCTAACATTGGCTGAAAGGCGGGTTGAAAACAATCAGTTATTATTGGATGCGGGCCGGGCAGAAGTTCGATTGTTGCTGGATTCACAGAACGCTTTGGTGCGGGCACAAAATGATTTAACATCTGCCTTGATAAGCCATACAATTGCTAAATTGAACTTTTTCCGTGATATTGGTGTATTACAGGTTAGACCTGATGGAATGTGGGAGGAATAATTTTATGGTTGATAATATGCAAACAAATAATCAAAAATCAAACGGTAAGCAATATAGCGGACGAAAAGCAGCCAAACGGGGCAGATGGCTTTGGGTGGTAATATTGTTTGTTGCGGTAGCTGTGACAGTGACGGTTCTGGTAGCGGCTACGACGAGAAAAACAGGCTCGGATACAACAGCCAGCAGCACGTTCCCTGCACGCCGGGACAATTTAACCATTACCGTAACCGAAGGTGGAAGCATCAGAGCCCACACGTCAATACAATATAAATGTCAGGTTGAAAGAAGAGGGGCGGATGTAACTATATTGAGTATCGTTCCTGGGGGCGCTTATATAACTCAGGAAGATGTAAATAACGGCAAGGTGCTGGTAGAGCTGGATTCATCGGCCTTGAAAGATCGATTAACACAGGAGAAAATGAGTCTTGCCAGCAACCAGGAAAGCGTTATTTCAGCGGAGGAGGCGCTTCTCATTCAGAAGCTGCAAAATGAAAGCGATATTGCTGATGCCGAACTGAGGGTAACGTTTGCCCTGATGGACTTTCAAAAGTACCTCGGCGAAACCATTGCAAACACATTTGTTAAAGATGTGAATTCATCAACGAATATCAACAGAATTGACGTGGCCTCGCTGCTTAAAGACCCCAATAGTCTTGGCGGAGAGGCTTCTCAGGAACTAAAAAGATTGACTGATAGTATCACACTAGCTAATAGCAAGCTCGAGCGAGCTGAGGATACATTAGGGTGGACTAAGAAGCTTTATGATAAAAAATATGTTTCTTCTAACGAATTGCAGGCGGATCAACTGGACTATGACAGCCTTAAAATACAAAAAGAGCAGGCTGTGATTAGTCTGGATTTATTTAAGCTTTACGATTTTCCCAAGCAGGTCGAGCAGCTACTAAGCAATTATATTGAAGCAGGCCGCCAGTTACAGCGCACTTATGCCGAGTGCCGTTCAAGGCTGGCGCAGGCACAGGTAAAGCTTAGTATGGCCAAGTCGAGGTTTGATGAGCAGACGGAGCAGGTCAAGGAATTGGAGCAGCAGATAGAGTATTGTGTAATTAAAGCAAAGGCTCCGGGTCTGGTTGTTTATGGTACAGGCGGTGAATCCGACATCTTCAGGGCTATGCGGGGCAGAGGCGGCGGTATGAGCAGCGGAATGATTGCCGAAGG
>MHYD01000074.1:27403-27664 GCA_001824645.1 Planctomycetes bacterium RBG_13_46_10
CGGCTTCAATGGTTGCTGAAATCGGCGTTCACGAGACCGAGGTTGATAAAGTTCGCCCTGGCCAGCCTGCAACCATAGTTATGGATGCTTTTCCGGATAAGGTATTGCAGGGCGAAGTGCTTGAGGTAGCGCCGCTGCCCGATGAGCAGCGCGGCTGGATGAATCCAGACCTTAAGGTTTACAAAACTTTGGTTAAAATTGATGGTACTCATGATTTTCTCAGAAGTCGAATGTCCTGCAAGGTTCAGATTCTCGTCAGCC
>MHYD01000074.1:27711-33427 GCA_001824645.1 Planctomycetes bacterium RBG_13_46_10
AGCGGCAAGAAAGTATGCTTCGTTATGACCCCGCAAGGGCCTCAGGAACGTACAGTGAGAACAGGAGTGTTTAATGATACTTTTGTGCAGATTATTGAAGGCTTACAGGAAGGCGATGAAGTAATGTTGAATCCGCCGCTTTTCAGTGAATCGACCGGTGCCGTAGGATTCCAGCAGCAACAACCGCTGCCAGAGAAGAAACTCGAGCAAGTTCAAACCGGAGAGCAGGGAGCCCAGGAGCAGGAAGGCGATAGAACAGGCAGAGCCGAACGCTCCAGAGACCAACAAGGGCAGGGTATGTTGGGCGGTTTTGAGATGACCGATGAAATGAGACAGAAGTTAAGAGAGCAGTTTAAAACTCAAGGAGGCGGCCAGGGTATGCCGGAGATGACTGAAGAGATGAAGCAGAAGATGATGGAGCGGTTCAAACAGCAAGGAGGTGGCCAGGGTATGCCTGAGATGACTGAGGAAATGAAACAGAAGATGATGGAGATGATCAAGCAGCGTCAGGCAGGCGGCCAGGGCGGCAGACGAAGCAGGCAGGGCGGTACAGGGCAGGGGCAGCAGAGCGGCGAGGGCGAGACCGGCGGAGCGAAAGTGAATTAACGATTCGTAAAGGTGGAGACATAAGAGTCGATGACGCAGCAATTCCGTGGCGAAGTTAAATTTACAAGTGATACACCGATTTTGGTGATGGACAAATTGTGTAAGAATTACCAGATTGGCTCGGTGGAGCTACAGGTTTTACGGGAGGTTGACCTGACAATCACAAGTGGTGAATATGTGGCTATTATGGGACCCAGCGGTTCCGGCAAATCTACGTTACTTAATCTGATTGGCTGCCTGGATCGTCCTACAAAAGGAGATTACATACTCGGCGGACAAAGTGTTTCTATGCTTGATGATGATGATTTGTCGATGATACGCGGCAGGCGTATAGGTTTTGTATTTCAATCTTTTAATTTGATTAATCAGCTCAATATCGTTGAAAATATACAGGTTCCGATGTATTACCAGGGTTTCACCGAGCACGAAAGTGCCGAACGCGCAAGGGAATTAGCCACAATGGTAGGTCTGGGCGACAGAATGAAACATCGGCCTTCGGAATTAAGCGGCGGTCAGCAGCAGCGCGTAGCAATTGCCAGGGCATTGGCAAACGACCCGTTAATTATTTTGGCCGACGAACCGACGGGCAATCTTGACTCAGCAAGCGGTGCGGAGATATTAACCATCCTTTATAATTTACACCAGCAAGGCAAAACCTTGATAGCGGTTACCCATGATGAGGGCATCGCTGAAGGTGCCGAGAGAGTAATACGTCTTTTGGACGGTCGTATCCAGAAGCAGGAATATAATAAGCGGAGGGTATAATGTTTTTATTTCGTTTCAAACGGACGCTGAAGCTGGGCGTGAAAAGTCTTTGGATGCACAAGCTGCGTTCCACTTTAACCGCGTTGGGCATCATCTTCGGCGTATCTTCTGTTATCGCGATGCTTGCCATTGGTGAGGGTGCCAGTAGGGACGCCCAGGAAAAAATAGCTCAGCTTGGCAGTCATAATATTATTATAAAAACTGTGAAACCTCCGGAGGAGCAATCAGCCAGCGGTCAGCAGCAGACTCTGCAGGAATATGGTCTGACTTATAACGATGCGGAGCGCTTTCTAAATGCTATACCGGATGTCCAGGTTATAGTTCCGAATCGTCGCATTTCTCAGCAGGCACAGTATCGCACTCGCAGGGTGTCTGCAGAGGTTATAGGCACGGTACCGTGGTACACTGATATATCACAAGTCCGGATAAAGTTCGGTCGGTATCTGGCCAGCACGGATATGCACTACAAAAAGGGCGTTTGTGTTGTTGATGACAAGCTGGTCAAAGAATTATTTGGTTTTGACGACCCCATCGGTCAGGATATTAAAATAGCAAGCGATTACTATCGGGTTGTGGGTGTTGCCTCCGAGCAAACAAATACAAAGACAACCAGCACTTTTAATGAAGAAAATCCGGCAGCGGAAAAAAAGGCCGGTGCAAATGTTGGCAGTATCTATATTCCTCTGACGACGGTTAGAGACCGCTTCGGTGAGATGACAATGCAGATGAGCTCCAGCAGTGGACGGACCATGGAAAGGGTTGAGCTGCAGGAAATAATTATTAAGGTTCGCGACATAGACCAGGTGCTGGGAACTCGCCAGAGTGTGCAGACGTTGATGAATAGGTTCCACAAAAAAAATGACTATGAAATAACCGTTCCTCTGGAGCTGATGAGGCGGGCAAAGGAATTCCAGCGTATTTTCACAATTGTTCTTGGGTCGATTGCAGCGATTTCTCTTTTGGTTGGTGGTATTGGCATTATGAATATTATGCTTGCCACTGTTAGTGAGCGGACACGGGAAATAGGCATTCGCAGGGCCCTCGGCGCCAAGAAGCGAGACATTATCTTCCAGTTCCTCTCGGAAACACTGATTTTGACGTTGTCAGGAGGTGCTCTTGGAATTATTCTGGGGGCTTTGATACCATTTTTTGTCACACACTTCGGTCAAATGCGCACGGTAATTACACTCAGCTCGTTATTATTGGCTTTTGGTATTAGTGCTGGAGTTGGGATAACTTTTGGCTTATACCCGGCTTATCGCGCCGCAAATATGGACCCGATTGAATCACTGCGGCATGAATAGTTGCAATTCAAGTAAAAGTGTTTAAAATAAGCTAAAATTTTCGTTTAGAATTTTAGGCACTTTAGTCACTTAAAACTTAAGATATGTTTGGAAAACGAATACCTCTGTTTAAGCTGTTCGGCTTTAGTGTCAATATTGATGTAAGCTGGTTTATCCTTGCAGTGCTTATTACCTGGACATTTGCAACAAGTGCTTTTCCATATTACTTCGAGGGTTTCTCTAAAAATACATATTTATGGATGGGAATTACCGGGGCGATCGGCTTGTTTGCTTCGATTATTTTCCATGAATTCTGCCACTCACTGGTTGCGAGGCGATATGGGCTGCACATGAAAGGCATCACACTTTTTGTTTTCGGCGGCGTTGCAGAAATGGAGCAGGAACCTGACAGTCCCAAGACAGAATTTCTGATGGCAATTGCAGGTCCGGTTTCAAGTGTTCTCTTGGCGACAGGACTTTATCTTATCCATTTTGTGGGAGTGTTGATAGCATGGCCGGTGCCTATTAACAATGTTCTGTATTATCTTGTATTGTTAAATGTTGCCCTTGCTGTGTTTAATCTGCTGCCGGCATTTCCCCTTGACGGTGGACGCGTTTTGCGGTCGATTCTCTGGGCTGTTAAAGGTAATCTGCGATGGGCGACTAAAATCGCTTCAAAATTAGGCTCGGGATTTGGCTTATTTTTGATTGTTACTGGAGTTTTTCGATTCATCTGGGAACAGGATTTCGTAGGTGGAGCATGGTCAGCTCTTATTGGTATGTTTATTCGAAACGCCTCTGAGATGTCTTATAAACAGCTATTAATGCGAAGAACACTGAGCGGCGATGAGATTTGGCGTTTTATGAAAACGGACCTCATCACTGTGCCGCCAGCAATTTCCGTTGAGAAATTAATCAATGATTATTTTTACAGATATCATTTTGAAATGTTCCCTGTATGTGATAGTGATCTGCTGTTGGGCTGTATTTCCACGGAACAGGTAAGGCAAGTGCCGAGAGAGCAATGGGATAATGTTATCGTCGGTGACATAGTTAAACCATGTTCTGCTGAAAATACTATCAGCCCACACACGGATGCTGTGAAGGCACTGTCTATAATGAATCATACAGGCAACAGCCGACTTATGGTTGTCAATGAGGGCCGGCTGGTCGGTATTGTCACTTTGAAAGATATGCTGAAATTCCTCGACCTTAAAATCAACATCGAAGAACGATAGTGTTAGTAAATCCCGTTAGAAGCCATTCGCTTTTCTAACGAAACTCACACGGGGCATTAAATCCCGTGTTCACTATAAAGGAACTAAACATTTTCATCCCTGTGGCAAGTCTGCCTGTGCGTAGCCGATTCGACGAAGGCAGGCCACGGGACATTCTAACTGGGTAAAAAACTTACGAGTCAAGATGGAAAATTAAAAACCGAGCTGGTTTCTTATTCTATCCTTTGTTTCCTGGCTTATTATTTTGTTGTGGGCTTCGTAAATCGCTGAAACGTCTTCACCCACTGAAATACTCAAGTAGAAGCATTCCTGGTCATCAGTATCGACATGGGTCTCATCTTTGATTTCGTTCAGGGTCTTCAGAAATTTCTTTATCGGCTCCCAACTGTATTTTTCTCTTATATCATAATAAACAGGAAAATGAGGGAAATCCTTGTTGCTGTAAAACACTGCGTACAGCTCGTCTAAACATTGTGCCGCACCTAATCTTTCCAGAGCCTCCACCTCAAATATGATGTCAAAGTCCTCACCTCTTCCCATGACCCTGTGCCTGGTTTCGAGCGTACGGATATTATACTTTAAAGGTTCGGTAAATCCGTGAATTGTCTCATACAAAAGGTCGTAACATATATTTCGCGGGAATGTTGTCGGATTTCTGACAGGCTCATCCCAGAGCACTATATAGCCGCCTTTAACACCATCAACCGTGCTTATTCCAAGATAAAATGCACCGGCAAAATCCTTTAACGTAAAGTCAGCTATGTACGTATTAGTCTCCGGTGTAAAGCCGAGAACGTCAACTAAAACAGGATAACCGATGTCATTAATATCCTTAACATAATTTCGAGAGTTTTGCTCAAAACATACATCGGCAATGACGTAATAGTGACCGTAGAGGAACCTTGCCTCTTCATCAATCAGACAGTTCTTATTGTCGTCCAATCCGTTACAGGTTTCGTTGACGTCGGTTACACAACTGCCGCCACAATCAATACCTGTCTCATCCCCGTTTTGGATCCCATCTGAGTAATCGCCGACTATTGCCTCGCCTGCTCGGCCTATATGGCTATAGTTCAATTGTCCGGCGGATATTTCATACTCTATGGTGTCTATAAAATCATGAATCATAAACCAGTCAAATCCGCCTTCACTTAAGGCGCATTCTACCCTTATGGTAGCCTTGTTTCCCGTCGGCAGGACAGAGGTTGGAACCGTCAGGTAATAGACACCTGCGTTATCCGCATTATGATTCTTGAAGTCAAAAAACAGCTCGTAATTTCCGTTTTCCCATATATAGTCGGCTGCCTGGTTGGTGAATGTTAGGATTTTTCTGCGGTTAAGATACAAGTTATGCGAGCCTTTTCCGGTTCCGTTGGCGCCGCTGAAGATAAATGTAGTTCTGCCTCCGGTGTAATCGGAGGGTACAGGAGCGGTTTCCCATTCGACGTAATTTCTTAGCCAGGATGCGTATTCAAAGTATGAATAGGTTGCCAGACCTCTGTAAGTGTTGTAATTGGCCTGATGTGAGCTGCCCACGATGGATGAGAATCCTTCAACTGCCTGGAGGTCACTTCCTGCCAGCATTGTAAATGATTGCTCATTGCTCCAATCGCTCTCGCCCGCTGAGTTTCGTGCCTGGGCGTTGAAATAATATGTTGCGCCGAGACTTAAACCGCTTATATTCTCCGTAAATAATTGACCTTTGGCGACTGACCTGTTCCATGAAGTATAACTGTAAGAATCCTCCGCCTTTTTGTACCTGAATCTGTACTCGCAGACCTGCCCGCCGTCGTTATCGATCTTGCCACGTAAAGTAGCGGTATT
>MHYD01000074.1:33453-34025 GCA_001824645.1 Planctomycetes bacterium RBG_13_46_10
TGCTGACCGTCGGGATTTGCACCGTAGAGAGCGGGTCATAGTATAAAGTTATACCTGGATTGTTCTGACAGAGTAGAGGGATATAAATTTCGTAAGTGTCCTTATTTAAAGGGTTCCCACTGAGACCCAGGGAGCTCAGATTTTTCAGAGTGGATAACGCTGAGATGTCGCTGATTTGATTACCGCTTAGAAACAAATCGCGCAGCTTTGCTAATCCGGACAATGCCGAGATGTCACTTATCTGATTGTAGTCCATATATAATCCCTGCAGATTAACTAATCCGGACAATGCCGAGATATTACTTATCGCATTGAAAGTTAGGCTGAGCCCGTTTAGATTTGTTAATCCGGATAGTGCTGAGATATCACTAATCTGATTATTGAAGAGATACAGATCATGCAGACTCGTCAGTTCTGACAAAGCTGAAATATCGCTGATACGATTGTTTTCCAAATAAAGCCCACCCAGATTCTTCGCATACTCAAGACCTGTAAGATGAATAATATTCATGTTCTGAATAGAAAGAGATGTCAGATGCAGCATGTCGGCTTGCGTCGGGTCAGAGATACCG
>MHYD01000074.1:34055-42341 GCA_001824645.1 Planctomycetes bacterium RBG_13_46_10
AATGTCAAACAAAATCGTGCTTATGATTTGTCACGCTCAGCTACGATGATTGTTAACTCCTGATGCAGGAAGAAGATATTCAATGCACGATGAGCATTAAATATCGAGATATTAAACTAAATGCTTCAAGCAATAGTTATTTCTTTTGCCAGGTAAACATCCTGTACGGCATTGAGCAGCTCGATTCCCTCTTTCATGGGTTTCTGGAAGGCTTTTCTGCCCGTGATAAGTCCTGTGCCGCCGGCTCGTTTATTTATTACAGCAGTTTTTACAACCTGCTGCAAATCATTATCTCCTGATGCACCACCGGAGTTGATTAAGGGGACTCTGCCCATATAGCAGTTTGCTATCTGGTATCGTGTCCAGTCTATCGGGTGTTTGGATGTTAGCTTTTCATAAACCAGGGGATGCGTTTTACCGAATTTCAGGACTTTGAAACCTTCATTACAGGTCGGCAGCTTTTGTTTGACAATATCAGCCTGGATGGTAACTGCCAAGTGATTTGCCTGACCTGTCAGGTCTGCAGATGTTTCGTAGTTGATGTCGTCTTTTTTAAATTCCGGATTTCGCAAGTAAGCCCACAATACTGTAAACATGCCCAACTGGCGTGCGTGTTCGAAGGCATCTGATACTTCTTCTATTTGTCGCGGCGATTCCTGTGAGCCGTAATAGACCGTAGCTCCCACAGCTACGGCTCCCATTTCAAAAGATTGCTCGACAGAAGCAAACATACGCTGGTCATAAATATTGGGATAGCTGAGAAGCTCATTATGGTTGATTTTAACAATGAAAGGAATCTTGTGGGCATATTTGCGTGAAACCGCGCCGAGAACACCCACAGTTGAGACAACGGCATTGCAGCCGCCTTCAATAGCTAACTTTACAATATTCTCCGGATCAAAGTATAACGGATTGGGCGCAAACGAAGCACCTGCCGAGTGCTCTATTCCCTGGTCCACAGGCAGTATCGAAAGATGTCCCGTTCCCGTCAATCGGCCGTGATTAAAGACCATCTGTAAATTTCTCAAGACCGTATTTGGCCTATCTGTGATTGTAAAAACCCTGTCTATAAAGTCAGGTCCAGGTAGATGAAGCAAGTCTTTCAGAATGGTTGTACATTTATGTTCTAATAAATACTTTGCATCGCTTCCGAGAATTTCAGTTATATTTTTTGGCATAATAAACTCCTGCTGTATTTGAATTGACGGCTTTAGCTTCCGGTGCCCAAATAGGCGGCTCTGAACTGAGCCAAAAGGTTTTTGAGCTGTTCGACATTCTGCAAGTCAGTTGTCTGCTTACACTTCATTGCGTAAACGAGCATTTTGTGCAATAATGTTATTTTGTTTACATACTCTTTGTAAGCTTTTTGGTCGTTTTCCTCAGCCGGTATGATACGCTGCGTCATAAAATACTGTGTCACTATCTCGCTGAAGTAGTCGGCGTGGTTTTCCTTGTTTACAATCCATCTGACTAATTGGTTATAATTTTTGTCACCTTCTGAAGATAAATGTTGAATTTCCTTTATTGATTTCTCGATTGTTGTGATATGTTCTGCCAGCATATTCAGCCTCATCGGGTCATCGTAAATTCCGCACGGAATCTCGCAGTGTGAAAGCGCCATAGGCAGGGCGATGAATAATAGTAACGCGCATAACACCACGGCTAATAATATTGTCTTATTTAGCTTTTTCATTTTTCTGTCCTTTCCGACTACGACTCGGTGCTTCTCCGAGACGAGTCAAAAAACACCTTCTACATAATCATCTATGTGATGAAACTCTGCATTCTCCAAAAAATATTGTGGTTTTGCGAGAAAATCACAAATATTCTCTAAAATAATAAAATGTTTTTGTTCTTCATTAGCCAATTTTTTAAAAATCTCCTTTTGGTCAGGATTATCTACATCATCGGCCTTTTCGAGATAAAATCGTTTGCTTTCCTGCTCTATGTCCTTTGCTTTTTCATAAAGCCCCAGCTCACTAATGTTAACGTTGAATTTCTCCGTAGATTCCCTCATCTTCTCAAAAACCTTTTTGGCATTTTTCAAGATTGGCGTATTGGTAATTATCTTTGGATTTTTCGTTCGCATCTGCTGGACGACTTTATAGTGCTTTGCCTCCTCATCGGCGAGCATATTACATATATTTTTAAGTCCCTTGTTGCCGGTTTTACCTACCAGCTCGCGGTAGTAATTCTCGCTGAATTTTTCCTTCTGCATGGCGAATTCGAATATATCCATTTTATTACCTTTCAAGGTTCCTTTTAACTTATTTATTCGGTCTCTTGCATAGCTAATGTAAAAGGTCTTTCCAATGTTTCTACAATCCATCTGAGAAAACGCAGGCCTTCGGTGCCGTCTATAATTCTGTGGTCGTATGAAAGCGACAACGGCAATATCATGCGAGGTTGTAGAATATTATTTATATACACAGCTTTTTGACGTGCTCTGGCTAATCCGAGGATAGCGACCTGTGGCCAATAGATAATGGGGGCGAAGTTCGTGCCGCCGATGCCTCCGAGATTGGAAATGGTAAAATTGCCGCCCAGCATATCCTCCGGAGAGATTTTTTTGTCGCGGGCCTTTTGGGCCAACTCTGTAAGCTCAACCGATAGCTGCAAAATACTTTTTTTGTCGACATCACGTATAGTCGGAACCAAGAGCCCGCGGTTCGTATCTACAGCAACGCTGATGTGGCAGTATTTTTTGTAAATAATCTCCTCAGTTTCAGTATCTACGCTGGCGTTAAATTTGGGAAAGACTTTTAAGGCCGATGCAACCACTTTCATTGCTATGGAGGTTATGGTCAATCTGCCCCCGGCCTGCTCAACCTTTTTTGAATATTCGGCTCGAAACTTTTCTAATTCCGTAATGTCAGCTTCATCATACTGAGTTACCTGAGGGACATTAGCCCAGGTGTAACTGAGGGTATCGGCTATTGCTCTGCGTGTGGCTGTCATCGGCTGGCGCTCAATCTCACCCCATTTGGTGAAATCCGGAAGATGTCTGCTTTGTGTGCTTGTGGAGGACATCGGCCCGGATGAAATAATTCTTTTTGCATGTTCTTTTATATCGTCCAGTGTAATTTGTCCTTCAGGGCCGCTGCCCGTGACTTCGCCAATATCGATACCTAATTCTCGTGCCAGTTGACGTACCGATGGGGAAGCCGACACAGCAATTGTGGCTGGCTGAGGTTTTTCTTCTGTTGTTTCTACTTGTTCCTGCACTTTGGCGGCTTTTTTGGCCTGAACTTTTTGTACAGGTTTTTGCTCAGGCTTTTTTACGGTGGCCGTTTTTTGTTCCGAAGGCGTCTGCTCTTTGTTTTCTGTGGCTTTTGCTTCAGTCTCAACCTTCAGAAGAACTTCTCCGACTTTTACTTTTTGTCCCTCTTTCACATTTATTTCAATGACTTTTCCACTGGCCGTCGATGGCACTTCAAAGGTTGCCTTTTCTGTTTCGATTTCTATGATGGATTGTTCTTTTTTGATAATGTCACCGACCTTTACCAGCACGTCAATAACCTCGCCGGAATCGACATTTTCAGATATTTCGGGTAATCGGACCTCTGTGACCATAATATTGTCCTTTTTATTATGTACCTTTAGATAAGCACAGGATCGACCTTCTCCGGGTCAATATCCATAGCGACCATTGCTTTTTTGACCTTATCAGGATTTATTTTACCTTCAATAGCAAGGCATTGCAGCACAGCTAACGCTATAAATCGGGCATCAACTTCAAAATAATCTCGCAAAGCTGCTCTATTGTCACTTCGTCCGAAACCGTCGGTGCCAAGTGCTGTGAAACGACCCGGTATCCACTTGGCAATCGAGTACGGCAAAAATTTAAGATAATCTGTTGCGGCGACAAATATACCTTTTGTTTCGCCGAAACATTGCCGTATATACGGAATCTTTTGTTTTTCGTCTGGGTGCAGCATGTTCCAGCGTTCGGTACGACAGGCATCGTTATACAGCTCTTTATAGCTGGTGACACTCCAGACATCGGCGGCGATATTATAATCTGACTCTAAAATTTGCTGTGCTTTCACTGCTTCGTTAAGGACTGCACCGCTGCCTAAAAGGTGGACTTGTCCCTCCGAGGCTTTGTATCTGTACATGCCCTTGAGAATTCCGTCCTTAACTCCTTCGGGCATGGGAGGCATATTATAGAATTCGTTCATAACGGTTATATAATAAAAGATGTCCTCTTTCTTTTCATACATACGATATATTCCATCTTGTACTATCGTTGCTAATTCATAAGCAAAGGCGGGGTCGTATGCCTTAAGGTTTGGCACAGAAAAAGCAAAAAGATGACTATGTCCATCCTGATGCTGTAAGCCTTCGCCGGCCAAAGTTGTTCGGCCTGAAATACCTCCTATCAGAAATCCTTTTGCTTTTGCGTCTCCGGCCGCCCAGATAAGGTCGGTCATACGTTGACAGCCGAATATGGAATAGAATATGTAAAATGGTATCGTGTTTATTCCATGGGTGGCATAAGCCGTTCCCGCTGCGATGAAAGATGACATAGAGCCGGCTTCTGTTATTCCCTCTTCTAAAATAGCGCCATCTTTTTGCTCGTTGTAGTAAAGCAGGCTTTCTTTATCCACAGGCTCGTAAAGCTGACCCACCGGAGAGTAAATGCCCACCTGCCTGAATAGCGACTCCATTCCGAAAGTACGGGCCTCATCGGGAACAATCGGGACAATTAGCCTGCCGATTTTTTCGTCTTTAAGAAGTTTTGATAAAAGCCTGACAAAAACCATTGTTGTAGCGACTTCACGTCCCTCAGTGCCTTTATAAAACTCCTGGAATAAATCTTCTAATGGCGTTATGATCGGCTCGGCATTTACGACACGGTTCGGCACGTAGCCGCCTAATTTTTTTCTACATTGCTGTAAATATTTTATTTCTTCGCTGTCCTCGAATGGTTTGTAAAATGGGGCTTCCTGCACTTCTCCATCTGGAATAGGGATGCCGAATCGGCTTCTGAATCCCAGCAATTCCTGCTCATTAAGTTTTTTTTGCTGATGTGTGATATTTTTTCCTTCGCCTGCTTCGCCAAGTCCGTAGCCTTTGATTGTTTGTGCCAGGATGATTGTAGGTGAGCCTTTGTGCTCAACGGCGGCTTTATAAGCTGCGTATACTTTTACAGAGTCATGGCCGCCGCGTCGCAGCCTTTCCAACTGCTCATCGGAATAATTCTTAACCATCGCCAGCAGCCGTGGGTCTTTGCCGAAGAAGTCCTGGCGTATGTAATCTCCGCCTGAGACGGCGTATTTCTGGTATTGTCCGTCCGGCACTTCCTCCATACGTTTGACTAATGTTCCGTCTTTGTCTTTATCCAGCAGCGGGTCCCATTCGGAACCCCAGATAACTTTGAGGACATTCCAGCCGGCGCCGGCAAAAACAGATTCCAATTCCTGGATGATTTTGCCGTTGCCTCGCACAGGTCCATCGAGTCTCTGGAGGTTGCAATTAACAACAAATATTAAATTATCGAGCTTGTCTCGACCAGCCAAGCCGATGGCTCCGAGACTTTCAGGCTCATCCATTTCGCCGTCACCTAAAAAAACCCATATTTTTTGGTCCCCGACTGTATCGGGGATTGTTTTTTTTAAGCCTCTGTCCTCAAGGTAACGATTGAAACGAGCTTGGTAGATAGCCATGATTGGTGATAATCCCATCGAGACGGTTGGAAACTGCCAGAAATCCGGCATAAGTCTTGGGTGGGGATATGACGGTAATCCTCCGTCCGGGCTTAATTCACGCCTGAAATTTTCCAAATCAAAGCCTGAAAGGCGGCCCTCTAAAAATGCCCTGGCATATATTCCGGGTGAAGCATGTCCCTGGAAATAAATAATGTCACCTGCCTGATTCTCATTTTTGGCGCGGAAGAAGTGATTAAATCCGACCTCATAGAGCGTGGCAGCCGATGCGTATGTTGAGATATGTCCTCCGATACCGGGTGACATCCGGTTGGCACGAACTACCATGCCCATTGCGTTCCAGCGGATTACGCTTTTAATGCGGTGCTCGATTTCTATTTTACCCGGATATGGCGGTTGCTGCTCTGCCGGTATTGTATTGATATAAGGAGTGTTAAAGCCCTGCTGAATCTTTACGCCGTATTTCTGTGCCTCTGTATGGAGTTGTTTTAGCAGGTCTTGAACTCTCTGCGGTCCTTCGTTCCGGAAAACCGCATCGAGTGATTCAAGCCAGTCCTTTGTTTCAAGCTCTGCAAATTTGGGATTCTTTTTATCCATAATGTACATTCAAACAACGCATAAAACATATTGCTGAAGCGGTCGTATTGTTGCATAATCTTAGATTGCACTGCCTTTGATGCAATAATACATTCCGGACAGCCCATTATCTATCCAAACGGGGCACTCAGGACAATTGCATCCCTTCCTCTCGATGGGCTTTTTACTTTTGCTGCGTGCGCAATATAATCCTTCCCCGCTGCCTTCCGGATAACTGGGGCATTTATCGCAGTTGCCCTGCAGGCAAATTTTTAGATTTTCCGGCGTATCTTTGACCTTTGCCATGTCTCTTACCTTTAATAAACTCAACCTATTTCAAAATACAAATGCATACATATAGCAAAATTTTTGTTAATGTTTTGACAACCCAATCAATCTTATCTTTTCCTGTAAAAAGTTAGTATCATTCTATAACTTCAATATCGACATCATTTTCCCATGTACCGTGTAAGTTACAGCGTTCAAATGTGCGTAGCTTGCCGTGTGCGTGATCCAGGGATACACAAGCTTTCATAACAGGGCAGGTTGTTTTGGCTGTAAAATCCATTCTCGCAAGATACGTATCGCCCGCGTAAAGCTCGATAAACTGGATGAAGTGTCCCGGCTCATTCGGGTGCTTTAAGAGCTTGCCAACTTCAACTGTAACTTCAAAACATTCGCCTTTTTTGACCTTCTTCGGTGCAGTTATAATGGGAAGGTGCTTTTTTTCGAGGTCTGTAGCTTGTTTGGGGTCTTCTACCATATTTACGCCGCAAAAAATGTCTTCGGTGCACGCCTCTATTGTTTGTTTAGTTTTCGTAACCATTTCTATCACTCCTTTCGTTCAATTTTTATGCGATTATTACTTACCGCTCTATTTTGGGAAGGAGCGTAAGTTTTTATGAGCTGTATTTTATCTAAGCAAAACTCTTACAGGATTTAGATATCAAAGATTGTTACGTATCCGCTTAATCGCTGTTCAATAACTTATAATTTTATTTGGAATATAATCTTTGCCAATATATCAGGCTCAATTCGAAAAGTCGAACCTTTTCCCTCAAAAAAGCCATGTTCAGCAATCAAATGAATGTTCAGGTCTGACCAATGGATAGTCTCGTTAGATTCGATGAGATTGACTACCGTAACTCTTTTGGCAAATCGTCCGGGGTGCGGCCATGGACAAACTATAATTCCTTTGGCCTCATCGACTCTTGCCCGGTTTTTGTCATCTAAATCGACCCAATTGCCGAGAGCAGCTTTGGCGATATCGGTGATTTCCTGCATTTTGGCGGTGATCTGTTTGGTGGTAAAGCCTAATCTCGATATTTGTGTGGCGTCGGCTTCGATAATCTCAGATGAACTGCGAGTATCTGTTCCCATAAATCCGCCGGCGACGAGTTTTGAAGACCGCAGGATAGTTTCCAACTTCTGTATTTGTGGAGATTCTTTCATTCTCGATTCTCGATATTTGATTCTTGATGCTCACCTCCTCTGAGCAGCAGTGCTGTTGCACAGAAGCATGAAATCCTCGATTCTTGTCGAGTATCCAGTATCGAGCATCCAGCATCAAGATTATTCAAATTTATCATAAAAGATTTTATCTTTGCTTATACCTAATTCAATTAAAACTTTTATCGAGGCGTCAATCATTCCGGGGCTGCCGCATAGATACGCCTCACATTCGGTGGCTTTTTTCAAGTCCTTGCGAAATACTTCGGTGACAAGCCCGACTTGACCGTCCCATTTCTCATCGTTCTGAGGTTTTGCCACAGCCGGCACAAAACGAAAATCAACAAGCTCCTGCTCAAAAGTCTTCATCAATTTCATTAAAAACATATCTTTAGCAGCATTTGCTCCAAAATAATATGTGGCTTTACGCTTAACGCCTTCATTTTTCATCTGGTGCAGTATACATTTGATGGGCGCCATGCCGGAACCGCCAGCAATAAAAACTATGGGTGCGTTTGTATCGGACAACCGAAAATTGCCGTATGGTCCGTTGATTTTCACTTCATCACCGACTTTTAAGTATTCAAAGCAG
>MHYD01000074.1:42414-42698 GCA_001824645.1 Planctomycetes bacterium RBG_13_46_10
AAATCGAGTATGCGCGATAAACTTCCTCACTGCTTTTTTTGTAAATGGGCGTCAATAACTGAACGTACTGGCCCGGCACATAATCAATTGTTTTTGGTTCTACAAGCTCGAGTCGAAACTGCTTTATGTCGTATGTCAGGTCAACAATTTCGGCGCATCGGCAGGTATATTCACGGATTGAAAAAAGCTCGCGTGGAATTTCAATCTTCAGGTCGTTTCGGACTTTCACCTGGCAGGAAAGTCTCACATTTGATTCTTTTTCCTCCTTGCTCAGGAAAGGTTCC
>MHYD01000074.1:42704-44803 GCA_001824645.1 Planctomycetes bacterium RBG_13_46_10
GGCAGCAGGGGGCCTGCTCCCTCAAGGACCTTTAGCTTGCACAGTCCGCACGTGGCTCTGCCGCCGCAGGCGCTGGGGATGAATATCTTCTCCGCAGTAAGCATGGAAAGCAGGTCTTTACCACCCTGAACAGTCAGTTCGCGTTCATCGTTAATTGTTATTTGGCATGGTCCATAATTAGCCAAAAAATATTCAGAAACGGTTAAAACAGCAGCTAAACCTGCTCCGATTGAGCTAACTACAGTGACAGCGATGATTATGGAAAGAACCATTATCGTGTTATCTTCCTTGTAGAACGCCGCTAAATCCAATAAATGCCAATGCCATCATGCCGGCAATTATAAGTGTTATACCCGGCCCCTGTAGTCCTCTTGGGATACGTTCATTGACTAATCTTTGTCTAATGCCGGCCATTGCTAATATAGCCAACAACCATCCGATACCGCTGCCCAGGCCATAACCAGAGGTCACGATAAAGCTATAGTCTCTGATTATCATAAAAAGTGAACCACCGAGTATGGCGCAGTTAACCGTTATCAAAGGCAGAAAAACCCCGAGTGCATAGTACAAAGGTGGTGAGTATCGGTCGATTGCCATTTCCACAAACTGGACAAAAGCTGCTATAATGATGATAAAGAGGATGAATCGGAAAAATTCGAGACCCAGCGGCACTAAAATATAATGATAGGCCACCCAGTTCAAAAGCGTTGTTGTCGCCATTACAAAAGTAACTGCCAAACCCAAACCAACAGAAGCTTTCACTTCTCGCGAGACAGAGAGAAATGAGCATAGTCCCAGAAAATAGGATAGAAGTATATTCTGGGTAAAGATTGCAGAGATACACACAATAAACGCCTGCCATATTTCCCCTGATATAGTCATTTTCCTTTTTCCTCCCGTGAGAACTGAATCGACCTGAATATCCATGTCACTACAGCAAGCATAAAGAAAGCTCCCGGCGGCATCGCAAGGATAATCCACTTATCCCAGTTCGGGCCGCTAAAATAAGGCATCGGGTAACCTAACAGCGTTCCCATTCCCATAAGCTCACGGAATACCGCTATTATCAGCAGAATATAAGAGTAACCCAGTGCATTGACGAATCCATCAAGAAAAGCCGGTATAGGAGGTTGTGAGATGCCATAAGCCTCACATCTGCCCATAACAATACAATTGGTAATTATAAGGCCGACATAAGGGCCGAGATTGCTGCTCATTTCAGGCCAATAAGCCTTTAGTATCACATCCACGATTATTACGTAAAAAGCTATAATCAGTGTCTCGACCATCATCCTGATATTGCGTGGTGTAAGCTTACGAAGGATAGATACTGTCGCTGAACTCAGCGCAAGTGTGAATACCAAAGCAGCACACATGACTATGGTATTGAGCACAAGGTTAGTCACCGCTAATGTGCTGCATATACCGAGAACCTGCTTGAAAATAGGATTATTGCTCCAGAGACCCTCGACAATAATCTTTTTGCTTCCTGACTTGTTAATATTCGGACTCATTTTTCCATGTCCTTTTTTGCAACTTTCGACAGCCAGTCCTTCAGCGCATCGTTAATTATCTTTTCCAGTCTGACGCTTGTCTGCGTTGCACCTGTAACGGCGTGCACGTCACTTGCAACAAGCTCAGCGCCCGGCCTTTTTATGCCCAGAGGCTTATCACCGGCTGAAATAATTTTACCCTTGAACTGATTTCTAAATTTAGGCTGTGCTATTTCAGCACCAAGTCCGGGTGTTTCATTCTGCTGATAAAATGCTATTGCTATAATTGTTTTTTTATCCGCCTCGATACCGATTATGCCTTTAATCGGCGCCCAGAATCCCTGGCCGGCTATAGGTAAAGCATAAGCTGTAATCTTGCCGTTCTGCCGGATGGTATAAGCACCGGCGGAAAGCTCATCCGGTGCGGAAACCTCCTTATTGAACCTGTTATGCAGCTCTAATCTATTCGCTTTTTCCTCGTAAAGACCGGGCAAAACCGACAGCACAGCATTTTCGAAAGCCAGCATCTGGTTTGCCTTAACTTTTTCGCTGGTCAACTCAGTTATACCAATCACTATCGAGCTGAAAAAAGCAGTCGCTATAAAC
>MHYD01000075.1:0-586 GCA_001824645.1 Planctomycetes bacterium RBG_13_46_10
AATGTCCGCCTGACCCAGTCGCCGCCGGTTCCGGCTATACCAGTTCAGATTCCGAATGCATCGTTTGAATTGCCGGCGACGGTTTTTGTGGATGCCAACATTGATTCCTGGCAGAAGTCGCCGACTCCGGCGTGGTATGACGAGAGTAGTGGCTACTTCTGGAGCCAATTAACTGGGGTATTCCTAAACGTCCCTCCCGAAGACGAAGCTCATATTGACAACTGCGATGGAAACCAGGCAGCGTGGCTGTTTGCGGTTCCCGAGGTCGAGTTGTATCAGGATTTGGCGGCCACTTTCGAGGTCGGGCAGTGTTACAACCTTACGGTCGGAATCCTTGGAGGCGGCGGCAACATGAGAGACGGCGTACCCCTTGAGATTCGCTTGTATTACCGCGATGCCGATGGCGCCAGGGTAACCGTGGAGTCGACGACCTTTACGTACCGTAGGGCCAGCGGTTACGTCGAGCACTTTAACGATGTTGTGTTGGCTCTTCCGGTTGTGCTTGAGACCGATCCCTGGGCTGGCAAGAACATAGGTGTGCAGATGATTTCTACTCTGACCCTTGCTGACCTTGATCCCGAGACCG
>MHYD01000075.1:686-14727 GCA_001824645.1 Planctomycetes bacterium RBG_13_46_10
ATGGCGGTGCTGGTTCCTGTACTCACGACGGCGAGGGTATCGGCCCATAGAACGGCCTGCATGTCCAATCTGAGGCAGATTGGCATAGCCATCCATTCTTATGCCGATGAGTACGACAACAGCATTCCCATAGGGCCTATAGCCCCACCTTTCTTGTCGCCTGCCGACTTCTACCCATCTACGGGTGCACCGACCAGCCTGATCTCACTGAGAAGCGGCGAGCCGGTCGGCTTAGGCCTGCTTTTGCGGAGTCACCTATCCGAGCAATCCAGGATTCTCTTTTGCCCTGGCCCGGACCAGCGTGTTTCCGCTGTTGAGGAGTTGGCCAATGTAGGTAAGCGGCAGGCACAGTGCAGCTACTATTATCGTCATGCCTCTGTAACTCGTCTATTTGACAACCCCAGTGAGCCACCTGCGAAACGGATTACGTTGGACAACTTGGGTCGGAATCGCAACGGGCACCCAATCCGTGCGTTGGCTGTTGATACGCAGTTCCTTTGTCCTGACGACCTGGCCCAATTCAATGTAAAGCCGCGGACCCATCACCGCCAGAAGGTTACGAACATCTTGTTCTCCGATGGCGGCATCACTTCTTGCCTCAACACAGACGGCCGGTTCACGGTCGATCTTCTTGACTATAGTCAGATTCGTAGCGCGTTTAGCAAGATACTTAGCGTTTTAGAAAGGGCTGATGAAGAGCAATGAGTTCTCAATCGCGTCAATACTCGCACACCCAGGAGCTTATCAATAACCTCCCCTATATAGCTATGATAATGCTGGGAATGGCAGTCTTGTTTTTAAGCATCAATACACTGTTATGGAAATGGTTAACTGCGGTTGCGTACCTAATATACGGTGTAGCAGGAGTTTTTTGGATAATTCTGTTTTTGTGTCCTTTCTGCCGATACTATGACACTAATTTTTGCCCGTGTGGGTATGGCCAAATAGCGGGCAAGCTACGAAGCCGGAAACTCCAGAATCGAGAATCGAGTCAGGATTGTTTCAATGAAAAGTTTAAGAAACACATACCTGTAATTGTGCCGTTGTGGTTCATACCTGTATTAGTTGGTGTCACTGTCGAATTTCACACATTTTCTATAGGTCTTTTGGCTCTGCTGATTGTTTTTGCAGTTGATGCATTTGTGCTGCTGCCGCTATTCTCGACCAAACATAGTTGCAAAGAGTGTCCTCAGCGAGATTCATGTCCTTGGATGAAACAAAGGAGAACGCGCGGCGAATAACGAATGACGGATTGTGAATTTGGGTTCCTGCAGAGCGACGTCCCTTAAAATTCAGAGTTCGATATTCAATATTCCCGGCGGTGATCGACATGTTTCGCAAAAGATTGCTCCCTTTGCTGCAAACATAAGAGGATTTTTCTGTATAGAGTTCTTTTTGAAAATTCTTTAGTGTTCTAACATTATGATATTAAGTCATTTAGAGATATGAGTTCGCGGATGGACATAAAAACTTTATAATGATATAAAATTTTTCTTGCAAGGATAGAAACGTCATAGCAAAATAGAGCCGCTTTATAATTTTTAATTGTCTGAATTGAGTTGTGAGGTCAGGGACGATGGGTAAAAGCCCGAAGGTAAAATATGCCGCGGCGGAGCCGAAATCGGTTGAATTCCACATTGGCGGAAATAGGGTGTGGATTTTTCCCCTAATTATTTTAAATCTTTCATTTCTATTGCTTTTGATATTTACCGGCTGTGAGTCTGATGCAAAAAAGGGGCCGGCACCGACATCGGCTGACGAAAAAATAGCTTTATTAAATAAGCAGCTAAACACTAAATTTGAAAATCCGGATGCGCATTTTGAGCTGGGCCAATTATATCGGGAACAGGGTAACTGGAAGAAAGCAGAATATCATTATAACATAGCTTTAGATTTTGATCCCGCACACAGAAATTCTCAAGCGGCTATGGTAAAAGGCCTGATTAGTAACGGTTATAAAGCTAAAGCTGAGCAATATGCCAGGAATTATATGAACCAAACTTCAGGTTCGGCGTTATCCTCGCTTGAACTTGCCGGGGCTTTTAGCAGACAGCAACTCGATGGATACGCACTATTATGCTATCAACAGGCACTTCGTCTGGGACCGGATTTGCCGGAGGTTAACAAACAAGTGGGTTTCTACTACTTGAATAAAAATGATGAAGAACATGCGAAAGAATATTTAAGCAAGAGTTTTCAGCTTAATCCGAACCAGCCGGATGTAGCCGGCGAGCTGGGACGTCTTGGCGTTGTTGTAAAAATACCGGGAAAAAAATAAGGATTTAGAATACAAATAAAAACCAGTATTTAAGTTTATTGTCTTAATTTTGTCTTTGGTTTTACTTCTTAAGTCTCGATGTTGTAATTATCGTCTTTTTCATTGCCCCGTAGCGAAGGGATGCGCTGCGGGGTTTTTTTATTTTCAATTTACAATTGGCTGATTTCTGTTACTATGTGAAATCTAAAGCCTGTGGTAAAACGTGGTGTTTGAAAAATTCAAAATTTTAAGCAATGAAAATATTCTATCAGCCAACAGGAGTTAAATTATGAAAAGTAGAGCATTTTTCTACATTACATTGGTGGTGCTTGTTTTTGGTTTGTTCGGATGCAGCAGGAAGAGCGATGTTACGGAGCTCAAAATCGGTCACTCGCTCGATGTTGAGCACCCTGTACACAAGGCAATGCTTTTTATGGCCGAGAAACTCAAGGAAAAATCCGGAGGAAAGGTAATTCTACGGGTATATCCGGGAGAGCAGTTAGGCTCTGAGCGTGAAATGATTGAGCAGGTCCAGATGGGTTTACTCGATATGACAAAGGTCTCTACTTCGCCACTGGAAAGTTTCATTCCGTCATTCAGCATTTTTAGTATTCCTTATCTTTTCAGAGACAAAGAGCATCTCTGGAAAGTATTGGATGGACCGATTGGAGAGAAGCTCAAAAAAGCGGGTGAAAATGTAGACCTCGGGGGTTTATGCTATTATGATGCCGGCAGCAGAAGTTTTTACACTAAAACAAAACCGATTTTGACACCGGAAGACCTTAAGGGAATGAAAATCAGGGTTCAGGAAAGCCAGACATCCATGCAGATGATTAAGGAACTGGGGGCATCTCCGACACCTATTGCCTGGGGCGAGTTATACACCTCGCTGCAGCAGGGGGTTGTTGACGGAGCTGAAAATAATCCGCCGAGCTTTTATCTTTCCGGTCATTACGAAGTCTGCAAGTATTACAGCCTCGATGAGCACACGATGGTTCCCGATATAGTTCTTATTAGCATGAAAACATGGAACAAATTACCCGCAAATGTGCAACAAATGGTACAGCAAGCAGCTAACGAGTCGGTAGAGCACCAAAAACAATTATGGAAAGAGACCAGGGAAAATGCATTAAAAACAGTTCAGGAACATGGTGTAAAGCTGTTTTCTCCTGATAAAGCGCCTTTCAGAGATAAAGTAAAGCCGATGTACGATTCTTATAAAGGTACGGAAGTCGGCGAAATGATAGACGAAATTAGTAAGGTTCAGTAATTATGCTTGATGTTTTTCGAAAGTTCGACACATGGCTTATTAAAGCCCTTGAATTAGCGGTTATACTGGTTACGGGTTTTTTGGTAATCGATGTGGTTTGGGGTGTTTTTACAAGATATGTCCTGGGACACCAGAGTCCGTGGACCGAAGAGCTTGCAAGAATGCTTTTAATATGGGTTTCATTGCTCGGTGCCAGTATAGGATTTATTCGAAGAAGCCATCTGGGGGTCGATTACTTTGTGGGCAAGCTAAATCAGAGATGGCAAACAATAGGACAGTTGGTGGTTTATTTGCTCGTTGCTCTTTTTGCGAGCCTCGTTTTGGTATATGGGGGTTATAGACTTGTTTCTTCTGCGCTCTTTAATGGGCAGCCTTCAGCCGCATTGAAGATTCAATGGGGTTATGTTTATCTTGCCGTGCCTATCAGCGGTTTTTTCATTGTTATTTTTTCGATTGAGATGATTGCAGAAATAATAAATACGTCACTTAGAAAGCAACCTAAACCATAAAAAAGGATTATTCGATATGAGTGTACCAGTTCTAATCCTGACGCTTAGTTTTATCTTCCTGCTTTTAATAAATGTGCCGATTGCCGTGGGTATCGGGATTTCAACATTTTTGACTGGTATGTATGTAATGGGCTCGATTAATAGCGCTTCAGATATAATTGCCCAGCGTATGGCTACAGGAATTAATTCCTTTTCGCTTCTTGCCATACCCTTTTTCATCCTGGCGGGCTTATTTATGGGTAAGGGAGGAATCGCTCGCAGGCTAATAGATTTTGCCAGCGCTTTAGTGGGCCGATTCACGGGCGGGCTGGCATATGTCAATGTTTTAACCTGTATGCTTTTTGGCGCTCTTTCCGGCTCTGCGGTCGCTGCAGTATCAGCTATAGGCGGCTTTATGATTCCGGAGATGAATAGAAAAGGATATGACAAGAATTTTAATGTGGCTGTATCAACTACGGCCGCTACAACCGGGCTGATGATTCCTCCGAGTAATATTATGATTGTCTATGCGCTTGTTGCCGGCGGGGGTGTGTCTATTGTTGCAATGTTTATGGCAGGTATTTTGCCTGGGATAGTCTTCGGTTTGTTATTGATGGTGGCCAGCGGAATTATCAGTAAAAAAAGAAATTACGGTGCTGGCGACAAGGCCGGCCTTGGGCAGATTCTAATGACGTTTAGACGGGCGATATTAAGCTTATTGCTTATAGTTATCGTTTTGGGCGGAATCTTAGGAGGGATTTTTACAGCGACTGAAGCTGCGGCTATTGCTGTTGTTTATGCGTTCTTATTGGCGGTTGTAGTTTACAGGGAAGTTAAAATCAAGGAAATACCCGGGATTTTACTGCAATGCGGAATTACCACAGCAGTTGTAATGCTTTTGATTGGAACTTCACAGGCAATGTCATGGATAATGACTTCAGAGAATATTCCTCAGAATGTCAGTGCGGCATTGTTGTCCATCTCCAGCAATAAGATTGTAATCTTATTGATTATAAATATCCTGCTGTTGTTCGTGGGTACATTTATGGATATGACGCCGGCGGTTCTAATATTTACCCCGATTTTTCTTCCCATGGTCCAGCAGCTTGGAATGAGCAAGATTCATTTTGGGATGATTATGATTGCCAATCTTTGTATTGGATTGTGCACTCCGCCGGTGGGTACATGTTTGTTCGTTGGCTGTGGTGTAGGCGAGACGACCATCGTAAAGGTAATAAGACCCCTTCTTCCATTTTTTGCTGCTATGGCGATCGCCCTGATGCTTGTAACATATATTCCGGAGATTTCTCTATTCATCCCTAAATTATTGAAACTTATATAATGATAGGGCAGGGAGAAAATTTCGAAGCGATATTATGTTCCATAACTGCATTTTGAGACAATTCAGATAATCCGCAAACTTGCACTGAGCTTGTCGAACGTAATGGCAAATAGCAGGCAAATAGCCGGGACATTTTATAAAACTGCTGCGGCAACTATAATATATGTTGCATTTGCAGTATATTTGTATCGACCGCAATTCAAAAAATTCGATGCGATTCACTACCTTGTTATTGTAAATATATCTTTGGCCTGCTTAGGATGTTTTGTGCTTAGCCGGAGGTGGCTGGCAGCTAATACGGCGTCATTTTTTGCAGGTGCAATGTACGGCTTTGGGGCATTTTTCATCGGCTTGGCTAAATTCCACCCAGCTGCCGGTCTTTTAGCTGCCGGCATACCATGGCTGTTTTGTCCTGCTTCATTCATTGTAAAAACCCGGTGGCGGTGGTTAAGCTTGCCATTGTCGGCGTTGCCCTTTTTAACAATAGTGCTTTTCTTCAGAATATCCGAACACTATCATCTATTTGCAGTACCGGTAAGTGCTAAATTACATTTGGCTGATTTAGCAGGCTTTGTGGCTCCTCTGGTTATGGCTCAACGAAGTGGTGCTCTGGTCGGTTTTTATCATGTGCCGATAGCAGCTCTTGTGATGGGCTTTGCCATATTAGTGACAGCCCGTCGGTTCGGCATTATTGTAATTCTTAGTCTGGGCACAATTTTGGCTTTTTGTGAGTCTTTTTACGATATCAGCCCGGTTATGTGGTTTGCTATTCCCGCCTTGTGCTGCTCGGTTTTAATTGGTGTAGGGATGCAGGCACTTGCCTCAGCTGGTTATGCCGACCGAGGATGGGTGTTGCTGACTGCGGTAGTTTCAGTTACGCTGGCTGTAGTGACACTACTGCTGGCGACAAAATACTTCCAGGTATTCGCGGGTCTCGGCAATGGAGCTGCTAAGCTTCTTACCGAATCTGCTAAAATGTATATACTCGGAGCAATAACAACTACAATTATTTTTTTTATGGCGCGCGAGAAAATGCGATTCTCCATTCTTCGCTGGATTTTACTTTGTTCTGCGATGGCTATTGATATATTCTTCAGCGTAAGATTCATTGTCGATAGATCGTTTTAGCACAAGGCAGATTTCGCCTGCGGTTTTACCACAGATTTGATAATCGCTGTTTCTGCGGCTTTAAAACTACGCATTAAAGGTTTCTCGTTCCATTTCCCCCAAAAAGAACCGCCCGTCATTTCGCATAAAGTTGATGACGGCATCAATCTGCTGGTCTATGAAACGTGTATCATTTGAGACAAGTGCTAAGGCGATGACGGCACTGTTTTTGCTATCGTTATGTTCAACCTCTGAGATGGAAATGTTAAATCTACTTTTGAGTCTGCCGATAAGACCTTTGACGATGCTTCTTTTTTCCTTCAGCGAGGTAATTCCGTGCATGCACAAATGAGCAGTTAAAAGGCCGACAATCATATTCCTGCCCTTGTTTTGTAATTCACGATACCGGGCTTAAACATTCTTTATTTTTTGTTGTATTTTTTCTAATAGTTGTTTGGTGGCTATTATGCCATCGTTTTCACTAAGCTTGTTGCCCTCGTACTCGATGCCCACGTAGCCGTGGTAGCCGGCAGCAAGAACAATACTTATCATGCGATAATAATCTATCATAGTTTCGTTGCCCTGCTCATCAAAGTCGTAGCTTTTGGCACTGACTGCTTTGGCGAAGGGCATCATAGCCTTAACGGCTTCGTAACGGTCAATCTCCGGTGGAAAGTTGCCAAAGTCCGGCAGTGTCCCGCAATTAGGCAGGTTCACTTTTGTAATAACGCCGGTTAACCAATGGTCATTTGATGACAGGCCGCCGTGGTTTTCCACGATGACGTTGATTTTATAATCAGCAGCGAATTCACTAAGGCTGCTTAAGCCATCGGCCACAAGCTCCATTTGCTTCTCGAAGCTGCCCTGCGAGTAAGCGTTGACGCGGATGGAATGACAGCCTAAGAACTTTGCTGCTTCGACCCACTTGTAATGATTCTCGACGGTTTTTTTCCGCCGCTGAGAATCAGGGTCACCGAGATTACCTTCTCCGTCGCACATAATCAGCAGAGACTTTATGCCGTTATCTTTTGCCCGCTTTTTCATCTCGGTAAGATATTTCGTATCTTTAGCTTTGTCCTTAAAGAATTGATTCACGTACTCAACCGCCTCAATATCGAAGCTGCGGGCCTCTTTCGCAAAATCGAGGTTGTCCAGTATTGGTTTTTGTTGGCCGTTTAACCGGCGATGCAGCGACCATTGAGCCAATGAAATCTTAAAAAGCTCTTTTGAACCAGCCAACATTTGATTAAGTCCGGCACATCCTTGCAGGCAGAACCCGCCAATTGTACCGGCACCAAAAGCGAGGAATGTTCTTCGTTCCATAATTGCCACCTTTCATAAGTATCCCATCCAAGCTAAAATACTATAGCAGCCCCATAAACATCAAGAAAATAATTGTAAAGGAAAAACAAAAGAATCTAATTGAAACAAGGTTAATCACCTGATTGTTTCCTCAATCGCTCTGGCTACGATATAGTCAGGCAATTTGTTCAAAGCAGGTTCGGCATGGTAAGTGGAAATGATGCTGTTATCAGGGAATGCGCCGACCTCTTTAATCAGCTCATCTGCAAGTGGCCTCAGGTTGTTTTCTTTCAGGCGTGCAACTGCTTTGCTGTGTGCCGCTTCCATTAAAGCCTTAAATTCCGCCCGGCTGTCATACCAGTTAAGCTGTAGTTCAAGCTCAGCCGCCTCATGTGCTCTGATGCGGTCAAAGGTATATTGAAATCCAATTGGATTATAAGTTTCTATTCGTTCATCCACAAAAGCTAAACACACATCGCGATATGCATTAATTTTGTCGTTGTCAAAATTTTCAAATCCCTGCTTTACAATCTCTTCACTGAGAAGCTGTTCTATCCTTGCTGCCAGAATATTCTTGTTTGAATCCAGGCGCTCATATAAGATTTCATAATACGCATTAAGCAATAACTTAGCTTCATCCATTTGTATTCTTACATAAACAAACTAGCCATCAAGCTCTTGGCAAACTAATTTTATATAATCATCCATTTTGTTCATAAGTTTTCGGCTAAGTTTTTGCCCATAGCCGGTATTTTCCGGCTGAATGCCAAATATTACAATCTCCTGCGGGCACTGGTCGAGCCTCTTTGCCATACCGATTATTTGCAGCAGGTCCTGTTCGTGAAGAGAATAATGGGAAAGGGTTTTTACGCTTACTGCTTGGTCGGGAGTAAATTTTTTAATTTGCCCCGGCTCAACACCCATATTTGCACAGTCAATAATAATGGCTTTACATCTGCACTCAAGAATATGCAGAATATTCATGCCGCCTGTACCGGCATCAATAAAATCAACAAAAGGAAATTGCCTCTTTAGGCTTGATAATTTATTGATTATATGAACGCCGATGCCCTCATCGGACAAAAGCACATTGCCCAGTCCTATCACGACAACATTTTTTCGAGCCGTGTCTGTCACCTTACAAACTGCACTTTGAGCATATGTGTCGAGCAGGAAATGCAAGGATCGTAAGAACGTACCAGCATTTCAAGTTTTTGGCGGACGGCATCCTGACCCTCATCAATTATTTCAGGCACTAACTTCTCAAAGTCTTTCTGGATATTGGCGTGGTTCTGGTTCGTCGGGATACAAATATCAGCGGCGGTGCAATTACCATTCTTGTCGAATTCGTACTCATGGAACAAAATGCCGCGGGGCGCCTCAACACACCCGGCGCCTTTACCGGCCTTCGGAGTACTTGTTGCCTTTTCGTCTTTTAATCCCTTGGTGAGTAGTTCATCAATCATAGCTATGCTCGTCTCGACCACGTGAACGCACTCGACGAGTTGGGCGATGGTATTCATATACGGGTTGCAGCAGCCCTTTGCCAGCCCGAACACCTTTGCGACGTCTTTGGCCGTCGGTGAAAGCAATTCGGCGTTGTTGTTGAACCGTGCCAGTGCGCCGACCGCATAGCTGTCACGGTGCCACTTCGTCCACTTGGCCGTCGATTGTTCGACTACGTACTCGTTTGCCACGTCGTGCCATTTTTCAATCGGCAGGACTGATCCTTTGGAGTCTGTTGAGGTGATGCCGCCGTGATAGAACGTATAAGCAGACGGATTCGTTTGCTTAAGGGACACATACTCGGTTGGTCGTTCGAAGTTCGGAATCCCTCCTGCAATGCTTAAGACCACATCGGCAATTGTCTTTAAATCTGGGATTGCGTCTTTAAGTGTTTGCTGCAATTGGCGAAGCTGCTGCTCAGTGGGGATACGAGTAAGTCCGCCCGGAATGAGTGTCACTGGATGCGTTGTTCTTCCTGCAAGCAGGTCCGACCATTCGTTGGCAATTCTATGGGTTTTGACGATTATCTTAACGACATCTCCAGCTCTGGCAACAAGCGGCACAACCGAAGGAACACCAAAGAAGTCAGGTGCAGCTAAGTATCCAATATGCAGAATATGGCTTTGAAGCTGCTCCGAATAGTGCATTAGTATTCGAAGCTTATCAGTCTGCTCGGATACTTTCAAGCCCAGCGCGGATTCGACCGTTTTGGTGGAGGCAAGAGAATGTGTAATAGAGCATATACCGCAAATACGCGAAACAATTGTCTGAATATCCTGATAGCTGTGGCCTCTTACCATTGCCTCGAAGAACCGCGGAGCCTCCGGGACCTGCCACTGTAATTTCTCTATTTTGCCGCTGTTGACGTTGACAACGATGTTGCCGTGTCCTTCAACACGCGTTAAGTGATGAACATTGATATCTAAGCTATTATGCATTTGTTGGCCCCTGACCGCTTCCAAAAAGAACCATTTTGCCCTTGAGCGCATCGACGCTCAAATTGTATCTTTCGATAACATCCTTGGCTGCATTGATGTTGGGGTCGTCCACATACCCTCTGCAGCCAAAACATCTAAAGCCTGATGACGGACATCTTGCGCCGCATCCGGCTCTTATAATCGGCCCTAAACAAACCTGTCCATAATCCCACAGGCAGGGATTGCCGCGTGCCTTGCACTCGACGCAGACCGGATATTCCGGTATCTCAGGCCGCTTTCCTATAAGCAGGCAGCGAATCACATAAGTGAACTCTTTTCTATCTATGGGGCAGCCGTGGATTTTGTAATCTACCTTGACGACCTCATCGACGGCTTTTGTCGGCGCGGTGTCAAGGTGCGGCATATTCGCTGCCTTGCCGTACACGCATTGTTTGACATCCGCAAGGTTGAAATTGTTCTTTAGCTTATTGACGCCGCCAATTGTCGCACAGGCACCAAGAGCAATTAGAGTCTTGGCTCTTGTCCTTATAATCTCAAGGCGTTTTTCGTCTTCAGGTCTTGTGATAGAGCCTTCAATAATGACTATATCATACTCACGACTTTGCTCACTCATCGCCTCACGCCACTCAACGACATGGAGGACATCGATTAATTCAAGCAGTTCTTCTTCAAGATTAACTATCTGTAGCTGGCAGCCTTCACAGCAGGCAAAGTCGAAAATAGCTACTCTGGGTCTATCCATATTATATTGCCTCCGGCGCTATACTCAGGTCCGAAAAACGAAATACCGGCCCATCTATACAGACGTAAAAATTATTTATCTGGCAGTGGCCGCACTTGCCCGCGCCACACTTCATTTTACGCTCTAAATTGAGAAAGATGTTCTCATGGGGCACCTTCGCCTCATTCAAGGCCAGCAATACGAATTTATACATAATCGGCGGTCCGCAGATGAACACAAGTGCCGAACGAAGCTCAGCCTCAATTTTCGGAATCAGCGTTGTCACAACGCCGACGTTACCGAGCCAGCAGTCATTGGCTTCGTCTACCGTCTCCATAAATTTTATGTCATTACGGTGAGACCAGGCGTCAAGCTCCGAATGAAAGAACCGCTGCGCCATACATTTTGTGCCTAAAATCACCGTCAGCTCTCCATAGTCGGCACGATTATCAAGAATGTAGTTGACAAATGACCGCTGTGGTACGAGACCGATTCCGCCGCATATGAAAACGATATTTCTGCCCTTTGCCTCTTCTGTTGGGTATGTACCTTGGCCGAATGGGCCGCGTATTCCGACTTTATCGCCAATTCTAAGGCGGTGTATTGCATTGGTGACGTTACCAATTCGGCGGACAACAAGCTCAAAGTAACCCTTCTGGGTCGGTGATGAAGAGACTGTTATCGGCGCCTCTCCGATTCCTGCCACCGAGACCTCAACAAACTGACCCGGTATAAAATCGAATGGCTCGCTTTCATCGAATGAAAGCCGAATATACATCTCCGTGGGATTCATAAGCCGCTTTTTTTCGAGTGTCACCAGCCGTGGCAGGTAAATATCTTTTTCAGCAGCACACCTTTGACATATTGCCATAAATTTTTACTCCGTGAACCTAATTACACCATTGAAATCACTTGACACCCAAATCTGCTACAAGTCTGTTATAAACATTTACCGGATTAGCAATATCCGGCAGACAGGCGTCTATACAGCGGCCGCAGCCTACACATGCGATTTGGCCGCCTATCTTTTCAGGCACATATTTGCCTTTTCGGTAGAGCCGGTGTCTGAAGCGGTCGGCTCGTTTTTTCCTAAACTCGTGTCCACCGGCAACTTTAGTGAAGCCGTCGAGCAGGCAGCCGTCCCAGGCCCGCTGCCTTTTACCCGTAATGAAGTCCCAGCCAACATCGTCCTGGATGTCAAAACAGTAGCATGTAGGACAGACCATGTTGCAGGAGCCGCAGTTAAAACACGTTTTAGCTTTTTCCTCCCAGACGGGATGGTTATACGCACGTCCCAAAAGCCTCGGCAAATCTGTAACTTTGCATTGTAACTGGTGTTTGTTCAGACCGGCTTCATTCTTGTCCCATACTTGTTGTCGCTTATTTAAATCTTCTTTGTTGGCTTCTTCAGCGCCGGCAGCCTTGGCCAGGAGATTCTCCCCTTTCTCTGTTGCAGCCTCGGCGAGGTATGAATCTCCTATATCGGTTAAAAGCACATCATATCCATTTTTAACAGTGGCGGTACCCATGGAAGATGCGAATACATTTTTCGATGGATTAACCACATCACAGGCAACTATTGTAGCATTATCACGTCTGGCAAAATAATGAGAATCAACATTATCCTGCCTGAAAAGCTCATCGAGCTGGTTTATCGCGACCATATCATAAGGATGAACACCGATTAATACAAACTGTTCGCAATCGTATTGAGAGCTGTAGCCGTCGCCGACCTCATAAGTGACCAAAGTCTCAACCGGCGGCAGAAAATATTTCTTCGGCGGCTGCAAAGTAACATCATAATCAAGCCTTAAGTCTTTGGCTGAGGCAAGCAATCCGTAATCAAATCTTTCCCCCTTTGCTTGCACGCCTATTACCTTAACCGTTCGGATAAGGTTATCAATGAAATGCACGAAAATGTCCTTTTTTAGCTTTTTTATGCTCATTTGATTATCCTAAAGATAAAAATCTCAATAACACTCGACACATCTTAAAACAAATACAGCATTTTCTTTTTCATTATTTAACTTGCCGGCACATAATAAGGCAAACGGGCAAGGTCCATTGCAATATCAATTGTGATTACCTTAACTTTCTTAGGCACAGTAATATAGCAGGGAGAAAAATTCAAGATACCTGTTACGCCCGCTTTTACCAGTGCATCTGTCATTTCCTGTGCTGCCTGTCGTGGAACGGCTATAATCGCAAGATTAATTTCTTTGTCTCTCAGAGACGGAATCTTTGAAATATTTTCAATTACGATATTTTTTATTTTTCTGCTGATTTTTTTAGGATCGATATCAAAAGCAGCAGTTATGTCGAACCCGAACATTTTGAAGCCTGGATAAGCTATGACTGCTGAGCCTAAATTACCAACTCCAACCAGAGCTACTCTTTTATCAATATCAAGTTTGAGAATTTTTTTTATTTCTTTAACAAGATTATCAATGTTATATCCTACTCCTTTTGTGCCAAAATCACCAAAGTAAGAAAAATCCTTTCTAATCTGGGCGGAATTGGTGCCGATGAAACGAGAAAGGTCCTGGCTGGAGATGCTTTGTCGGCCTTGTTCTTTCGAAAAGAGCAAAGCTCGCATATAAATCGGCAGCCGCCTAATCGTTTCATTTGGTATATTTCGATACTTCATTTATACTCTACGTTCTTTTTGTACTTGTGTTCACATTCACAAACTTTCACACAGTTTAACTATTGCCGGCGTACATGTCAAGAAAATCTGCTTATTTTTATCATATATGCTTGTTATACAGTTGCTTTTAAGACGGTTCTAAATTCACTAAACAACAACAAGATTTATCTACGAGCGCATGAAATGCAAAATATAAGGATTTATAATAACCCTGTTGTTTTATCGATAGAGAGTTGCACGAATAATGGAATAGTGAAAAATATTGATGAGCAAAGGCACCAGTGATGAATATTTCATTGATTTTTGTTATCGTTATCCCACCAAAGTGGTGCGCTAAGACTTGCAAAAGGTGTCCCGCCATAAGCGCCGATATTAACCCTGCCCCCGTGGGGCATCCGCTCGCGTCCCGGATACACACTTGGATCGCCGGCGTCAATACAAGGACTTGATAAAGAGTCCGTCA
>MHYD01000075.1:14740-17224 GCA_001824645.1 Planctomycetes bacterium RBG_13_46_10
TCCGGGTACGAACCTGCCATAGCGAGACTGTAGATGGTAATCACCGTTAGCAGGGTCGGCGAACAATGGGTTTGTGCTTATGTTTCCGTTGTCTCTGCCAACGGCATTTACACCCGTGGCAACTTCGATGCAGCTATAACGGGCACGGCACTGGAATAAATCACCGTTCTTGTTGTTCCAGAGGGTACAGTTTGTTATAGCAGGATCCGCTCCGTCATAAGAGGCAATCCCATACTGATTATCAGCTATGGTCAGGTTGGTAATTTGAGGAGAAGCACCGAAGCAGAAGATACCTCCTTCGCCGCAGCCCGTAACAACGAAATTACGCAGTACACTCATCGAACTCTCGGCCCCATAGAAGGAAAACGCATAACCATTTGAAGCTGTAACTACAGCCGCTTCATCTGCGCTTTGCAGCGTTACTGCTTTGCGGCTGAAGGTAACTTCCTCCCGATAAACGCCTGGCCAGACCACGATAGTATCTCCACTGATGGCTTCTTCGACTGCTCTTTGAATGGTTGCAAATGCGTTACTCTTACTTATGCCGGAATTGAAATCACTACCACTCGATTGGTCAACGTGAAATATCAGAGGGCCGATACCTTTACTCGCTTCACGGGTGCCGCCATAAGCTCCCATATTGATACATCTGCCGTTTGGATAAGGCTCGGCACCGATAGAATCCTGGGGATCGCCGGCATCGATACAGGGGCTGTGAGAGCTATCCTGCACCCACATGCCGAAAAGTGGTTCGTAACGACCGGTGATGGACTGCAGGTGATAGTCGGAGCCGGTCGCAAACAGAGGAGGCGAGCTTATGTTACCTAATCCCGATTTATATTGCCCTGTATTTGAATAGAGAATAGGATTACTCGAGGTCGAACTAAGCAGTAGCACATCTGTGCCGTCATTGTACCACACAATACTATTTCTAACCACAATATCGCTGCTGATAGAGTGAATACCACCTGCGTAAGATGCTGACATGGCTCCTGTCAACCTGTTGTCGGCAATAGTGCAGTTTGTTATCCGTACATATTCTTTAATATTGTCCGACTGGGCGTCAGCCAGCGGGCCGACAAAAATGCCGCTACCGGTACCGGAAGTATTATTCGAGATAATGCATCTTTCCAAAGTTAGCTGCGAAGAAGAGCCTCCGCTGAAGACGCCGCCGCCTCTTGCTCCTGCTGGTGTGCTGTTAAATAGGATATTACAATTTGATAATCGCACTTCACTTTGCCAGCAGTATATGCCTGCCCCATGACCTGCCTGTGATGAGCTGTTGTTATTTCTGATAGTACTATTTATTATGAGAGCATTTGAATTTCTTATTAGCCCGATACCGGCCCCATTTCCGGATTCTGCTCCCGCACCGGCGGAATCCGCAGAGCACTGCTCTATTGTACAATCTAAGATTGTCGGCTCACCGCCGGTGCAGCCGATACCGCCGCCAAGAGTCGCTGTACATTGTTTTATTACACAATCAACTATGGTTGGGCTGCTCGATTCGCAGTATATACCGCCGCCAATCCCGGAGCCTGTCACACGAGCGTTTGTAATAGTGAAACCCTGTAAAACAGAGCTTGGGCCCTCCCCACCATGAAAGTAAAAGCCTCTGTGGCCCTGTCCGCCGCAGTCGATTGTCGTGCTGTCAGGCCCTGCTGAGCTGCGCACGGTGATGGCCTTGCCGCGGAAATTAATGTCCCTGTTACCGTCGCCTCTGTAAGTGCCTGGGGCAACCTCTATAATGTCACCATAAGAAGCGGCGTCAATTGCCCTCTGGATGGTAGGAAATTCCGACGGCACATAAATCGTGGCGTCAGACGAGTACAAATGTACAATAAGGTTGTCGATCACCACCTCGGTGCCGTAAAAAATAATGTAGCAGGCACCTCTAACTGATTCGAGCTGGATGTTGTTGCTGCCCTCTTCAAGCTCTATCGGAGTTGACCAGGTGACACCGTTGCTCGACAGCGAGTATCGTAAATAACCGGAAATAGAAGGAAATTCATCGGCGCTGTATGTACATCGTACATCAACCTGCAAGTCTCCGCTTATTGCTAAACTCGGCTGCATTGGGTCAAGTGGGAAACAATAGCCCAGAAGGGCTGGCTGGCCGTGATAATCTCCGAATGCCAGTTCTCGCTGCGAGTTTGTATCGAGAAAATACAGATATGGCTCCTGTGGAGGAAAAGCTCCCTGGGGCCAAAAAACCGAGTTAATGTAGCAGTTTTGCTCGACCTTGTTGCTGTTAAAATTGTCCCTGTATTCGTAGCTCCAATCAGCCACAGCCGAAATGGGGAACATGAAACCTGCCCCTGTTAAAATAACAACGGCAATCCATGGCCAGGTTGTCAGGTATAACCTCATTTATGCTCCTCTTCGTTGGATTTTGAGGTAAGCTGCACCGATTGTGAAACCGCCGGCTAAGCATTTAGCTTCCTGTTTCACATGGTTTTTACTTAGGTGAACCCTCCACCAATT
>MHYD01000075.1:17307-24853 GCA_001824645.1 Planctomycetes bacterium RBG_13_46_10
TCACCAACTCCGTTTATGGATTGAAGATATGAGAACTTCAGGTTCCCAATATCACCCTTATCTGTAGAGAAGGTGATTTCATCGACGACGTCTGTCTCCATATCGATTTTGTAGATGATTTTATCACCTTTGTTGCCGCGCAACTGCACTTCGGCGTATTGACTGCCCGGCGTGTATCTTGTTTCAAACCAAATCCGCTGCTCTGCTGCATCTCGGCGCATCGTATCGATTGTGTGTAGTCCCATCCAGGGCCGAGCCAGCCCCTTAAAGAAGCTGCCGCCTTTATATTTCTCAATCTTGTTACTATCTGTTTGTTGTATATAAGCTTCATTGTAGGTATCAACTATCGTAAGAGAGCCAGCTTGGAGTTTCAACCAGGGGCTGTACTTTTTACTTGTTATATAGACAAAAGGAATCCGTCCTGTTCCGGCTATCTCACGGCCATTTAATTGACCTGTAATCCGAAAGTAAGTCCAGCCTCGTTTGTGCATTTCGTCACGGTTGTCAGTAATCCTGGCAGTAGCCGGCCAGTCTCCCTGGAAGTATTCCTCATCCAGGACATTGTAATGACGAATAAGCCATGGTCCCTGATTAAGTTTGCCATTAATCCGTTTTAATTCGGATGTTGAGTTATCACCCCGTGCGGTTATAACCAACAGCCCCCGACCCGGAGCCGATATATGCCTCATCGTGTTTTTGCCGCCCTCGACCTGGCATAGAAAGTCGGTTAATTTGGGGTCATCCGTGGGGATTTTCATCACGCTCAGATCACTGGCCCACATTCTATAATTATTGATATAGACATTATCATTATTGTAGAAGTAATTTGCACGGTCATTTTGCAGTATCCGTGAGTATAATTTGTCACCCACGGTACTTGATTTTGCTCGCAGCATCATAGGTTCATCGGGACCCTGCGGATAATAATACCAGTATTCCTCTTCAGCGTTGCTGCTGAAGTCAACCAAGCCTGCTGAAATCTTACTGGGCTGGCTGGCAGTATAAGGATCATGAATTATGGAAGATGTAGTTACTATCGTGCCGGCAGTTAATGCACCGGCTGCGGTTAAAGATACAATCGCTGTTTTCGTAGTTGCCAGCCCGGCGATTCCTGCCAATAAGCCGACCTTGGTTGCAGCTGCTGTGACAGTAACCTGTGCAGCCGCCGCTTCACTCGGAGCCGTCATTTTCCCGAATAGTATAAGAGCGGCCAACAAAGAGCCTTTTCCGAAGCCGTTGCGTGATAGCTCCTTTTGCAGAGCTTTTTTTGCACGCATAAATAGCATACGCGTGCTAAACTCGCTGCAGCCCAAAGTCTCGGCAATCTCCGAATATTTCATATCGTCGTAGCATCGCATAATCAAAACGGCTTTGTGCCGGGCTTTCAGCTTTTGCATCGCTGATGAGACGATTTGTTTCAGTTCTTTGCCAACGAGTCTCTCCAGTCCATCTTGTCGCTCTCTGAAAGAGCCATTATGTGTTATACTGGATATCGCTATTTTTTGCTGTGTACGCTCAGTTCTTTGATGATGCCGCAGCTTGTTAATAGCTATACCATAGAGCCACGGCCAGAATCTGTCGTTTTGTCTTAATTTACCTAATACCTTGCACATCTCTAACAAGCTCTCCTGAACAATTTCCTGTGCCAGATCTTCCTGTTGAGTCAGACGATAAACGTACGTTCGCAGGCGAACTCTTGCCTGCTGAGCTAATTGAGCAAGGCTTTGTCTATCACCGCGTTGAGCTTTGCTGACCAGCTCGATGAACGGGTCAGCTAAGCTCGCCGATACTTGAACAGAACCATACTCAACCATTTTAGGCTCGATCTGGCACAATTGTTGATTCATAGGTTACCATTTAGACTTTGCCCACGTACTTTTTGACTATAAATAAGTGCCGTTATTGATAGTAAAGGTAACGTTTTTTCTGCCTGAGATTGATAAATCTTTCGCTGGCGATTAAGACCATTATTAACTTCTGGTTTTCGCTTATTTCCGGAAGATTTGGGCTATTTTTCTGCGTAAGGTAATCTGTAAGCTTGGATTTATATGATAATATCATAATTATTTGTAATACAGGCGGTTAAGAGGCATGCCGAGGTCTCTAACAAGGATCCAAAAACATCTCTCAGCATGCAGGTATAGGTATTCATTATATTTCTTTAAAAGTACAAGAGAAAGTCTTATCACTCTTGCTCAGATTTGTGTATATAATTAAAGAACACAATCAAAGAAAAACCGGAGCAACAAGCACAGTTTATTTCAAGTTTTATGCTTCCGATAATTACAGGGATTAATTAAAATATTATACCATTTTTCCAGACCTAAATCAAGGTAAATAAATGCCGGATAACACTTTATGAACTATTGTCTGAGAAAACAGCCATTTTGATTGACAACAAGAAAGATTAGACTTATTATGCTGTTTCCGGCATCGACAGGATGGTTCGTCATAATCTACTATGTATAAAGGATTTATATACTCATGTCAGGTAAAAAATTTACACACCTTCATTTACACAGTCAATATTCACTGCTTGATGGGGCAGTAGTTTCCGATGCGTTATTCAAACGGTGCAAAAAACTTGGTATGGATTCTGTCGCTGTTACAGACCATGGCAATCTCTTCGGAGCTGTTGAATTCTATACAAAAGCACAGGCAGCTCATATAAAACCGATTATTGGCATTGAAGCCTATATAGCTCCAGGCAGCAGGTTCGATAGAACCAAAACGACCATAGCCGATGCAGCTTACCATCTGATTTTATTGGCTGAAAATAACATTGGGTATCAAAACCTGTTGAAATTGGCAAGTGTCGGCTTTCTCGAAGGATTTTACTACCGCCCGCGAATAGATAAGGAAATCCTGGCTGAGCTGAATGAAGGCCTTATCTGTACTTCGGCATGTATGAAAGGTGAGATTGCATCCCAGCTTGCCAGGGGCGACCAAAAGGCTGCGGCAGCAGCGGCTGAAGGCTATCTAAAGATATTCGGCCAGGATAGATTTTTTATCGAAATTCAAATACACCAGGATGATGACCCAAATGTTCGGCAGGGATTAATTGACCTTGCCCAAAAGATGGGCCTGGGCCTGGTTGCAACCAACGATGTGCACTTTCTACAGGAAGATGACCACGAAGCGCACAATTGTTTATGCGCCATCAGCACCGGTAAAAGAGCTGATGCTCCCGACAGGATGATTTATCCGCTGGATGTTTATTTAAAGAGTCCACAGGAGATGCGGCAGCTTTTTGCCGAAAGCGAGGAAGCCTGCGACAATACCATTACAATTGCCAATCGCTGTAATATCGAGCTTGACCTGAAAGAGCGACACGCACCGCGATTTGAGCCTCCCGATAACATACCGGCTGAAGAGTTCCTCACAAAGTTGTGTTACGAAGGAGCTCAGCAACGCTACGGCAAAATCACCGATTCGATTAAGGAAAGGCTCGACAGGGAGCTGCATGTAATCGAATCGAAGGGTTTTGCCAGCTATTTCCTTATCGTGTGGGACTTTTGTAAGTACGCACACGAAAATAATATTCCCATCGGTGCCAGAGGAAGCGCCGTGGGGACAGTGGTTGGATACTGCTTAGGATTGTGCGATGTTGATCCTATACGATATGACCTGCTGTTTGAGCGGTTTATGGACCCACAGCGTAATGAAATGCCCGATATCGACATTGATATTTGCCAGGTCCATCGGCCCAAAGTCATTGATTATGTCCGACAAAAATACGGCCACGTCGCACAGATAATAACCTTCGGAACTATGAAGGCCCGCGCGGTAATCCGTGATATATGCAGGGTTCTCGGCGTGCCATTAGCTGAGGCCGACAGACTGGCGAAGCTCGTCCCGTTCTCGCTTGATATGACGCTCGATAAAGCTTTACAGAGCGAGCCGCAATTAAAAGAAGCTTATGAAAAAAATGAGCAAACTAGGAAAGTAATTGATATATGTAAAAAGCTTGAAGGTCTTACTCGCCACGCTTCTGTTCATGCAGCCGGTGTCGTAATAGCGGATGAGCCGTTGACTAATTTTGTGCCTTTGTATAAAGCATCCGGCTCCGACGATATTATAACTCAATATGAAGGCCCGATGGTTGAGAAGGTGGGCCTGTTGAAGATGGATTTTCTGGGACTCAAGACCCTCAGCGTATTGGAGCGTGCCCGGCAATTAGTCAGGGATATTCATGGCGTGGACATCAACCTGGAAAAGCTTGACCTTACCGACCCAAAGGTGTTTCAGTTATTCTCAGCCGGTAAAACAAAAGGCGTTTTCCAGTTCGAGTCCGGCGGTATGCAGAGCATGTTGGTGAAAATGAAGCCTGACAGGCTGGAGGACCTCATAGCTGCCAACGCACTTTATCGGCCCGGGCCAATGATACTGATTTCCGACTATACCGACCGCAAGCATGGAGCGAAATGGAGCCTGCCTCACCCAATTATGTCTGAAATCCTCGATGAAACTTACGGCATTATGGTCTATCAGGAGCAGGTAATGCAAATTTGCAATCGGCTCGGTGACATACCGCTGCGGGAAGCATACGGACTAATCAAAGCGATAAGCAAAAAGAAAGCCAAGGTCATCGAGAAGGAAAGGGAAAGATTCATCGCGGGCTGCGTTGATAAGGGCTTAAAAGAGAAACAGGCTCAGCAGATTTTTGAGCTTATCGAACGGTTCGCCGGTTACGGCTTTAATAAGAGTCACTCGACCCGCTATGCCTTCATTGCTTATCAGACCGCCTATATGAAGACCCATTGGCCTGTCGAATTTATGGCGGCACTTCTGACATACGAAATGGGCAACACGGATAAAGTCGTGGACTATATCAACGAATGTACCGAGATGGGTATTACCGTTTCAGCGCCGGATATAAATGAAAGCGGTGTGGATTTCACGCCTGTTTATAAAACAGGTGATAAAAAAGGAGTCATACGTTTCGGCCTTGCTGCGGTCAAAGGCGTCGGCGAAAAGGCCGTCGAACAAATAATAGCCGCCCGTAATAAGGTTGGCCGGTTTGAGAGCCTTTTCCATTTCTGTGAGAACGTCGATTCCAGAGCAGCCAATAAACAGACTATCGAATCCCTTATAAAAGCCGGTGCCTTTGACAGACTCGGCGGCAACCGTGCTCAAATGATGGCGGGCATGGAAAAAGCTATGGAAATCGGCTCAAGTCTGCAGGCAGATAAAAGCGCGGGTCAGATGAGTTTCTTTGGACAGGTAACAAAAGAAACTGACTATTCGCAGGACCATAAACAACTGCCCAGCGTTTCGCCCTGGCCTGAGCAGCAAATGCTTGCTTATGAAAAGGAGGTTCTCGGCTTCTATGTCACCAGCAATCCGCTCAGCCATCACGCTGAGGTCATAAATCTCTATTCGACTCATAACAGCTTACAATTGGTTGAAGCCGATGAAGGAAAGACCGTTGTCATCGGCGGAATGGTAGCCAAGATACGATACAACGTAACAAAGACCGGCAGAAATGCCGGGTCAAAAATGGCGGTCTTCGTTCTCGAAGACCTGCAGGGACAGGTCGATGTAGTGTTGTTTCCTGATGCTTTGAATAGATTCAGCGGTGTGCTGGTGCAGGATACGGTTGTTTTCGTAAAGGGTAAGCTCGACCGGCGAAGAGAAAAACCAAATATTTTGGCTGAAGAGCTGATAACACTGGATGATGTGAGGAAAAAGTTGGCTGCAGCGGTGAGGATTCGGCTGGAGGCAAAAGATGTCACTGAGGAAAAGGTGACCGCGATACGCAGTATATGCCAGCATCACAGGGGCAAGAGTCCCGTGTATGTAGCGGTGAAAACCGACAGAGGCAGGATTTATGCAGCAGCTGACAAAGAATTGAGTGTAAATCCCGATTTGGATTTCTGCCGAAAGATGCGTCAGCTCGTCGGCGAACAAAACTTCCAGTTGACAAGGTGACACCTGTAGGTGTCATCCTGAGCGAAGCGAAGGATCTGGCTTTAGGAAATAAAAATTATGTGGCTACCAAGGGATGAAAGAACATTACTAGCCTTTTGTTGTAACAAGATTAGCAGAGGAGAAGTAACATTTAGTCTTACTCATAAGGAACTTGAAGCAGAACTGAGAAGCAAGGGAATAGAGGCTGATAGGCAACTCATTCATGAGACTCTTTTCAAGTTGCAAAACCGGAATTTGCTGCGATGGGGATCTGCTTTTGATGGCAACGGGGTAGGTATAACGTTCTACCAGCAAGGATATGACCTTGGTCAAAAATACAGTTCCATCGTTGGTAAAATCGCTATTTTATGCACAGAATATATGTGGTTTTTGATTTTATTGGGTGTCATAATAGGACTTATTGGTATTATAGCGACAGTTTTGGTTGCGATTCTTAAAAATTGAAAAAGGGATCTTTTGAAAAACAAATTTCAAGGTAAATTCATTGTTCTTGATGGGCCGGATGGCTGCGGAAAAACTACGCAATTAGAATTACTTGCAGAATATTTTACCAAAAAAGGTATCGAGGTAGTTAAGACACATGACCCAGGAGGCACTAAAATCGGCGACCAAATCCGCCACCTTCTTAAATATGGCGCCAAAGGAATCATGGATGTTCACACTGAAACCATGCTATTTATGGCTTCGCGAGCCCAGCTTGTTGCTGAAGTAATTAAACCGGCAATAGAAAAAGGCAAAACTGTTCTATGTGATAGATTTATTTCATCTACTTGTGCCTATCAAGGCAGTAGTGGATATCCAATTGAGAAAATAATTGAATTAGGCAAATTTGCGGTTGGGGATGTTTGGCCAGACTTGACAATTATAATTGACATCCCTGCTGAAGAGGGCCTTGAGCGTACCGGTCGTAAACCTCGCCAAAAAAGTATTGAAAATCACAAAGATGCTAACCAAAGTCACTTATTTGAAAATACTACGCCCGATAGATTTGATTCCAGAACTTTGGAGTATCACCGAAAAGTCAGAAAATGGTTTCTTATGCTGGAAAAAGAATATCCTGGGGTCGTTAAAATCGTCGATGGTAGTAATGCTGGTATCGAAAAAGTTCAACAAAAAATTTTGCAGATTATCTCGGAAGCGAGTTTTACATAGATGTCATTCAAAGATATTTTTTGTCAGGACAGAGCGATAGCGATTTTGCAAAAGGCCTTTGCCTCCGGTAAGTGGGCCCATGCTTATATCTTTGCCGGTATGGAAGGAATCGGCAAATTTAAAACGGTCCTTGAATGGGCAAAACTGTTGCTTTGTGAGAATCCATCTGTGGAAAATGGTTTTGCCGATGGTTGCTGCTCATGTCGATCCTGCCGGGCATTCCAGGCTGAAACGCATCCCGACTTTAATCACATCTATAAGGAGCTAATAGAATTCACAAGAGAAGGTAAAGACAGAAAAACACCGGTTGATTTACCGATTGATGTCGTTCGTGAGTTTCTGATAGAGAAAGTGGCGAACAAGCCAACTCTTTCGCAAAGAAAGGTCTTTGTGGTCAGCGAGGCGGAAAAATTAAATGCTGCCTCGCAGAACGCGCTTTTGAAAGTCCTGGAAGAGCCGCCGG
>MHYD01000075.1:25158-26741 GCA_001824645.1 Planctomycetes bacterium RBG_13_46_10
CGTTTCGATACGGAGCAAGCTTGCCTGGTTATTGATGAATGCTACAAGATGCTGCGCCGGATCGAATCGAGTGTTAACGAGAAGCTTATTTATGAGCAGCTATTGTTAAACCTTGCAGGTTCTGATATAATCAATTTTTCGTAATAATTGAAAAAGGTTATTTTTGAATTGTATATTTGAAGCCCGTAGCAAGTTGCGGGATTAAATATAAGGTGGTTTTAATGACTGAAATCTCAGAAATAAAATCCAAGTGGGCGAAAAATAAAAAGTACATGCTGGTTCGCTATAGCCGCATGAGCACACTCGGTCTCTTCGAGCACGACGAAACCAAAATACCGAAAGTCGATACCCGTGTCGTTGTAGAAACCGAAAGAGGTCTCGAATTGGGGTACCTGGTAGGCCCGTTCAGCTCCTATAAAGCCGGACGATTTAAATTGAGCGACGACCAGATAAAAACCTACTTCGACGATAGTGGTGTAGAGGTTCCCTGTGAGCAGGCCGGTAAATTTGTCCGGTATGCAACCGCGGCAGATATAAATGAGGAGCAGCACCTGCAAAAAATAGCGAGAGAAAAAATCGAGTGCTGCAAACGTTTCGCGAAAGAGATGAATCTGCCCATGAAAATAGTTGACGTGGAGCATATATTCGGAGGTGAGCGAATTATATTCTACTTTATGGCTGACGGCCGGGTCGATTTCCGTGAGCTGGTTAAAAAGCTCGCACAGGAATATCAAACACGGATCGAGATGCGCCAAATCGGCTCACGCGATGAGGCCAAGCTGCTGGGTGATATAGAAAGCTGCGGACAAGAATGCTGCTGTAAAAGATTTCTTAAGCTGCTTAAGCCTGTGAATATGCGTATGGCCAAGATGCAAAAGGCCACGCTTGACCCGTCAAAAATATCCGGTTATTGCGGCAGATTGAAGTGCTGTCTGAGATACGAGGATAAAACATACACCGAGCTTATGAAACAACTGCCCAAGAAAAATACCAAAGTAAAAACCAAACATGGCGAAGGCAAAGTTTTCGATACTCAAATATTAACTCAGCTTGTTGTCGTTGAATACGAGGATGGAAGTAAAATCGCCGTGCCGCTCGATGAGATAGAAATAATCTCCGGCGCCGTGAGCGAACGAACAGAAATAAGCACCTCTGAGCAAAACATCGATGAAAACCATGATGAAAACAATGAAGAGAACAACGAAGAATTTGGGGAACAATAAATGGTGAGCCTGTCGAATCATAGTCTTTTCCGTCAAGGCTCGGCTCGTACGCAGGCGACCACTGCTTTCGTTACGTGCCTTGCCGAGACTGAAAGGAAGAAACATGCCTCGTAAAATCATCGTAACATCGGCTTTGCCTTATGCCAACGGCTCTATACACATCGGGCACCTGGTTGAGTATCTGCAAACCGACATCTGGGTGCGTTTTCAGAAAATGTGCGGCAATCAGTGTATGTATTTTTGTGCCGATGACACACACGGCACTCCGGTGATGATTAGCGCGCGCACGGCCGGTATTAATCCGGAGCAGCTAATAGAAAAAATGCACAAAGAGCACGTCGCAGATTTCGGCGGCTTTTA
>MHYD01000075.1:26766-28388 GCA_001824645.1 Planctomycetes bacterium RBG_13_46_10
ACGCACTCGCCCGAAAATAAACATTTCAGCGAGCTTATTTTCAGTCGTCTAAATGAGGCAGGCTCGATTATCAAACGAGACGTTGAGCAAACCTATTGTGAGAAATGTAAAATGCCGCTGCCGGACAGGTTCGTCCGCGGCACCTGCCCGCGATGCAAAGCCCAGGACCAGTACGGCGATTCATGCGAAGTTTGCAGCGCCACCTACCGGCCGGCAGAGCTGGTTAATCCGTATTGTGCGACCTGCAAAGCTACGCCGACCCTGCAAATATCCGAGCATTACTTCTTCAAACTTGTTGATTATGAAAAACAATTGAAAAATCTTATCACTGGCGGATATACCCAAAAGTCAGTGGCAAACAAACTCGATGAATGGTTCAATTCGGGATTGAAGGACTGGGACATATCACGCGATGGACCTTACTTCGGCTTTAAAATACCGGGAGAAGAGAATAAATTTTTCTACGTTTGGCTGGATGCACCAATCGGATACATGGCCTCGGCAAAAAACTACTGCGATAGAAACAATCTTGATTTCGACAAGCTCTGGAACAGCGGCGAATATGAGCTGTATCATTTCATCGGCAAAGACATCATGTATTTTCACGCATTATTCTGGCCGGCAATGCTTATTGGTGCGGGCTTTAGAACGTCCGACAAACTTTTTGTTCATGGATTCCTGACCATAAACGGCGAAAAGATGAGCAAGTCTCGCGGGACTTTTATTAACGCCAGAACATATCTGAAGCACCTGAATCCTGAATGTCTGCGGTACTACTATGCAAGCAAATTAACCGATACCATTGACGATATCGACTTGAATACCGAAGATTTCGTAAGCAAGGCTAATTCAGACCTTGTCGGTAAGTTCGCAAACCTGGCGTCACGTACCGGGCCGATGCTGACTAAAAAATTCGATGGGCAGCTTAGCCGGTTGAACCAGGCTGGTATGGAATTGATAGATAAGCTTAAAGCTGCAAAAGAAGATATTATTAATAACTATGAAAATCTTAAATTTGCGGCGGCAATTAGGATTGTCACCGGTCTGGCTGACGAAGCGAACCGGTACGTTGAACAGAATCAGCCCTGGGAGACTATAAAAACCGACCCGGAAAAGACACAAGCTGCTTTAACCGCTGTAATAAATGCCGTCAAAATTTTGACTATTTATCTGAAACCTGTCCTGCCAAAATACGCCGAGAAAGTTGAAAGGTTTCTTAATCTCGGTGAATTAAATTTTGCAGATGTGGACACGGTGCTGGAGAATCACAAAATAAAAGATTTCGAAAGATTATTTGAGAGGATTGAGAAGGAACAGGTGAATGCAATGATGGAAGAAAGTAAGGAAGCCCAGGGTGCCCAGGCATCCGCAGCGGCTCAGTCACAACTGGTTGAGCCGTTTAAACCGGAATGCTCAATCGAAGATTTTGCAAAGATTGATTTACGAATCGCCAGGGTAATAAACGCAGAAGCAGTTACCGGCGCTAATAAACTATTGCGTTTGGTTTTGGATGTCGGCGGACCGCAAAAAACATGTATGGCTGCTATCGCCCAGGCCTATAAACCTGAGACTCTGGTCGGCAAGACGGTCATTTACTTTGCGAATCTGAAGCCCAGACAAAT
>MHYD01000075.1:28440-28829 GCA_001824645.1 Planctomycetes bacterium RBG_13_46_10
GATGTCTATATGTTATCGGCAGATGCCGGTGCAAAACCCGGCCAGAAAGTGCTTTGAGCAAAGGAAGTGACTGGTTAAATAGTTAATTCAATAAACAATTACCTTATCCGTTCTGCGTTGAGAGAATTGAAAATGAAAAAGACTCCTGAAGAAATTGCGAGAGAGGACAGCAGATACGACCCACAGGCGATTAGATTCGTCTATGAGGGACTTGACTATACTGCAAAAGAGGTTACATCCAAGCCTACTCACGTAAGCGGCCAAACACTATGTGAAGGGCTCAGGAAACTGGCTATAGAGAAGTGGGGCAGGTTAGCTGTGCTTGTGTTAAATACATGGGGAGTCAAGACTACCCGCGATTTCGGCGAAATCGTCTGGCTGATGATAAA
>MHYD01000075.1:28840-31948 GCA_001824645.1 Planctomycetes bacterium RBG_13_46_10
TGAGCGCACAGCCGACCGATTCTATCGATGACTTCAACAATGTTTATGATTTTAAAACCGTCTTTAAGGACCAGTTTCAATTCTAAACGATTAAGATGTTCTTTTTGCAATGGCTAAAGAAACTGACATAAACAAGGTGATTCACCAGCATGTGGAGATGGAGCAGTTTTTTACAGGCTTTACTGTAAAAAGTAAATTAAAGATGGCTGAAGGAAAACACCAAACAAATGATTCATCTACCGCTGAAAAAGTCAAAGAGCTTGAGAAAATTACTGAAGAGATTCGCCAATGCTGCCAATGCGGATTAGGAGCATCGCGTACCAATGCGGTTCCAGGCGAGGGCAGTCCTAATGCCCGTATAATGTTTATCGGAGAAGCCCCCGGAGCCGATGAAGATGCACAAGGCCGGCCCTTTGTCGGAAGGGCGGGACAACTGCTGGATAAAATCATCGCGGCGATGGGACTGGCCCGCAGTGACGTCTGGATAGGCAACATTCTTAAATGCCGCCCGCCGGAGAATCGCGACCCTCGTCCCGAAGAGATGATAAGCTGCCTGCCTTTTCTTCAAAGACAGATAGAGATAATTAAGCCGGAGATTATTGTCGCCCTCGGTGCCCATGCAGCGAGAATGCTGCTGAATACTAATAAGTCGATAGGCCAATTGCGTGGCTATTTTGAGGAATATTACGCCGGCATTGGCAGCTCGCCTATTAAGCTGCTCGCAACGTATCATCCTGCTTATTTGTTGCGGAATTACTCGCTGGAAAATCGCAAAGCTGTATGGGAGGACATGAAAAAGGTCCTTGCCGAATTGGGCCTGCCAGTCCCCTAACGTTCAAATCCTTCGACCCGGCTCAGGATGTGATAAATTAGTCGGGCAAGCTCCATCCTGTTTTTCCTTCATTTTTTGTCGCAAAATAGCAATCCGTTACACTATCTATATAGTAATCCGGCTTTCCAAAATTCTCTGATGATGCAAGAGCAAATATAATTAAAAATAACGAAAAAAGGATTAAATGGTAACAAATCGGTAACATCCGGACTGTAAATTGCCTCTATCGAAAACAAGGATTATTTGGAGCCTAATCCTGGTGGAATAATCTATGTCTCTTTGTATAAAAATGTGCAGAATTTTTGTAATGAAGACAGCCCTTATTCGTCTTATTAGTAAACAGTAAAATGAGAGAAGAAGGATAAAACTCATCCTGGAAAGGGTGTAAGCCGGTATTAGAGGCCGACTCGGAATCGGAAAGAAAAAAGAATTACTAAAAATATTCAACAAGGTCCAGAACAGAGAGGAGAAAACCAATGAAAATCTTGAGTTTTGTAAGTTTTGTATTGTTGCTTTTTACAGGAGCATCAGCACGGGCTGCAATTTACCAAGTTCCGGAGCAATGCTCTTCAATTCAAGCGGCGATTGACGATGCCAATGACGGCGATACCATTATTGTCAGTCCCGGCAGGTATTCAGGGAACATAAATTTTAATGGTAAAGATATTGTTCTTACCAGCACCGACCCTAACGATTCTGCAATTGTCGCCGCTACCATTATTAATGGCACCGGCCAGGGGAGTGTAGTAACCTTTGAAAATGGTGAAACTACCGCTGCGGTGCTAATCGGCTTTACTATCACCGGCGGTTTCGGGACCTTGTTCGATGAGGGAGAAATTTTTGGACGAGATGCTATCATCATCGGAGGCGGGATTTATTGCATCGGCTCTTCTCCAACCATCAAAAATAATGTAATTACCAACAATAGTAACGCAAATGCCGAACATCTGCTTGGTATAGAAGGTTGGGGAGGAGGAATCGGTTGTTTAGGTTCAAGCCCAATAATTACTCACAATATAATAAAAGGCAATTCAGCATACATAGGCGGAGGTGTGCTCACAGCCGTCGGAGACGCCAAAATTACAAACAATTTAATATACGACAATTCAGCAACGGCCGGTGGCGGGGCTCTTATGGTGGAGTGTAGCTTAATCAACAATACCATTGTGAATAACTCTGCTGAATCAGGCGGTAATGTTTATCTTGTTTCTTATGCTGAGTTAGGTCCCTGCACAGCGGTAAGTAATATAATCAGCAGCACTGGCGGAAGTGGAGGTCTATATAGGGAAGGTTCAATCCCCCAGGACCGAATTGAATTTAACAATATATGGGAGAATACCGGGGATAGCTATATTACGAGCAGAGCAAGCAAAGATCCACGCGGTAATATTTACCGGGACCCGATGTTTGTCAATCCGCAGGCTAAGGATTTCCGATTACAAATGGATTCGCCCTGCATCAACGCCGGCAACCCGAACTACGTTGTCCAGACGGGCCAGAAGGATATGTATGGAAATGACCGGGTAATCCATGGTCGAATCGATATCGGGGCCGCAGAATTTCTCGGCAATCTAAGACCTTTAGCCGATGCCGGCGGTGACCAGACGACAGCAGAGCTTACTGATTCTGTTATATTGGATGGAAGCGGCTCATACGACCCTGATGGTAATAAGAATCTTATTTATAGCTGGTCTCAGGTAGCCGGGCCGGCAGTTACAATTGAAGATGCTGATGCATCAATAGCTCGATTCTCGCCGGTCAAGTTCGGAGTATATTCGTTTGCGCTTGTTGTCGGTGACGGACTGATTGAAAGTTTCCCAGATAATACGGGTATTGTTATAGGCAGCGCCCACATTCCCGTTGCTGATGCAGGGCTGCCTTTATATACGGACGGGCATGAGGTGGTTCTTGACGGGACAAAGTCGTATGATCCGGATAATTCAGGTGCTTTGCAATATCATTGGCAGCAGATTTCCGGCCCGCAAGTAGAAATTTCTGACCCGAACATCGCGACTCCAACGGTCGGCGGCTTTAGCCAGACAGATTCGCTTCAAATGTGCGAATTTCAACTGGTTGTTAACGACGGCCAGAACGAGGGTCTGTCTGATACGGCCAAGGTTTGGATTATTCCGACCGCAATTGGGACTTATTTGTATTTGGAAAATAATAGTCCTTTCGATCCGAATAAGCCTACTGTCGTTTATTTTGGAGGGGGGGATTGTATAAATGGCAGCGGCTCTTGGAACTCCGATGCATGGGAAGAAAAAGCTAATATT
>MHYD01000075.1:31979-33513 GCA_001824645.1 Planctomycetes bacterium RBG_13_46_10
TGGCCGGGCCGACTTATTATAAATGCGGTGATTTAATTATTCATTATCTGGCATCTGTCGCACCAAACTATAATCAACCTATTCAGACAATGGGACACAGTACGGGTGGACAGCCGACTGTAGATGCTGCAATTCGGATGAACCTGACGTACCAGGATGCTCGATATGCAGTGAACAGGGTCACTTTGCTGGATGGACGCTGTAAAGATTACTCTGTGAGCATTCTCGATTATTTGTTCAGCTCTGTTGACGGAGAGCAGTGCTGGATAGACACCTACGAGGGTACCGGACCATATTTTTACCCCGGAATTCTGAATGTCCAGGTTGCAGTAAACAACCATGGTGCACCGCCGGAGTGGTACAAGAATTCTCTTACAAATTCTAATATGAATTTATTTAACGGCGGGCTTGTCGCCGGTGCATACTGGTCAGTAATCGGCCCCGGGAAAAACCTCCAGTTGGCTCTAACACCGGATAGGGAGATATATAGGTTTCGCTGGCAGGGCACAAATCTTTCCGGTTATATGACTTTGTTCGATGAGTCTAATTTTCCGGCTGTGCTGCCTGGGCCTGTCACACTCCTCAGTCCTGTCGATGTTGGTGACCCTAATGGTGTGGTTTTAACCTGTCGCAGGAGCGAAAATGCAATCGGCTACCAGCTCCTGTTCGGTTCAGACCCCTATCGTGTTATGGACTACACAGTTGTCTCCGATACTACGACGCCGCCAGATAATGTTATAAATACATTGCCCTACGAAGAGACCTGGTGGACAATAAAGGTACGTGACCGGCATGGTTCTACAATCTATGCAGACCCAAAGTGCATCTCTGCGATAAATTTGACCATGCCCGTTCAGAATCCGACTATGGGGAAAAGATACAGCTTTATCCAGGATGCTATCGATGAAGCTGCGGTCGGTGATGAGATAATAATCAACCCCGGGATTTATCGTGAAAACATAGATTTCAAAGGAAAGCGGTTGACAATCAGGTCAATTAATCCAGGCGACCCGGCGGTTGTGACAAAAACCGTTATCAACGGCAGAGGTCAAGGCTCGGCGGTTACTTTTCCTAATAGTGCAAGCTCAAACAGCGTTCTTGAGGGCTTGACAATTACCAACGGCAATAACGGTATTTATTGCTCAAATGCAACCGCAACTATTGCCAACTGCATCATCACAGCCAATAGAAATGCCGGCGTTCAGTTACTGAACCGGGGTAATCTGACAATTGCTAACTGTATTATCAGTGGAAATAAAGGTACCGGTATCGAGATGCTGCTGGAGAAGACAACTCGTTTTGCAGGCTACAGTAATGCCACGATAACAAATTGCACTATCGTAGCAAATTCTAAGCAGGGTATTTTTGGCGATGAGCCGACGATTACTAATTCCATCATCTACTTCAATGGAAGTGAAAATGGGAGTGTTCAAATAGAAAGCAAGCTTGCCACGGTGACCTATAGTGATGTGCAGGGCGGCTGGTCGACAGGTCTTGGCAATATTAGTGCTGATCCTTTATTTGCAGATTGGAT
>MHYD01000075.1:33520-36862 GCA_001824645.1 Planctomycetes bacterium RBG_13_46_10
GACTATCACCTATTGAACGGTTCGCCCTGTATTGATGCCGGTGATCCGAATTATATACCTAAGTCAGGCGAAACAGACCTTGATGGAAATATACGTATCGTGGGTTCGGCGATTGACATGGGAGCTTATGAGTCGCAGTAGCATACCAGTATTTAAAATATTTAGCCCACCAATTTATTTTTCTTGGTGGGCTATTTATTTAGTAGCTGCCTTAGCTTCTCAATTTCTCCTGATTTCATGTGGTAGCTGTGCTCGGCATCTGGGAACTGACTGTTTTGCACGTTTTTACAATAGGTGCTGAAAGCATCGATAGTATCTTTTGCCAAATTACCATAGCTTTTTGCAAATTTTGGAACCGGCCCTTGTGATAATCCGAGGATATCGTGTGCAATCAGGATTTGCCCATCGCAGTTCGGCCCGGAACCGCAGCTTATAACAGGCACTTCACAGCGGTTCGTGATAATTTCCGCTACTTCAGCAGCAGTGCCTTCAATAAGCAGCGAGTCGGCACCGGCGGTAACCATTTTCTCGGCAAGGTTTATTAGCTCCAGTGCCATTTCTACTGTTGTGGCTTCTGCTTTGAATCGTCCTATCTTACTTATGCTTTGCGGTCTTATGCCGATGTGTGCCATGACCGCTATGCCTGCATCACTAACTGCTTTAATAATATCAAAGTGGGCAGCAGTGACTTCGATTTTGACCATTTGTGCGCCGGCTTCTGTGACAAATCGACCGGCATTTTTAATAGCTTCTGCCTTGCTAATCTGATAAGATAGAAAAGGCATGTCTGCGACCAGATATAAATCTGGTGCGCCTCGGCAAACTGCGGCAGTTATGGTAACCATAAAGTCCATTGTGGCAGGCAGAGTGGAATTAAAGCCAAGCATAAGTTGCGCTGCGGAATCGCCAACCAATATCATCTGCACATCAGTTTGAGAGATAAGCCTGGCAGTAGTGTAATCATAGCAGCTAACTGCAACAATCTTATGATGTTGACGTTTAGCTGCAAGCAAGTCGGCAATTGTTATTTTGGCACCCATATCAGTCTTTCTCAGTCAGTCACGGCAATGCTCGTTACGAGCTCGATGCCTCGAACGAGCCAAACCTTGACGGAAAAATGTATCGAAGATGTAACAAGATTTTAGTTAAAATATGAGAACATTGTTAATTTATCAAGCGTAAAATTAGTGGAGTAAAAGATTGTATTTATTACAACTTTGAGAAAAACTATAGAAAAAATAGTTTTTTCAAAATTAATGACTTGATTTATTAGAAAAATAGTTTAAAGGTTCTTAATCTGCTATTTTTAATTAAAGAAAAATTCGCAGTTGGTTCGATTATTTATAAAGGTGGAAATAACTTTAGCAAACTGATTTTTTTGAAACGCATTAATAGCTTTTCATCACCCTCCTCCGAAGCCAGATTCCAATTTATTGAGAATCTGGCTTTTTTAGACACACATTTGTCAAAACAGTCAAATCTCAGAATGTCACTGCCGTTAAGCTGGGAAACAGAGGGAATATAAAATCCTTGATGGAATTGTTTCACTTAATAAGTGAATTGGATAGCAGAGTTATTTGTGTGGCAATGCCTTTACTCGTCTGCTTCCGGACAAGACATAATATAATCGATACAATCATCTAAATTTGTTATTGCGACTGCCACAGTAGTGTCGGCGGCACCGTAATAGAGATAGAGTTGATTAGTTTCGTTATGAACCACGGCACCTGTGGGAAATACTACGCCGCCAACATCACCTATTTGTTCATAATATGCCGCAGGGCCCAGTACCCATTCGTCACTGCGGCGCAGAAGTTTCCAGGGCGCATTCAGGTCTAAAAGCGTTAGTCCAACGCGATATATTTGTCCTGCGGTGGTGCTGCGGACACCATGATAGAATACCAGCCAGCCTTGTGGTGTCTCAATTGGCTGGCAAGCCAGCCCGACCCTGTGGCAGTCCCAGTATGCCGCTCTTGTCCTAATCAGCAATTGATGGTCGCCCCAATGCTTCAAATCCGGTGAAAAGCTGAGCCATATATGTGCCTCACCTCGGACAATTGGACGATGAATAAGAGCGAATCGCCCGTTAAATCTGCGTGGAAAGAGGCATGCATCTTTGTCCTCCGGCGGCAAAAGAGTTCCCAGCCGTGCAAAAGTCCTGAAATTCTTTGTAATTGCCAGCGAAACGACGGGACCTCCCTCGCTGAAGGAAACATAAGTAACAGCAAACTGTTTTTGCTCTTCGAGCCAGACTATACGTGGGTCTTCCAATCCCCACTTCTCCTCACAAGAGCTTTGGTCGGCTTCTAAGGTTGGCTCAGGGTCGATATGCCAGTCTGTTAAACCGTTAGGGCTGCGGGCAACAGTCAGGTGCGAGAAGCCCCGCATGTCCTCCACGCGAACAAGCAGGAGCGTCTCTGTATTCAGCTTCGCTGATGCCGGGTTAAAAACAGCATTCGCCGGGTAAGGCCAATCTGTCGGGGACAGAATTGGGTTACCGTCGTACTTTTTGAAAAGGTCGTGTGCTTTTTTCCACCGTGAAAGTTCAGCCATATTTCCGTTTTCCATTTCCATTTGTAACTTATGCTTTTATCAGTTGTGTTTCGTATAAGCTTTGATACAACAGGCAGGTCTGGATCAGCTCCTCATGCTGACCTTGAGCGATAATCCGCCCGTTATCCATTACTACTATCATGTCTGCAGTAATAACAGTGCTAAATCTGTGGGCGATTAAGAAAGTGGTTCTGTCCTGCATGATTTCCTCTATGGCTTTGTGAATCTTGGCCTCGCTATCGGCATCAACCTGGCTGGTTGCTTCGTCGAAAATCAAAATAGAGGGGTTCTTCAGAATAGCTCTGGCTATAATGATTCTTTGCAGTTGGCCGCCGCTAAGGCCGGTGCCTTGCTCACCAATAATCGTATCATAACCATTAGGCATAGGTGAAATGAATTCATGGGCAAACGCACGCCTGGCCGCAGCGATTATTTTCTCTCTGGTGGCATCGGTTCTACCATACGCAATATTTTCAGCTATAGTTGTGTTAAATGTGACAATGTTTTGAGTGACCATTCCGATTTGGTTTCGCAGACTATGCAGCGTTACATCATTTATGTCAATGCCATCGATTAGGATTTGTCCAAAATCGGGGTCGTAAAATCTCGGTATCAGATTTGCCAGGGTTGTTTTGCCAGAGCCGTTGGGTCCCACAATAGCGACATTATGGCCGGCCGGTATAATAAGATTGACTCCCTTTAATACCGGCTCAGCCGAACCTGGATATGTAAAAAAGACATCCCGGAATTCTATCTGCTCTTTCAACGGCGGCAGCTCTATCGCTTCGG
>MHYD01000075.1:36887-39315 GCA_001824645.1 Planctomycetes bacterium RBG_13_46_10
GATGACTGCAAAAACTCTTTCAGCAGCGGCATTTGCCTCTTGAATCTTATTCCAGATATCGGAAGTCTTTCTCGCCGCTTCAGCTGCTACACCCAGCAGAATTAATAGTCCGAAAAATTCAGGGCCGTCCATTTCACCTGCTGTAACCCATGTTGCCCCGACTATCAAGGCTGCTGAGCCCGCCGCCATTCCGAGGACTTCCATTACAGGCATAATAGCAGCGTCAACTTTCGAAATCTTCAGCAATTGCTTTAACAATTTGTTATTTATCCCTTTGAAACTGTTTCGCTCTGATTCCTGGCGATTGTAAACCTTGACTACTTTGACACCCACCATTGCTTCCTGCAGTTTGGCCAGCATTTGCGAACTGGCCATCAGCGATTTCTTTGTGGCCCTTTTCATTTTCTGGCCGAAGACTATCACCAGCCACAGCACAAAAGGTGCACCGCACAAAAAAATCAACGTTAGCTGCCAGTTCAGCCACATTGCTACTGCCACCATGCAAAGAGCATTCAGCGGCTCCCGCAGTGCTTTTCCAAGCATTATTTTTATGGCCTTACCCATTACGGCGGTATCGCCGATGATTCTGCTGACTGTATCGCTTGGCCGGTCATTGGAGAAAAACCCAATGGGCATATCCATAGCATGGCCGAAGGTGTCCTCCCTTAAATGATTAATTCCTATCTGTACTATTTTTTGAGCCACATATTCCTGATAAAACTTTGCCAAACATCGAATGATTGTGACAACTCCCATGGCCAATATTATAAATATCACCATATTTGTTATGTTTTCTCTGGTTTGTTCTCTCGGCAACAGGTTCATCCATTTTTCCACATAGTCCACATAAAATGGCTTCGGTCCTGTATTAAGCCCTAATGTTTGGGTATCGATTCCGCTTTTACTATTTAGACGGCTGAGCTGAATAGGAAAGGCGGCGCTGGCTGGCGCAGTTGCAAGTGTTTCAAGTAGCTTGGCACGAGGAACATTTTGCCCCTCCTTCTCAACTAAGAAATTGCCGACCCCTATAACTATATCCATTTTTTTCAGTCCGGCTTTTTTCGCAGGACTTTTATCTTTAATATCTGTTACCAGCAGATGATAAGAAACATCAGATTGAGCAAAATCCGTCATTTCTGATACAGAGAAGTTAATGCCGTACCGATGCGAGCAAATTTCTCGTTCAATCCATCCGTGCAGTCCTTCCTCGCCCATCATCACTTTCAAAAGTGGTATTACTGTGACAAGGCTCATTGTCAAAAGCAAAGAAACAATCATTGCTGCCAGCACAACCGAAATAATCCGCGGCCATTGCGGCCAGATATACTTGAGCACACGTCTGAAATTACTCATTCAGCAGATTCCTCTTATCTATAGCGCACTATTTCAAATTTCCTCTTGCTTTATACCATAGCAGCCTATTTGGGCTTGAGCAAGCTACCAAAACCATCATTGCCGGTCAAGTGCAAAAAGACTTTACCCCGTGAGATAACCAACTGCTATTTCGTCCTGATTCTCAAGTTATTTATCTCACGCGGGGTAAATCTGTTCAGCAATTTCCAGCCTGACGGCAATAGTAATGCGGCTAAAGCTATCTTCAACAAATCGCCTATAATGAATGGATATAGTCCTATTACTAACACAGTTCTACTGATGCCCATAAGGCAGCACAGCCAGAGTAAACCGAAAGCGTAAAGGGTAATATTTCCTAAAACCATCGCCAGAAAGGCAGTCACAATTCGTCGGTCCCAGCCTCTCTCGGCTAATAGCCCGGTAATATAAGCGGCGGCGATGAAACCAATCAGATAACCGCCGGTTGGTCCTGACAATACCGAGAAACCACCACCCAAAGCGAATACACTTAATCCTGTCGTTCCCATTATTAAGTAAAAGAATGCAGATAGGCTTCCCCGCCAGGCTCCAAACAATGCTCCGACCATTAATACTGCAAAAGTCTGACCCGTAATGGGAACGGGGCTAAATGGAAGAAAGATTTTCAGCCGGGCACCGACCGCAATGAATAAAGAGCCGAAAATAATCAAAGTAATATCATAAAGTCCTGCGTATATTTTAGTGGAGGGTCTTAGCAATCCTGCGTAAGTAATATTTGTCATCATAATTATTTCACCATGAAAATCTGCAAGATTCAAATATCCTGGCCGCTTGCCGGAACTACGCTCTCGCTTCCGGTGTGTACCGGAAGTGAACATTACTGAAGATTATATAAAAGCTTTTGCTGATGTCAAATTCAATAAAGCAAAAACAGTACTTGCTTAATTGCCGAGAAACCATTACCTTTTTCTTGCCTTATAGTTAGGCTGCTTTAAAAAGATTAAAAGTGAGATTATATGAATCTGCGGCGTGAGCTTAATCTGCTCGGTGTATTCTGTATCGCATCCGGTGCGATGATAAGCTCCGGGCTGTTCAT
>MHYD01000075.1:39329-41311 GCA_001824645.1 Planctomycetes bacterium RBG_13_46_10
CGTACGCCAAGGTCGGGCCAGCCGTGATAATCTGCTATTTTCTGGCTGGACTTCTATCGCTTCCCGGGATGCTGAGTATTGCCGAGATGATCACGGCGATGCCCAAGGCAGGCGGAGACTGCTTTACTATTATCCGAAGTATGGGACCGGCTGTCGGCACTGTTGCGGGACTTTTAAGCTGGTTCTCCTTAGCCATGAAAAGCGCTTTTGCACTCGTCGGCATGTCCGTCTTCACCGTGATGATTATCGACATCGACATACACATTATTGCCGTGATGTTCTGTCTAATCTTTCTTTTCATCAACTTGATTGGTATTAAAGAGGTCGGTAAAACCCAAGTGATTTTGGTGGTCGGATTGCTGTTACTCATGCTTTTTTATATAGTTGCTGGTCTGCCTTCTGTAAAGGTAGATAAATTTGCACCCTTTACACCACACGGCTTGATGTCTATCTTTTTTACCATGGGATTCATCTTTGTCTCATACGCGGGACTTTTAAAGATAGCCAGTGTCGCGGAGGAAATAAAAGATCCCACACGTAATATTCCTCTTGGCATGATACTGTCGCTGCTGGTGGTAAGCATCTTTTATTCACTTATGGTTTTCGTGACCACTGGCGTGCTGGATGCAGAAAGCCTAAGTCACTCACTTACGCCCATTTCAGATGGCGCTTTTGTTTTTATGGGACAATCGGGCAGAATTGTAATGGCTGCCGCAGCTATTTTGGCATTTCTTTCAACTGCAAACGCCGGCATTATGGCTGCAGCAAGGTCGCTGGTGCCGCTCAGCAACGATGGTCTGCTGCCCGGTTTTATTGCGAAAATCAACGCGAGATTCGGGACCCCCCACAATTCTTTATTTATTACGGGCCTGTTTGTAATCATGGCATTATTTTTGAAGCTCCAGGTGCTCGTAGAGGCAGCATCGATAGTGCTTATTCTTACTCACATCCTTTCCTGTATCTCGGTTTTAATTCTGCGTGAAAGCCGGATACAAAATTATCAGCCGTCCTTTCGTGCTCCTCTGTATCCATGGATACAAATATTAGGAATCATAGCGTTTTGTTTTATACTCATCGAGATGGGCAAAGAAGCGCTTTTTATAAGCCTTTTGCTGATTATTGCCGGATTCTCTGTTTATTGGTTCTACGGGCGAGTAAGAACAAACAAAGAGTATGCGCTGCTGCACCTTGTGGAAAGAATCACCGACCGAAAATTAACCACGTACTCGCTGGAGTCGGAGCTGCGCGAGGTTATCAGAGAAAGAGACCAGATTGTTAAGGACAGGTTTGACCGGATAATTGAAAACAGCATCATCCTCGACATAGAATCTTCTGTGTCGGTGCAGGATTTCTTCAAATTAGTTGCTGAAAAAATGTCAGGCAGGGTGAATAAGGAAACAGAACAGCTTTGTACGGAATTGATGGACCGTGAAAAACAAAGCAGCACCGTGTTAAGTGACACCTTGGCGATTCCGCATGTAGTTATCCAGGGCCAGCACGCATTTGATATTCTGATCGCACGCTGCAAAGGTGGAGTTGTATTTTCGCAGAAACGCACTAATGTTGCTGCTGTATTCGTCATTTTGGGGACAAAAGATGAGCGGAACTTTCATCTGTACTGCCTGGCTGCAATCGCGCAGATAGTCCAGGACCCCGGCTTTGAAAAGAACTGGATGACTGCAAGAAACACCGAAGCCTTGCGAGACATTGTTCTGCTGGGCAAACGCAGGCGATCTTATTGATGACGCTGGCAAGGCGGCTATTAAGAAGATTTTGTGTTTTCAGTTTTATTTGCCTATACAGAAACGGCTGAATATATTCTGTAGTATCTGCTCATCGACGCCGGAGAATCCGGGCTGCTCGATATCGCTAATACATTGATATGCGGCTCGAAGCATCATCGCGGCGATTTCATCATTTCCGGCTTTTAATTCTTTTGCTGCCGAGTCTATATTATCTATCGCCTCAGTGACGGCCTGTCT
>MHYD01000076.1:0-97 GCA_001824645.1 Planctomycetes bacterium RBG_13_46_10
TGCAGATGCCGGGACCATCGGCTGTAGCAAGGGTTGTATCGAATGCCTGATTTGTTACATCGCCAATTTTTGCAGCATTACTGCAGTTATCGTTGGC
>MHYD01000076.1:160-266 GCA_001824645.1 Planctomycetes bacterium RBG_13_46_10
GTACCTGTGCAGGAAGCGGTATATATATACCAGATGTTGGGACTGGTCAGGCAAAGACCGGGACCATCGAATGTGGCCTGGCTTGTATCGAATGCCTGATTTGTTA
>MHYD01000076.1:679-8806 GCA_001824645.1 Planctomycetes bacterium RBG_13_46_10
TCCATTATAAACAGCCAGCTTTGTGTCGTAGCTGCTGCCGCATAAGCTTACTGTTACGATACCTGAACATGTTGATGTGTAAATAAACCAGATGTTCGGGCTGTTTATGTAATGGCCTGGGCCATCGAATGTGGCGCTTCTCGTATCAAACGCCAAATTATTTACATTGCCGACAGGCGCTGCGTTTGCACAATTATCGTTTGTAACGCCAATACCCATCGCGATTTGTGTACTACCGAGCAAAAAAGCCATTACACAAATCAAGAGTGTCTTTGATTTAAGTTTTCTCATAACTAAGTCCTCCTAAAATAGGTTTCTGAATATATAGACATTATTTACATACGCCTTATATACGAAAAGGAGATAAAAAAAACGATAAGTTTTACAATTACTCCTCACCAATCTATCCATTACGTTCCTTTCTCATGTTAAATTGTAACGTGAAAAAAAGGAAAAAAATCTTAGAATATCTTTTCAAAGTCCTATAAACAACTTACAACTTTTTCTTTATAAAGCAAAAAGACCATTCCTAAAAGGTTCTATTCTTGCTTTTTGTAAACTTCTTTTGGGTCGTAAACCTTCTCTGCGACAAATTCCAGCTTATTTACGGAATTTTTCTTCAATGCCCGATAAAAACATGACTGGTAGCCTACATGGCATTGGCCTGTCCGTTCCGGTGGTATCAGCACTTTAAGAATAAGGCAGTCCTGGTCGCAATCGACAAGTATTTGCTCTACTTTTTGGACATGCCCGCTGTCCTGACCTTTCTTCCATATTTTTTGCCTTGACCTGCTAAAATACGTAGCAAAACCGGTTTTGATTGTCATTTCCAGCGATGCTTGATTCATAAAAGCTGCCATCAATATTTGGCCGGTTTTTATATCCTGTGCTATAGCAGGTATTAGTCCGTTTTCGTCGAATTTCGGGCTAAATTCCAAGCCTTCTTCACGAATTTGCTTTGTAACCACCTATAGTTCTCCTAAATTCTTATTGTCGGCATCTTGCCAGTATGAGTTTTACCTATTATTATTTATAAAAACAAGTCATAGCTTATGGAAACTTGCTTTAATGCCCAAGTCAAAAGGTAAAAGAAGCAGATATATTTCATATCTGTTGCGTTTTGCTGTTGCCGGCGCGGCACTATATCTTGCATTTAAAGGCGAGAGTATAAAACAGGTAAGTGAAGTCCTGTTAGGATTGCAACTGTGGATTTTTATAGCTGCTTTGGGCATTTATATTATCAGCCAGTTGATTTTTGTATTTAGGTGGTTCCTTCTATTGAGGGCACAGGCGATTAATATAGGTTTTTGCACAGCTTTAAAACTTCATTTTTTGGGTTTATTCTATAACAACTGCCTGCCTGGTTCGGTGGGAGGGGATTTTATTCGAGCATGGTATGTTACAAAACATACCAATAAAAAACTGCAGGCCGCTTTGAGTGTGTTTGTTGACAGGTTGGTTGGGCTAATCGGTATAATTATTATGGCAGCTTGTAGCTACTGGTTTATTCCCGCTGGTAGTGGAAACCAACAGTTTGAGTCTCGATATGTGGAATTCAATTTTTTGCAGCGTGTCGGTGAATACAAATGGATTTTTGCCGGGATTGGGATAGCTATTTCGATTATAACGACGGTTTTTATTGCCACAATAGAGGGGCGTGCCGTGCTGCATCGTTATTTGAAATTTACGTATCAGAAAGGCTTAGTGGCGATGGTGAAAATCCATGATGCGATTCGGATATATTATGATAAAAAATTGATTCTTGCTGCTGCATTACTGCTGACTTTTTTCTGCCAGGGATTGTTTATTTTTGGCATGGTACTGATTGGCTACGGTATCGGTATAAATGCACCTATAAAATACTACTTTATTTTTTTCCCTGTGTCATGGCTTTTGGGAACACTGCCGATTAGCGTTGGCGGTGCGGGTATAATGGAATGGTGGCTTAAGGTAATGTTTATGCGGGTATGCGCTGTTTCCAGTGAGCACGCTTTGGCTTTGGCATTGTGCCAGCGGCTTATCTGGTTGTTTGGCTCTCTGCCCGGAGCAGCGATACACATGATTGGCGCACACCTGCCGAGAGACTTTTTTGTTGACGGTAAATAGCCTGTAAATTAATCTAAGGCGCTCCTGGCAGGGCGTTGTAGTATAAACATTTTTCGATATACTCAAAAAGGTAAAAGCTGGTAATATATAAGTGTCGTGATTAAAGATATGAGCATTACAAGACGCTTTAAAAGTTATTTTTTACGTGGTTTAGCAGTTTTACTACCGGCAATTTTAACTATTTGGATATGTGTTTGGATTTACCAGTTTATCCAGGCCAAGGTTGGCATTCATGTGAATCGCGCTCTTGTTGGGCTCGTTATCCTTATTCAGGGCAAAGATGGGATTAGTAAAGAACAACTGACTGATATTTTCGTCGAAGGAACTGCCGGCTCCGTTATAGGTTTTATTATAGCGATTATTATTATTTGCGTGGTTGGAGCATTGTTAGCCAGTGTGGTTGGAAGAGCCTTATGGCGTTTTATAGAACAATTTATAATGAACGCCCCTGTTTTAAGACGAGTGTATCCTTATGTTAAGCAAATTACTGATTTTGTGCTTACGCCGGAAGAACAGGCTAAGTTATTCTCAAGAGTTGTTGCGCTCGAATACCCGCGTAAAGGTATATGGGCGGTCGGTTTCGTGACCGGCTCAGGGCTGAGAAAAGTAGCGGAAAATGAGAGAAAAGAGTTTCTTACTGTTCTTGTACCTAATTCACCAACGCCTGTTACGGGCTATGTCGTTGTGGTTCCAAAAGAGCAGACTATAGCCTTGGATATGACGATTGAAGAGGCTTTCAGGTTCACAATCAGCGCAGGTGTTATAACGCCAGGCAATCAGGCCGTAGTAGGCGCGCTGCCGAATTATGTTTTAGAAAATGATTAAAATAAATATAATTTTTCATTAAAATAGTTAAGGAGATAAAATTTGCTTTTTACAATTACAGGTAAACATATTGAGATAACTGAAGTTATTCGAAAGTACTCTGAAGAAAAGACTTCAAAGCTTCCCAGATACTATAGCGGCATAAATCAGATTGAAGTAATTATCGATGGTGAGCCGGGCGGCAAGATCAATGTTGAGATAATTGCCAGAGGTGAGCACAGCAATGTTTTTATCGGCACCGAAAGAGGAGAGGATGCTTATAAATGTATCGATGGGGCAGTGCATAAGCTTGAAGGACAGTTAAGGAAAAAAAAGAACAAAGAAAGAGACGACAAACACCCCGGCGACGCAGAGCGAGGTACACTTGCGTAAACGAAGAAAACTTTGTATAGTGCAATTTTTGCACATAAGATATTGTGGGCTAAAAGAATGAAATTTTCTGATTTTGTTTGTTTTGAAGCAACGATAGCTGAGCTTCAGTCTTCAAGGCGAGATGATGTGATAATAGAGCTTGTTTCATCGCTTGAAAAAGCAGGGCAGTTGAAAAAGACCGCTAAAGAAGAGATTATTAAAGCAGTGATTAAAAGAGAAAATGAGGCAAGTACCGGAATGGGTAAAGGCATTGCGCTGCCTCATGTGAAACACCCGAGTGTTAAGGATGTAATAGCTGCTATTGGAAAAAGCAGCATAGGCATTGATTTTTCAGCACTTGATAAACAGCCGGTTTATTTGGTGATACTTTTAATCAGCCCTGTTAACAATCCGGATAAACATTTACAGGCGATGGAGAATATTTTCAAAGTCCTGCAACAGGAGAAATTTCGCAAGTTTCTTAGGCAATCTCGCAATGCTGAGGATATAGAAGACCTTCTCAGAGAGATTGATGAAAATCCGTCTCTGTGATAAAACAAATTCGAAATGGTCTTCTGAAGCTACAGGCCTTAGGGATGTTGGCAGGATAAAATTCATTGGGAAAAGCTGTTTGTGAAATAGCGGTTGAGATAAAAAATATGCATGGCCTCCATATGAGACCTGCGATGCAATTTGTCGATATTGCCAATCAATTTGCTTGTGATATCAGCGTTAGTAACGGTGAAAAAGTTGTGGACGGAAAGAGCATAATGCAGATAGCGCTGCTTGCGGCAACCCATGGAACAAAGTTGAAGATTAAGGCTGAGGGTGACGACGCTCAGAAAGCGATTAACGCTTTACAGGAGCTTGTCGAGAGCAGGCGTTTCATCGATCCGGATTCATACGTTTGAGCAAAGTAGTAGAATATGGTAAACTTTGTTGGAAATCCATCGCTCATCTAACGGGGCTCACACGGGACATTAAACACCGTGCTCATGAAAAATGAATTAAATATTTTCATCACCGTACCAGAAGCAGTACGGTGTATTCTAACTGGGTAAACATCGCGATGGAGATAAAAAAAGGTATAGCGGTCTCGCCTGGCATTTCTATTGCCAGGTCAATGATAATCGATTCTGAAGATTATCGGATACCCCGTCGTGAGATTAAGCCTTCGCAGCGGTTGGTCGAAACTCAGCGTATTCGTAATGCCTTTAATGACGCTATTGAGGAATTAACACGGCTTGGAGCCCAGCAGGATTTGGCCGAAAGCGGCAAAATAAGAGATATCTTCGCGGTGCATCTTCGTTTGCTGCGGGATAGAAGCCTGCGAAAAAAGATTACCGATTTGATTCATTCCGAGTTAGTGACGGCTGAGTACGCTGTCTCGAAGGTCCTGCGGGAATTTGCCGCGCATTTCTCCAGCGTTAAGGACACCTACATCAGCGAGCGGGCAGATGATATTTACGATATTGAAAGACGTCTGCTCAGGCAGCTGCTTGGTAAAAAACGCGAAGAGGTTAAAGGCCTCAGCGAAGAGGTGGCGGTGATTGCCCGTGAATTGAGCCCCACGCAAACTGCCGGCTTCAACAAACAATTCGTAAAAGGAATTGCCACCGATGCAGGAGGAAGAACCAGCCATACTGCTATTGTGGCCCGCTCTCTGGGCATACCGGCGGTTGTGGCGCTGGAAGATCTTACTGAAATCGTCCGCGGAGGAGATACCGTCATCATCGATGGGAATCGCGGCATCGTCATTGTAAATCCGGATGAAGAAACGACCCTGCAGTATGAGAAATATTCGAGCGAGTTTCTCGAGCTGGAGCATAAGCTCGATGCCATAAGAGCAAAGCCGGCTGTAACGCGCGACGGCACGCGGATTGCCGTTTTTGGAAACATCGAATTTCCCGATGAGGCTGAAGTTGTTCTGCAAAAAGGAGGCGAGGGCATCGGCTTATATCGAACGGAGTTTCTGTATCTGAGCAGCCCCACCGAACCTACGGAAGAGCAGCATTATGAAGCTTATGCTGCAACCGTCCGGTTCCTGCGGAATCGACCCGTTGTAATAAGAACCTTTGACCTCGGCGCGGACAAGCAAACTCAAAGCAAGCGTTTCGCTCCTGAGCCTAATCCGTTTCTGGGGCTGAGGTCAATCAGGTTTTGCCTGCAGAACCTGATGATGTTCAAAACACAATTGCACGCAATTTTGCGGGCATCGCTTTTGGGGCATGTCAAGATTATGTTTCCGCTGATAACAAATCACCAGGAGCTGATGCAGGCCAAGATGATTTTGCGTGACGTGATGGAAGACCTTGATGATGAATCGATTCCCTATAATAGAAATATCGAGGTCGGCATTATGATTGAGACGCCGTCGGCGGCTTTGACGGCCTCGACGCTTGCGCGGGACACCGCATTTTTCAGCATCGGGACAAACGACCTCATACAATATACGCTCGCGGTTGACCGGGGAAATGAACTGGTCTCCACATTATATTCAGCCACGGACCCGGCGGTGATAAGACTTATCAGGATGGTTATTCAGGATGCCAATAAGGCCCAGATAGATGTTTCCGTTTGCGGGGAAATGGCTTCGGAGCCGGATTATATTATGATGCTGCTGGGGCTGGGCATCCGGACAATTTCAATTACTCCGCCCATGATACCGGAGATAAAGCAGATTATCCGCTCCGTCACGATAGAGGATTGCAACAATGTAGCGAGAAAAGTGCTCAGCATGAATTCCGAGAGACACATTTCCAGCTTCCTTCGCAGCGCCGCCAGGAAGATTCTGCCCGAAGCATTCTGATTAGAATAGTAGGGTGTGCACCGCACACCAAAATTATATTGCTGGATTTTTTTATTCGATTCGTGAACTGTCGATTCTACGCTAATGATTCTAATTTTTTTAGCTGTTGATAAATTCTATTCCCCTCAGCAGTGAAGTGTATGTTCTTTTCTGACCGATAGTACAACAGCCCCATCTGCACAAGCTGCTCGACAACGTGCCTGGGGACCGATTCGAAAACAGAGTCCGGCCTTCCAAGCGCAAATATGACTTTCTTCTGTTCGTCTGTAAGCTCGACCATAATCCTGAACAAATTATGACTGTCGCTGGCTTGGCGACGTCGAAACATTTTTAATTCACCGAAGGTGTGTGTCTAACTTGTCGGTTATATTATGGTCTCGAATGTAAGGATGGGCAAGAAAAAAATCGCGACTGGGACACACAAATCTGTAACACATAAACCAAAGTGCCTAAAGTGACACGTTTTGTCATTGCGAGGAATGGAATGACGAAGCAATCTAAAATGTTCATGGTTCAGAGATTGCCACGCACTCGTTTCATTCGTGCTCGCAATGACGGGCCCTTTAGGGCACTTACAGCTTTTGATACTTTTACAAATATTTATTTGTATCCATAAAAGCTGGCCGGTATAATCACGAGCAACAACAAAGCGGAAATTCAACTTATGGCGAAGACGGAAGGGGTGGATATTATTTTTTATATTTAAATCTTAGATAGAATATCTTAATGAATCAAATAGAGAAATGTATCTACTGTGGCACGTCGTTTGACCCAACAAAAGGAGAGGGAGACCATATTCTTCCTGTGCAATTGGGGGAATTTAGGAACGATAAGCGTTTTCGTAAAATTTGTTCTTTATGTAACAATAGAATCGGTAGATCCGAACAACAATTTCTAGCGTGTGGACCAGAAAGCTTTTTTAGGGATTTGGTTAAACCAAAGATTCCCCAAAAGCGCAAGAGAGGTTGTTCTAAAGTCAAAGCAGCTATGGGAGCTCCATGCCCAGAGCCAACAATTGATCATGGCGATCACCGAGAATTAGTCAAGCTTTCAAAAGATAACCCATTAAACTTGCTTGCAGTGGATCAAATTGTTATACATGATGAACAAGACAAAGAGTTCTTTATAGAGTTGTTTCCCGGGATGGGTCCAGATGGCTTAAAAAAACGCGTAGAAAGGCTTGGTACTGTTAAGATCAAAAAGACATGGATCCATTGTGATGATAAGCATTGGACTGAATTTAAGAAGCTAACAGAAACATGGGCAAAATCTGAAATACAAAATTTGCCTGATAACAATGTAGGTATCACACAGGTTAACGTACGAACAAAAATTGTGGTAACTGATCATTACTTCCGGTCACTTGCGAAAATAGCATTCCACTACTATTTGGTACATTCCAGTCGTGGCTTTCGAGGTGACGAAAAATGTTTTGGACCAATCCGTGATTTCATCATGAACGGTGGAAATGATAAGGATTTTTTTAATAAATCAGGTCCTAAATTCATCATGCCATTTGGTAAAATTCTATCTGGTGGTGTAATAACACCAAATCAGTGGTGTCATATAATGGCCGCCGATGAGACTGACAAAGAAGCAGTCGTATATATTCAGTTGTTTGTAGGACGTGGATGTGTTCCCACACACATTACATCAAATTGTCAGACATAAATAGTACAATCTTGGTATCAAGACCAACTTGGGCGCATATTTATTCATACGACAAATCACCAAGTTCGGACAGATATGCTGGGAAAGTCGTAAAGGCTCAAATAACAAGAATAAGATAGAAATGCCTTCAAAAATATAAGAATATAAAACATCATATTTTTTATATTATAACAATGGTATCATAAATACACCTTAGGCGGATAAATTTTTAATCAGTCTGGTGTCTCGTGCTTCGTAGCGAAGAAGCATCGCTACTTCGCAGAGTAGTATTAGAACGGGCTGAAGCATGTTGTAGATAGTAGAAAGGAGTTTTGAGGGACGTTTGAATTTATAACAGATGGACAGATTTATGAAAAAGTAATTTG
>MHYD01000077.1:0-1607 GCA_001824645.1 Planctomycetes bacterium RBG_13_46_10
AGATACGCCAGCCAGGCGCAGAAGCTGATGGTGAACCATCTGCCCAAATCGAATGGCCTAAAGAGCATTACCTTTACTCTCTCGATAGCGGGACTGATGGGGTCAATTACGCTCACTCTGTTCGGTCGTTCGGCGGTCATAATATATGTCCTCCAGGGTAGGTTAGTCGGAGGCGTCGCTTAGCCTTTGTTTCATCTCTCGCAGCTCTTTGTTGACCGGCCAGTCGGCGAAAGCAAGGTAAAATATCATAATTATGTTCACGATGGGTATGAGCATTAATAGGCCCAGCGCCCAGCTATACCCCGCGTTGGCGAATATCTTGCAGCAAATCAGCAGCTTCACCGCCAGAATTACCATAACAACAGATGCTACGACAAAGGCAATGAGGATTACAAAAACCGGTTCTATATGTGGAAATTGCTGGGCAGTAACACAAGCGTTCATATCTTCCCCTTTCAATTAAGTCCGCCTCTGGCCCGGCCTCGCCCACGGCCAGAGCCGAGGCGGGCGAGACCTCGCCTTTTAGGCGGGAAAGTTTCAATTATGGAGCGTTTGATGCTGAAAGCGCAGTATACCGCCCCGCCGGCCGTTTGCAAGGGTTTACTTACAAATCTCAAGCCCCATTAGCCCTGCCGCGAGCGGCAGGGGTCATCGTTTTTCCTTTAGACGCCGTTTAGCCCCCAATTTTTATATTAGGGGTTACCCCTTGTTTAATTCGAGAGAGTATATCCTTTGCCTCTAAGGAAATGGCTTTTTAAAGCCTGTCTTTAAATAAGAGGGCGTGGGAAAAATGACAGCAGGTTTACTTATTGTTTTTGCTCTTCTTTTGGCTTGTTATCCCATTTCAATTCGCCGAGAGGTTCCGTTCTGAACAATCTCACGCTGGTGTCATTGAACACTATGTTGCACCCTATACCGTCGTTATGTTCTGTGGTCAGCAGTTCCGGCCCGCCATACTGGTTCCACCCGCCTTTGCTTTCAAACAATAGAACAGTATCGGGAGGCGAATTGGGGCCGCAGTTCGGATTGATGGCACAGTGACAGCGGCCTTTGTCGCCTCGCTTTAATGCGTCCCTGCACGCAAAGAATCCTTCAGTCATATCAGCATGTTCTATGAGCAAATCACACCACACCTCCGGGGTTGGATACCTGCCGTCATAATCATGAGCGTAAAGAAGAATCGCTTTGCCAAGCCCAGCCATGTTACTCGCGTATATAACCTTGCCGCCGGATGGTATCCACGAAGGTTCAAGTATAGGCACGAGGATAATGAAGATAATTACCGCCAAAACGGGAACTACGCCTGAAATTGAGAAAATATAACCCTTCAAAGCACCCTTGCTTCTGCGAATCTTCCAGAAAGCGATTATTCCTGATAGCAGGCCCCCGGCCGTCAAAACAATAAAGATAGTTAAATCGTATGGTAGTGGAGTATGAGAATAAACGTTATACATTGCTCCCAGAAAGACGAGAATAATAGCTAATGGTGATACTATTGCCAGCTTGCAGATTTTAGGTTTCCTCTCTTTTGCGCCGCCTTCGCCTGTTTGGTTCATTAGCCCGCCCTCTTTTGCTCTATAATCGCTCATTTTCCAACCAAAAGCGGT
>MHYD01000077.1:1616-2649 GCA_001824645.1 Planctomycetes bacterium RBG_13_46_10
ATCCTCTCGCTGTCGTAAATCAATCAAAACCGTTGCTACCCACATAGGAAAATCAGAAAATCTGAGAAAATTTTTACTCCTTTAATTGCAGCAAGTTACGAGAACCGAGCGACGAGAGATGATAAGAATTTTCGCATCAATCGCGCAGGTTCGTCCAATTATGGGGAGAGGCAAATGTTTGACCATATTGTTTAATGGGGACCATAAATGACATACCTAACGTTAGCTGAAATAAGAGAAGAAATTACGCCTGAAAACATTTGGATGCTCGATGACAAACTTGAAGGGATACTTAAACGACAAATTAGTTCTTTGCCGCCTCCTAGTAAGTCATCAGAAGCCGAATGCGCGTATCCCGTAGATGGGCCGAGTTTACGAGGTTTTCTTGACAGGCTTTTCGTAAGGCACTTTTTTCAAATTCAAAATGCTATCTTACAGCAAGATACTTTTGAAAGACTCATTTCTGCAGTGCAGCGTAGAAATATTACTATAGCTGACGTTGGTTGTGGTCCTGCTGTGGCCAGCACAGCGGTTCTTAATATTGTGTCAAATGTATGTTGCAAGCTCAATAGAAACATCCACGTCAATATAATCTTAAATGATATATGTATTGAAGCTTTAGCCGTTGGAAGGAGAATGCTGGAGACTTACGCAAAACATTTATACGGTATAGGCGGATTAAATATTTTGGCGTTAGATGCACCATTTCCAGACAGCATGGTTCAACTTCGCAGAATATCAAGGATGCTCGATCCCTATGACATGTGTTTCTTGCCGTATGTGCTTGACCATGTAAAGGAAGATTGTTCTTATGAGAACATATGTCAACAACTCAAACTACTCACAGGGCTTTGCAAGCCAACAGGTTTCATTCTAAATCTTCAGGATAAGTTCAGAGAAAGCTTTGCTCGCTACATTGGACATTTATTGAAAACTTCTGTTAATAAACTTAATTTGCGACAGAAAGTTTATGACAGCACGAACTCCTGCAATGAATATTCTTACAATTATTTCAGGATGGCAGTTTTTCCTG